>CAYTMD010000426.1:0-5784 GCA_964438685.1 uncultured Acidobacteriota bacterium
CGGGAACACGGCGCACTTCCTGGTGAACGGCGCGTATGCGAATTCGGTTTACAACTCGCCATGGGGCAATGTCGGACGGAACACCATGCGGGATGCTGGCATCAACCGGGCTAACTTCCAAATCGCCAAGGTTACAAACGTTACTGAGCGCGTGGCGGTGCGGTTCGATGCCTCGTTCCTGAATGTATTCAACCACCCCAATTTCAATTCTGTGGATCCTTACCTGGACGATGCCGGGTTGACCTCGGAAACCACGGGATTTGGTATTCCGTCTCTTTGGAGTGGCGGACTGTTCCCGTCGAACGGGTCGACAGGCCCAGGTCGAGAGATTAAGTTCGGCCTGAAAGTTCTGTTCTAGACCGCTTTGGGGACAGCCACAAATGCTGTCCGGTGTCTCGACTCTCAAAACCCCGCAAGTGCCCAGACGGGCTTGCGGGGTTTCGTTTTGTGAAGCGTTGCGCGACTGCCTAGGGACCCCGTAAGCTCACCCCAATTCTCTCGGCGCAGGAATCCGAAAAATTGTCTATTACGGATTTGTGTATATGGCATTTCATAATGACCGCTGCCAATCCTCGCAGTAATTCGCCTAAGATGTTTATTTTCATCTACCTATGTGATATTCAAAAAACATGGACTGATGGCCCATGCTTTGCTGTGTGGGTACCCGAATACTTAAATTATCGTTCCCTAATAAGCCATTATAAGTAGGTTTGCAAAGACCAGAAGCGTCCCGGGGTTGGTGTCAAGAATGGGCGTCTTTCCAGACTCAGCACTCGTGGCCGGAGCTTTAGCTCTAGTGGTGCTTCTGCGTCAATCCCTCCAGCAGATCATTCGAGTGACTTTTTGCCTACCTTCCCACTTAATATTAGCTATAAAGAGAATCGATTGGACTTCTCCCTTGGGACAGTCTAAAAACTGCGGGGAGATTCAGTTTGCACAAGCGCTTCTTATAAGGGCGGGATATGGCCCCCAGTCTATTCCGAATCTTGCAGCACTACAACTTCACATCATTCCGGCTTAAGAACCTAAGCTGTTATTTTGTAATGATTTAGGCGGGATTTGAGGTCAGTTCATACAAGACAAGGGGTGAACACAATGTCAAAGTGGATCCGAGAAAGCTGGCAAGTCATTATCCTCGTGCTGGTTTCGTTGTGCTGGCTGGCACCGAGCGCATCAGGCCAGGTGCGCGGAACCTTTACCGGTTTGGTGAGCGATCCCACGGGTGCAGTCATTCCCAATGCCACGGTAACGGCGACAAACGAAGGAACCGGCGTAGCCACGCCGCGCCCAACCAATAGCGAGGGCTTTTACACCATTCCCGACCTTCAGCCCGGCTTTTATACGCTGCGCGCTGAAGCTCAGGGTTTCAAGACCTTCGTTAACGCCCACATTGAGTTGAGTGTCGGCTATACCCAACGGGTAAACTTCAAGCTGGAAGTTGGCGCGGTGACCCAGTCCGTCACGGTCGAGGGCCAAGCCCCGATGGTGGACACCGAAACCGACCGCTTGTCAGAACTCGTGACCGCTCGTCAGGTTGCCAATCTCCCCTTGAACGGTCGGAATGTTTTCCAGATGATCCAACTGGCGCCGGGTGCGGTAAGCACAACGGGTGTCATTACCGAACCCGGTAATCGGGGGTTTACCACGGTGGTGAACGGCGCTCGCGTGAACATGAATGGCTATTATATCGATGGTGTGTCGGATAAAGGCTTGAGTGGCGGCAGTAATACCCAGCCCTCCCTTGACACGGTGCAAGAGTTCCGTGTGGACACGGAAGTCATTTCCGCGGAATACGGAAGCTCCGTGGGGTCAATCACGACCATCGTAAGTAAGACTGGCACCAACGACATTCATGGCGACCTTTACGAGTACGTCCGCAATGACAAACTGGATGCGGAGAATTACTTTGAAAACCCTAAGAACCCTTTTCGCATGAACCAGTTCGGTGGTACGATTGGTGGGCCCATCAAGAAGAATAAGCTGTTTTTCTTCGGTTCTTTCGAGGGTGAACGCACCCGCGTGGCTCAGCCGGAATTGGAATTGATGGAGACCCCGGCATTTCGCAACTTAATCATCCAAAACGCCCCAAACTCGGTCGGTGCCTTGCTATTCAAGAATTTTCCTGGCCCTACGCCGACAGGCAGTCCCGCAGGCCCGGGGATCGGCACTCCCGATACCCTAGCCACTTACCTCACCAGTGACGCCGGTACCTGCAAGGCGTTCGACGCCACCTGCCTCGGCAACTACAATATCGATCCCGCCAGCCCCTTTGGCACAGCCCTGCTGGCGTCCGGCAGCATGCCCACCTTTGGCGCCGTCTCTGCTTCCGCAGAACAGCATTCGAAGGACCAGTTCTACGACGGCAATCAGTTTTCAGGTAGGATCGACTGGCAGGGTGAGCATAACAAAGTATTCGGACGGTATTTCTTCGACCGTTACAATGATCCCCTGTACTCGCCGGCCACCAACGGGGGCGCTCCCGCCGCATTTGTGTCACTCCGCGGCTTCGCCAGTCCCCAGAAATTTGATTACCCCCAATTGGCCTTGGGCTGGTCGCATACCTTTAGCCCCAATATGTTGAATGAGTTTCATGCGGGATGGAACCGCAATGTTACAGACGTGGGGCAAACGGATGCAGGCGTTCCGAATATTTACACTGACACGGGCGAAGTTCAGTATGGCGGCTACAATGGTTATCCTCAAATTTTCCACGAAGAGGTGTTCCACTTCTCCGATATTGCCACCTACACCCACGGAAAGCACACGTTCAAGTTTGGCGGCGAAATTTCCCGCAACTATGAAAACAGTGAATTCAATGTGGGCCGCCCCTCTTACGAATTTACTGACTCCCTGGCGTTGACGCAAGCGATTGTCGAGTCCGTGGCCGGCGGGGTTGTTCCCGGAACCATTGATCCCACGACCGGAGATTCCACCGGCGGGGCTCACTTATCGAGTAACGTTCGCGCTTGGAGGAACATCTCGACCGGGCTTTTCGTCAATGACGACATCAAGGTTTCTCACAACTTTACCCTGACCTTGGGCCTTCGCTACGATCTTTACACCCGGCACACGGAGAAGTACGGTCAGACGACGCAGCTTGTGCTGCCTGCGGGAAGCAATTTAACGGCTCGCGTGCGAGCGATTAATTGTTATGTGGACGTCTCCGGCGCTAAAGGTTACGACGGGAACCCTTGCAATGGCGGATTCGAAGCGATTTCCGGCGCCTTGACTACAGGCGACCACAACAACTTTGGTCCACGATTGGGCTTTGCCTGGGACGTTTTCGGCGACGGAAAAACCTCGCTGCGCGGCGGGTTTGGAGTCTCTTACAATGGGGAGGTTTACAACCCCCTTTCCAACTCTCGTTGGGATCCTCCCTTCTACTCATTTAACCTGGCATTTTGCGGAACCGGCAACAATGTGGGTCCCGCGTTCACGGACTCTTGCATTTTTGGCCCCCAGAACGGGGCCGCTCCCACGTTTACGGGAAACCCTTCCAACATCGGCAGCGGCCCGGCAGGAGCTACGGACAATGCCTTTGCCGGCAACCTCTCGGGCTGGAATCCCTATAACGCCAACGCTGCATTCCTGACGGGTGTGGTGTTCCCTGGCTTCCGTGATCCTTATGTCTTCGGCACCCATCTTGGTGTGGAACGCCAACTGCCAGGCAATTCCGTGTTGAAAGTTTCCTGGGTGGGAACCTTCGGCCACAAGTTGTATCGATCCGAGGACATCAACAGGGTGTTTGGCGGCCGCGTAACAGAGGGTGGGTCTGGACCCTCGAGCGGCGGCGAATGCTCGCTGTTTGGTCCTTACCGCGTCAACTGCCTCTACGGGCGCCTCCGCACCTGGGAGAATTCCGTCAACTCCAACTATGACGGTTTGCAGGTGGTGTATGACAAGCGTATGAGCCATGGGTTGGAGTGGCACGCCAATTATGTTTATTCACACTCCTTGGACGGGCGATCCACCTGGCACAGTGGCGCTACCACCGCCAGCGGCGCGGCTGAGGGCTTCAGCATGGACCAGGCGCTTCCCGGGCTCGATTATGGTAACTCCACCTTTGACATTCACCACGCCTTTACCAACAGCTTTGTCTGGCAGTTGCCCTGGTATCAAAGTCAGAAGGGATTCACCGGTCATCTCTTGGGTGGGTGGGGGCTTAACAATATCATCACGTGGCACTCGGGTTTCCCTTGGGAACCCTATTGCAGTAACTCCAGCTTCCCCAGTGGGACCTGCGACTTTAATCAGGATGGCGTTTCCAATGATCGGCCGAACCAGCTCTCCAGTGGATTTAGAGCCTCCAATGCTCGCAGCGCTTTTGAAGGGGGCGCGGGCCACTTGACCGCAAGCATGTTCTTGGCTTGCAGTGTTTCACCCGATTCACTCGCGGCATGCCCAAGCACCTATAAAGGACCGTATGATGGCAACATGGCCCGTAACGCCTTCCGCGGCCCAACGTTTGCGGACATAGACCTCTCCCTCTTTAAGAACATCAAAGCCTCAGAGAGGGTCAATTTACAGTTCCGCGCCGAGGCCTTTAACATCGCCAATCGCGTTAACCTCTATCTTCCCAACATGCGGCTTGGACAATCGGCTGGCTTGTTTGGTACTTCGTCACAGGCGTATCCAGCGCGTGAGATCCAGTTCGCATTGAAGATGATATTCTAGTGCAGGCGCCTGACGCCCCCCCCGTCACGGGGGGCCACCAGGTTCCAAGCTAATTCAAAGGGCCGGGGTGTAACTTCCCGGCCCTTTTCTTTGCGGGGTGGCGCGCCGGGCGACGGGGTGGACCGAGACCAGAGGTGCTGATTAATTGGGCCTACTACTGGGGAAATTGCGCCGCGTACTGATGGCAGAGCGTCGCGCTAAGCTGGCAAGTTCTTTGGAAATACTGGTGGGCTTCATCAGGCTGGTTCTGCTTTCGCGACAGCAAGGCGAGGTTCAGATATGCCGCTGCATAGCTCGGGTTCAGTGCCACAGCCTGTTTGTAAGCCGCGCGAGCCTTGTCCTGTTCTCCCAGTTCTCCATAAGAAATCCCCAGGTAGTTATACAGCACCGGGTCGCGATATTCCGCGGCGAGCGCCCGCTCAAAGTGCGGCATTGCTTCACGATACCTGGCCTGCTTCGCCAGGATGATCGCGTAATCGGCGTGGCCCTCGGCAAGCTCTGGATGTTCCCTCACCACGCGTGCCAATTCCGGCTCAGCCTTGGCCGGAAGATTCTGCCGCCAATAAACTTTGGCCAGCGCCAGACGCGCCAGGAAATTCCTGGGGTTCATGCGCATAGCCAGTTCCAGCGACTCGGCGGCAGGCTTGTCCTGCCCCAGCATAAAGTGCGCCCGCCCGATGCCCAATACCGCCTGGTCGAATGCAGGATTCAGCGACAAAGCCTTCCCAAATTCCGGCAGTGCCTCCCGAGGTTTGGCCCACGCCAGGTAATTCTCGCCGCGGTCGAAAGGAACAACGTAAAGCGTGGGCTCGGCCTTTTCCAAATTCGCCAGCAACTCTTCCGCCTCCGCGAATTTCCGCTCCCGGCGCAGGTCGGATGCCCGAAGAACGAGATGCAGCGTCTCAACCTTGTCCTTGGGATCGGCACGGTTCGGATCATTCTTCGCCGCGAGGGAAGACTGCAAACTCACATAGCCAAGCGAGCGCAATCGTTCCACCGTTTCGGGATCCGACAGGGTTGGTGTGGACGCGGGCTGGCCTGCGTACCTCTGTTCGACCACTTTCAACTTTTCGCGCAGCGAGGCCGCCATGGATGTATTCGAGGCGGCAA
>CAYTMD010000427.1:0-5773 GCA_964438685.1 uncultured Acidobacteriota bacterium
TGCGGTGGCATAGGCCCCTGAATCTAGCGGATCCATTTCATTATTTACTTGTAGTTTATTGTCACGGTGAGGTAGGATACGGATACGTGTATTTAACGATAAAGAGTCTTGGAGTCAGGTATGAGTTCTAATACCGTCAGCGCACCAGCACATTTCAAGACGATGCAGCAAGCCAACGTTCCCCAAGGACGACATGGGAAGCATAAGGAGATCGTTACCACCATCCTTCATGATCTCGACATGCTGAAGGACGGAGCGGCCATCAAAGTGCCCCTGGCGGAGTTAGCGCTAAGCAAAGAAAAAGTGCGGTCAGCCCTCAATCGCGCCACCCGCAAAGCTGGCCGCACTGTCGCGACGGCCAGTGATCTCGACTTCCTGTATGTGTGGAACGTCACGACATCCCCCAAGAAACCGTAGCCCTCGCACTAATTCAGCTAAGACTTCCTATCCTCAACCAACCCAGACTGAAGCTGTGGAATGCCGCAGCATGCTGCCGTTTTTGCCTCAGCCGGCTCGCGGGCTCGGCATAGTTGCGCGCGGAAGGCAATCGTGGGGGACGCGATATCGCGGCGGGTCATATGACGGGACTCGCGTCCAAAACAGATCGCGTCAGGTTGGGAATGAAGTGCAGCAACAGCGCTCGCTATGCGGGGAAGCGGGGGCTTTTTCTCACGCCGGCGGTCAAGCCAACCTGTTCCCAGCGGAGATCGAGGAAATTCATTGCCCTCGCCCCCTTGGGGGAGAGGGTGGACTGCAACCGGCGTTTTCATCAGCCGGGGCAGGACGGGTGAGGGGGTCAAAAACTCTGGGGCCGACTGACACAAAGGTGAGACTGAGGGCTTTTCATTCCTGCCTCTCGACTGGGTTTTACGGCTCTAACTAACGGTCTCCAGTTTGTTACCAACCCCCTGGGCGAGGGGAAATGTATTCTTAGTTTCGATGTCGAATTCATGATGGCTGAGCGCGGTCCCGCGTGTTCCACTGGGAGAGTCTGCAAATTTGGACAGCAGTGATATGACGGCGCCCCGATCTGACCGGAATTTCAATTGATGCCAATACCCTTATGTTGCGTTTGTGGACATCCGCCTCTCGTGAATGGGATTGAGCAATTGTGACCAGCCATATGAGCAGTAAAGGACTGACACACGAATTACCCAAGGGTATAACAAGGATGCCTCGAACTCCCCTCTGGGATCTGCCTGGAGAAGGGTGTTAGGGGGGGAGGATTAACATGCTTTGGACAATTTTCTTGATTCTGATGGTCATGTGGCTGTTGGGCTTCAGCTTTCACGTGGGCGGAGGCCTCATCCACTTATTGCTCGTGTGCGCTGTAATTGTGCTGCTGTGGAACCTGATAACCGGTCGCAGATCCCTTTCCTAAGATCGCCAAACAGGCCTAATCGTGAGGGCCAGCGCGATTTTACCCTGCGGCTCCTATTCCTCAGGAGTGCTGGCCATCGCCATGGTTTTGGTTAGGGCTATGCAAGGCCGGAGACCCAGCGGACGATCGCGGGGGGTGCGCTTTTGCCGCAAAACTCGTGTGTCAAACATCGTGAAGCGGAACGAAGCCCTTTCTGCATGGTTGTGCGCCAGCAGGCCGGGTGGTTGCTTTTTCTCTATCTCGTCGCAGGAATGGCCTGCGCGTCTGCTCAGAGCGGGAACTCTGCCCCAACCACGGAAACCATCATCGCCCACATGGCGCAGGCCCGGGCGGAGAACCGTGCCCGCCTGCGGCCCTACATCGTCACGCGAGACTACAAGCTGTTTGGCAAGGATGAATCGAAGGCCAAATCCGAGGTGACTGCCGATGTCGCCTTCATCCCTCCGAACTCAAAGAAATACACCATTGCGGTGGCGAACGGGAGCGGACTGGGACAGATACTTGTTCGCCGCATGTTGGCCAACGAGGCAGAGGTCACGAAAGACTATGTTGCCACTGACATCTCGGCAGACAATTATGATTTCCGCTACCTCCGCGAGGCTGACACAAGCGGTCATCGCTGCTACGTCCTGGAGTTGCTTCCGAAACGCATAGACAAGCATTTGCTCCATGGCAGCATTTGGGTTGATGCGAACACCTACCTGCTGCGCCGCTTCGAGGGCGAGCTTGCCAAGCCCCCGTCCTGGTGGGTGCGGGACGTGAGCCTCACCTTTGCTTACGGCGACGTTGGTGGAATGTGGCTGCAAACGGCCACCGAGGCTGCGGCCGACGTCCGGATACTCGGACGCTCCACAATGGTTTCACACGACGTTAAATATAAGTTTACCGAACTCGTCGCTACCGCGTTTTCGGTCGAAACCAGCTTCCCGGAATTGATGCCGCGCCGGCCTTTTCGCCCCGGCGAGATTCCAAAGCCAGCGAAGTGATCTGTTCGTAAGGGAGAGTCAAAATGGAATTCGACAAGGCCCTGGGGTTTGCAGTGATTCTAGGCTGGGATGACTTGAAGAAAGTCAGCCACCTAAGTTCGGCTCGGGTGGAATACCGAGGTGCGGTGGGAACGACGGTGGATTACCTGAGCGTCTGGTCGGTTGATTCCGAGGGCGAGCAGGAGATGGTGTCCGACTACTGGACGTGGACTTCTGCGGCCCACACCAGCGGAATGCGTTTCATCGGTAAATTCAGCTCTCCGGCGTTGGGTTTGGCCCTTGACTTTATCCTCATGAACCAGGATCAGTTCACGCGTCCCGTCGGAGCGTGCGCTGAGGGCCTGGCGCTGGTCTACCCGCCCACCGGAGATGAACTTGCTGAAGCCACCACTTGGATGGGCGGGGTCCACGGCACCGCGACTAACGTCAGCCGCGTTAAGGATGAAAGGGCGACGGCTTTGTAGGTCGAAGCTGTCCGAGCGCCTCAACGGTGCGGATCACCATAATGGACTGAACTTCCTTCGGCCCGCGAGCCACCTTGGTGGGAGTAGACCTGCGTAAGTTCCGCGCCAAAAAGAACAATCTGTGCGGAGTAATAAACCCAGGTAAGAATAATGATTAGGGATGATGCTGCCCCGTATGCTGAGGCGACGGTGGACCTGGCGAGATACAACCCAATCAGCGCCTTGCCGGTTGTCAGGAGCACGGACGCTACAGCCGCACCTATCCACACATCACTCCAGCCAACATCAGCATCGGGTAGATACCTGAAGATCATCGCGAGAAGCAGAGCAATCACTCCCAACGAGAAGAAGAAGTTAACCGATTCCAGCATGAATGCGGGCCAGGGGAACAGCGGTGCGTTGAAATTTCCCACGGCCCCCAGCGCGGCGCTTACCACCAGTGACACGAGCAACAGGAAGCCCAGACCCAGAACCAGCCCGAACGACAGGAAGCGTTCTCGAATTGCTCTCAGCCAGGCACTTCCACACTGGCGCTGAACTTTCCAGATCTTATTGAGCGCGTCCTGAAGCTCAACAAACGCGCCTGACGCACCGACCAGGAGGGTCCCGATGCCAATGGCGCTCGCAATGATGCCTAGCGCGGGCCGGTTCGCGCTCTGGAGAATCGCTTGTACGACCCTTGCGCCCGCATCACCCAGCAGGCCTTGGAGTTGGCGCGAGAGTTCGCCCTCGGCCGCTTTCTGCCCGAACGCCAAACCCGCCACCGATATTGCGACAATCAGGACTGGAGCAAGTGAAAAGACGGTGTAAAAGGCCAGCGCTGCGCCCATGCTCGGGGCATCGTCATCTGCCCAGGCCAAGCAAGCCTTTTTGAACAGCACGTAAGTGGCTTTCAGATTTACTAAAATGCCCTTGGCGCTCACAAAAGGTCCAGTCTCATTCAGAGAATCTCTCCCCGGCCAGGCTCCTGCACGGCGCCCGAGTGCCGACTCTATATCATAGTGCAACAAAGTTCACGCCCTGAGTCTGCTCAAAATTGCTCAACCCTGCGCTCACGCGGTAGCCGAAAATAGCCCCCTTCCCCGCTACGCAAAGATTGCACTCGCGCCTATATCCGTATCGATCCATCGGCGATTTCCACTGACCTTACAGAGTAGTTCTCCCTCAAAAATAGCGGTGTGCAATTTTGAACAGGCACGTGTTCGTTTTTAGACAGAGGGGTGTCTTTTTGTGAACAGACAGGTCAAAACCTGATTTGCTAAATTATGGCCGTTGTGAGGTCTTTGTTAATAGCCATCGGCCACTGAGCCGGGAAGGAAACGCCATGACACTAAAAGAAGAGAGACCACGAATGGGCATACGGAACATTAGCAAGATATGCTTTATGGCACTCCTACTGGTCGTTTTTGTGGCCGGATGCGGTCGCGAGCAGGGAGTTATCTTCCCCACGCTCAGCGCTATCAGTCCGATTGGGGGTGCCCAGGGCCAGACCTTGCCTGTCACCCTGACGGGAACCGGTTTCACCACAGGAGCCACGATCAACGTGAGCGGGGCGCTGATCACCGTCAGCAACACGACGGTGACAAGTAGCACCCAGATCACCGCGACTTTTGCCATCGCCGCGACCGCGGTGCTCGGCGCTGTGAACATCAGTGTGACGAGTTCGGGCATGACCACCAGTGCGGTGACGTTCACAATCGGGCCCCCCCTCACAGTGAGTTCCGTAGTCCCCACGAATGGCGCAACAGGCGTGCTGACCGATCAGGCCCTCACGGTAACCTTCAATCAGGGGGTAACCTGCTCAACAATTACCTCATCGACCTTTATTGTGAAAGGACCTGGTGGAGCCGTGGTAGCAGGGACACTCACCTGTGCCGGCACGACCGCGACTTTTACACCGACCAGCAACTTCGCAATCAACACCAACTATTCTGCCACGATTACGACCGGTGTTACCAATGCGGGGGGCGCCGCACTGGCGAGCAACTTTGTATGGAGCTTTAGAACAGGTTCGAATGCGAGCACCACGCCGCCCACGGTGACCGCCGTAAACCCTCTCAATAACTCTACGGGTGTTGCGCTCAACACGGCAGTCACTGCGGCTTTCTCCGAGGCGATGAGCCCGGCGACGATGACGGCCGCAACCTTTACGCTGACCGGGCCTGGCGCAACCGCTGTCGGTGGAGCAGTTACCTATAATTCTGTAAGCAACATTGTGACTCTTACGCCAACAAGCAACCTGGCAGCGCTTACCTTATTTACCGCGACCATTACCACCGGGGCCAAAAACCTGTCTGGCACAGCAATGGCAGCTAACTTTGTGTGGACATTTACCACGGGAGTGGCCCCTGATATCACACCACCCACTGTGATTTCCACAAACCCCGCGAACGCTGCCACCAGTGCGCCCATCAACCAGAGGATCACGGCGACATTTAGTGAGGCGATGAACCCTGCGACGATCGGCACAACAACATTTACCCTGATGCAAGGAGCAACGCCCATATCAGGCGCGGTGACCTACATTGCTGCGGGCACCACTGCAACCTTTACACCCACCAGCAATCTCGCGACTAGTACGATCTACACGGCCACGATTACCACCGGGGTGACCGACCTGGCGGGCAATCATCTGGCAAGTAACTATGTTTGGAGCTTTACGACCGGTTCGGCCCTCACCACTCCGCCCACAGTGCTTTCCACGAACCCTGTGAGTAATGCCACAGGGGTGTGTACCAACGCCATCAACGCAACCTTCAGTACGGCAATGGACCCTGCAACGGTCAACACGGCGACCTTCCTGGTGACATCCGCGGGTTTGCCGGTAACCGGAACAATTTCCTTGGATATAACAGGAACAATCGCGACCTTCACGCCCTTGAGCAATCTCGCTCCGAATACGCCCTACACGGCCACGATCACCACGGGGGTCACCGATTTGG
>CAYTMD010000428.1:0-5772 GCA_964438685.1 uncultured Acidobacteriota bacterium
GGTGCTCGACTCCATGATCACCGACGGCCTTTGCGACGCCTACGAGGACTTCCACATGGGGATGACGGGCGAACTGGTGGCGGAAAAGTACGGCATCACCCGCCAGCGCCAGGACGCCTATGCGGTGGAAAGCCATCGCCGCGCCATCGATGCCATCAAGAAGGGCCGCTTCCTGGACGAGATTGTGCCCATCTCCATCAAGCAAAAGAAAGGCGACCCCATCCAGTTCGCAACCGATGAATCCCCCCGCGCGGACACGTCGATTGAAACCCTCGCCAAGCTGCGGCCCGCATTCAAAGCGGACGGCACGGTGACCGCGGGGAACGCTCCGGGCACGAACGATGGCGCGGCGGCGGTGGTGGTCACATCTCTCGATAAAGCTCGCGAGTTGGGAAAGATGCCCCTGGCGCAAATCGTGGGGCAGGCGGTGAGCGGCGTCGAGCCCAAGTGGGTCATGATGGCGCCTGTGGAAGCCGTGCGCATATTGCTCAAAAAGCTCAACTGGAAAACCGAGGATGTGGACCTGTTCGAATTGAATGAAGCCTTCTCCGTCCAGGCCATTGCCGTGATACAGGAACTGGGACTCGACCCCGCGAAGACCAATGTGAATGGCGGCGCCGTGGCGCTGGGCCACCCCATCGGAGCTTCCGGCGCGCGCGTCCTCGTGACGCTGCTCTACGAATTGGCCCGGCTCAACGCCAAGCGCGGCGTGGCCGCGTTGTGCCTCGGCGGAGGGAATGCCGTAGCGCTCGCAGTTGAGCGAGCTGGCTGGCAATTACGTGATCTCGCGCTTTAACGATAGCCAAGCGAAACTCGAAACTCGAAATTTGAAACTCGGCCAGGAAGCACGCGTAGCGCCTGTTTGGTAGGTCCGCGGCTTTTCATTAGCAATCGGGGATCGTCCGTGGACCTCACAATCAGGTCTGCGCCAGCTTCCTTCTGGCAAAGAAGGATCTCTCGAATCTTAAGGGAGAATTTACCGGCTTCTCATTCTCAGGGGGGCCCTATGATTCGGTTGAAAGTACGCCGCTTCAGGCAAGTTCGGTGGTGGTCTGCCTTGGCGATATTGGTCTATTTCTGGGTACTCGGGTTTGTGCTGGCCGGGGATGGGCAAACCAGTCGCGTCAACGAGAAAGCCGCTCGTGTCAGCGAATTGATCAAAGAACTGAAGGACCCGGAATTTGGTACCCGAAGAGGAGCGGCTTATGAGTTGGGTGAAATTAAGGACCCGCGCGCGGTCGAGCCCCTGATCGCCGCCCTGAAGAAAGACCCGAATTTCAACGTGCGAGAAGGTGCGGCTTATGCGTTAGGCGAAATCAAGGACTTGCACGCGGTCGAACCCCTGATTGCCGCCCTGATGGATAGGGACGGGAATGTCAACGAGAGCGCCGCCATTGCATTGGGTGAAATCAAGGACCCGCGCGCGGTCGAACCCCTGATTGCCGCCTTGAAGGACCCGGATAGTTACTTCCGCCGGAGGGGCGCAGCCCGCGCTTTGGGTGAAATCAAAGACCCCCGTGCGGTCGAACCTCTGAGCGCCGCCTGGACGGACAAGGACTATTTTGTCCCAGACCTTGCCGACGCGGCGTTGGTCAAAATCGGTCCGCTTGCGCTCGAGCCCCTCACCACCGCCTTGAGGGACCCGAATCATGACATTCGCAGTAACGCGGCCAGGGCGATGTACGTCATCAAGGATCCCCGCGCAATTGAACCCCTGACCGCCGCCCTGAACGATCCAGATCGACAAGTTCAAAACTGGGCCAGCCGGGCGCTAGGTAGAATCAAAGACCCCCGCACGGTCGAGCCACTGATCACCGCCCTGAAGAACCCGGATCCAAGAATCCGCATGAGAGCGGCCTCGACATTGGGCGATTTCAAAGACCCGCGCGCGGTCGAACCCCTGATCGCAGCCTTGAAGGATCCGGATCCTGCCGTCCGCCGGAACGTGGCCACAGCGTTGGGCGAAATCAAAGATCCTCGCGCGATCGAGCCCTTAATCGCCGCCCTGCAGGATTCTGATTATAATGTCCGACTGACTGCGGACAATTACTTGCTCGGTTTCCATGACCCCCGCGCGGCCAGTGCCTGGCGTGCTGCAGAAGGGTACTTCCGAAACGTCAGGTTCAACCAGGACTGCCGACCCTTACTTCAGCGGGGTTACATCACCTCAACCTGTTTATCGCTGATCCCGGAAATGATTACCTATCTTGAACAGCATGGGGGCAAAGCGCTGGCCGAGTCCTACGTCAACTCCGGCCAGCCGATGCTCAAGGCCGCAGGTGAGCAATGGGCGAAGGAAAATGGGTATGTAATACGCCATGACAATTGAACGCACGATATGAAGAAACCGGTAGAGCGGGTGCACCGACATTGCCTTTTATGTTGTTGACCGTCGAGCAAGCGTAGCGCGGACCTGTTTGGTAGGTCCTCGGCTTTTCGTTGGCAATCAGGGACCGACCGCAGCCCTCAAAACAGGTCTGCGCCAGCCCGTCCGCGGCTTTTCATTAGCGCCAGTCCTGCGCGCCATGCCAGATGTCCAGGATCTCGGCTACGTCATCCTTAAGTCGGTAAACGATAACGTAAGGCGGGCTGTGCAGTTCGCGGGTTCCTTCGACTTCCTCGCCGGGGCGGCCAAGGAGGGGGAAATCCTTCAGGTTCTCGATACGGCCAAGAACAGCCCGGGCAACCTTGCGGGCAGCCTCGGGGTTATCCTTTAGGATGTGTTTAACAATGCCGTCAAGCTGGCTGGCGGCTTCGGCTGTCTACCGGATGCGGGTCACGACTGGAAGAGCCGGTCAATACGGCTGACCACTTCCTCGTGATCGATCAGGTCGCCGCGATCGGCGGACGCGACGCCCTGCTTTACGCCTTCGACGAAGCGCGTCTTCCGTTCGAGCATGCTTACGACCGTCTGTTGCACCACCTGCGCGGCGTCCTTGCCTTTGCGGGCAGCAAATTCCTTGAGCTGCGCTTCGGTATGAGGAGTAAAGTTAACTTCCATGCTTGCCAGTCTAGAAGCTTGCGGACTTGATGTCAATCGCGCTACACCCGCATAATATTGGCCCACTGGGTCGCTTCAGCAACAAGCAGCCAAGCGATGCAACGGCCGGGTTGGTCCTCATGCTAGTGAAAACTAAACGAAGCCGGCTTTGGGTGACAATACTCTACTTCATCGTCTCGTACGGAACTCTCTTCTGTAGCTACAAAGGCGACTATTTTTGCACACGTGTGACCGGTCCGGGTCTGCCCATTATGGCTGCACGGCTCGCCTTAGCCTGCACCCTATGGGAGCTATTCGCAAGCACCTGCGGGGCGCTCGCTGTGGCCGCCACTAAACATTATGGCCACTGGAGAGGAATTGCTCCCCTTATAAGTACCCTGGTTGCAGGACTGGGATTCGCTTCCATTCCGTTTTGGTTGTACCGAGGGTTCGCCAATGGGTTTTTGTTCCAAAATACATGGGCAGATGTGAGTTGCTTCTTTACGGAACTGGGTAATGGACTTCTATTTCTTTTTGTGGTCACTCCAATACTCACTGCGGCAACCCTTCTGTGTGAATTGTTGATTTTGGATACGAAAGCACAACAGCAAGAGTAGCGCGGACCTGTCTGCCAGGTCCGCGGCTTTTCATTGTAATCGGGGACCAACCGCAGCCCTCAAAACTGGTCTGGGCCAGCCGCGATTATGTGATTTGGCAGACTCGGGGAAAACCGATGGAAACCAACGTCGATTTCAGCAAAGTGGTACCCGTGAAACAGATGAAAGGGGAGTATGCAGAGGAAATTGAATTGCTCCATCCGATGCTGACAGAGGCGGAAGAATACTTGGCCGCGTTTGACTGGTGTGAGTCCATAGAGGAATCCTATTTTGGACTAGGCGTGGGTGGAGTGGTCGCGGTGTTCCTGTTTAAGATCCGCCCAAAGCACGAGGGTGTCGATGAGTTCTTGTGGGTGGTGGTTGGCGACCTGCCTCCGGCTTATTTGGTGACAGATGACAGCCCCACACCGAGACTTGCCCTTGAGACCTATGTTGAGTTAATGAGTGATTGGGCAAAGGCTGCAACGAATGGCCAGCCGGTTGACGAGCTTATACCCGTAAACGTGGATCCAACACCCGAGAATGCGAAACTGCTGCAGGGCCGTCTGACATTCCAGAGTGCGAAGGTGGTTCCTCTTTACTCCTGACCTGATCGCTGTTTTACGCCCTTTCGTTCCGGGTGGAATTGAGAAGGTGTAGCGCGGACCTGTTTGGTAGGTCCGCGGCTTTTCGTTGATAATCGGGAACCGACCGCAGACCTTGTAAAACAGGTCTGTGCCAGTCGGCATCTTCGCGCCAGCAGAAGGATTGGGTGCTTGTGGCCACTTGGGTAACGAAGAGTGAAATCGATCAAGTCAAGAACGGTTTTCGCGCAGTTGGTGGCTACATCATCGGGTTCTTCACGATGGGGATGCTCGTGTGCGGCATTATGACGCTTCGCTTCCCTAAGAGTTACGAAAGCCCGCTGCCTTCTCTTGGCTTGCCGCCATTATGGGTGGGCTCATTATATATAGTTGCCGCAACGGTGATCTTGTGGACCACGATGCACCGCTGGGCCAAGTCTCTTTCGGGGCTGTTCACGTACTCGGTCTTTGGAGCATTGCTGGCCGTGGCTGCGGGTGGTTGGCACCCTCCAATCAAATCTCTTCAGCTTAGTCGAACCGGATGTGCAATCGAAGGTCTTCTTTTCGCAGCCTGCTCCGTTCTAACCTACAGGTTCAAAACCGCCGAAGTGAACACCATTGACCGCCTCGCTATCCTTGCTGCCATATTGTGTTTCACCTACGGCGCAATGTTGCAAAGCTCCTTAGCAGGTTTTTGGATGATGGGAGCAATGATTACTGCGTTTGGAGCGGCTGCTGGGATCGACTTTTTCCGGAAGCAACAAGCAAGAAAGGCACATCATCGCAAGTGTTTTTGGGCCTCTCTAAAGGGGGATGCCAAATGAAATCGGGTGGCGCCGACATTGCCTATTATGTAGGGGACCGTTGAGCAATCGTGGCGCGGGCCTGTTTGGTAGGTCCGAGGCTTTTCGTTGGTAATCGGGAACGGCCCGATGACCTTGCAAACCGGGTCTGCGCCATTCCGCCCCACTTTGATCTTGTCAAAGGCTAGATGTGTGTGTATACTTACTAGCCAAGTCCGCGCCTGGGGATGAAAGGCAATGCCCATGCCGAGCCAGCAAGGCTCCAACCTCCGCCCATCGTGGCCATTCGGCCACCCCAAAATCAAACAAAAAGTCGCTTACGGAGACTGGCTCAAAAAAAAGATGTTAATAAATGACGTTCGAAGTTGGAATGTGTATGAAAACAAACAAAATCATGACACATTGTCCAACGAAAAGTCGGACATTTTTTGTCGAAGTGACGTGGATTTTGCAGAAAATTGCAGACTTGGAAGGACAATTTGCCGGGAACGGCGGCTTCGGGGCGCACTGGGGCCGGAATTTGGCGATTAGGTGATTTGTGGTATTTTCGAATCGCTGAATCACTAAATCGCAAAATCAGGAAATTGTTGGGGGCAGGTCATGACTGAATTGGAAAATCACCAAATCGCTAAATCGCTAAATCAATTAATCGGTGTAGTCGGCGCGGGCCAGATGGGCCACGGGATTGCCCATGTGATGCTTCGCGCCGGGCATAACGTATTGTTGCTCGACACTTCGCAGGCCTTCATTGACGCGGGCGCGAAGCGCATCATCAAAGGGTTGGCGCGCGATGTGGAAAAGGAGCGCCT
>CAYTMD010000429.1:0-5768 GCA_964438685.1 uncultured Acidobacteriota bacterium
GGGATTAAGTACTTCCTGGCCGCCAGCAATAACGATCGCGCACCGATTCTGCTCCACGGGCGTTGGAATGAGCAATCTCCCTTCTGGTGGCAGGGACCTGATGGCAGCAAGGTGCTGATGTCCTACTCGCGGCAATATTTCCAACTGTCATTTTTGTGTGGCGTTCCGGCGCAGGAGGCGGCGTGCCGGCAGTCGCTCCCCACCTTCTTCCAGCAATATGAGTCGCCATCCTATAAGCCGGACGCGGTCCTGTTGTACGGCAGCCAGATTGAGAACACGGATCTTATCCCGGGCGAACCCGATTTCGTGCAGAAGTGGAACGCCCAATACGCCTATCCCAAGATGACCCTGGCCACTTTCCCCGAATACATGCGCTACATTGAGGAAAACTTCGGTTCGCGTCTCTCGACGGTGGTCGGTGACGGAGGCCCCTACTGGGAGGATGGCTACGGCACGGACGCGCAGTATCTTGCCATCGACCGCTCGAGCCAGCAGCGGGCTCCCTCGGCTGAAAAGCTGGCGACCATTGCCACCTTTCTCCAGCCGAACGTATCCGGCCCAGCTGCGCAGATTCGCTCGATGTGGGATGATCTTGTGCTTTACGCTGAGCATACATTCACTTCCTGGGGCGGGTATTCACGGCCCGAAAGTGAGGAAACGATTCGCCAGTTTGCAACCAAAGACCAGTTCGTAGTTGACGGCCATGAACGCGTCAATGCGATTCTCGATCAAGCACTGAGCCAACTGGCAGACCAGATTCACGTTCCGGCGCCCGCGGGCGTAGTATTCAACTCGCTCAACTGGACGAGGAGTGAACTGGTCGAGACCGACCTTGACGGGGGCTATGACATTCTTGAGTACCCGGACCTCACGCCGGTGCCGGTGGAGATTCTCAGCCATCACCAGGATTACGATCACGTGCGGTTTTTCGCCCGCGACGTGCCTTCGCTGGGCTACCGTTGCTACCAGGCGGTGCCACGCAAGGGAACCGCACGTGCCGGAGAGGAGACTCTGCCCACATCCAATACGATTGAGAATACCTACTACCGGATCGAGGTTGACCCTGCGGTGGGAGCGATCAAGAGTGTCTACGATAAACAGCTCGGCCGCGAACTGGTAGACCCGTCGAGCCCTTACCGGTTCAATCAATATCTCTATGTGTCCGGCGGAGATGGGTCAACGCAAGTGGTTTACTTGCGCATGTCGCTCCCCCTTGCGACACTGACCGTCGGAACTTCGAGCGGTGGCAGAGTGACAAGGGTGAGGAAGACTTCATATGGGCAGGTTCTGACTTACGAGACGAGCGGCCCTCACGCCCCAAGGATCGAGTCGGAAATCATCCTGTTTGATCAGGAAAAGAAGATAGAGTTCATCAACCGTTTGCGCAAGGACCCGGTCGAAACCAAGGAGGCGGTCTATTTTGCCTTTCCGGTTGCAGCCGTGCCACCGGGCTTTAGTTACGAAATCCAGAATGGATGGGTGGATCCGGTTCACGATACGCTCAAAGGCGCGAACCCTGCCTGGTTCACTGTACAGCACTGGGTAAAGGCCGCCTCGCCTGACATGAGCGTTGGCTTGGTGCCGGTTGATTCACCCCTGGTAACGCTGGGCGACATCAATCGTGGCACATGGCCGGAAGGGTTTGTAGCCAAGAGCGGCACGATTTTCTCATACGCCTTGAACAATTATTGGCATACCAATTTCCGGCGCGTACAGAGCGGCGATTTCGTATTTCGCTACGTGATGACCAGTGGACGTGAGTTGGCGCCTGCTGACATGGCGAGACTCGGGCGCGCGGCGATGACTCCTCTGGAATTTGGGCAACTGCTTCCCAACGACAAATTTGGCAATCCCGAGCGGCCTCTGACCACAGCGCCCACATCCTTCCTTAGCGTGGACGCCGCGAACGTGGCCGTGGAAAACTGGAAAATGGCCGAGGATGGCAACGGGACTTTGTTGCGCCTTCTCGAAACCGGAGGAGTGGCCACCACCGCACACCTGAATCTTCCCCTCTTCAGCATCGACCGGGTGTGGTTGGCAAATGCTGCCGAGGAGAATCAGGAAGAACTCAAGGCCGACGCTCATTCCATTGAAGTGAGCCTGAAACCTCACGAAATAGTGACATTGCGAATTGTTGTGCGTAAACTGCGCTGAAGCTTGCTCAGCCACCGAGTCCAAGGCCATGATTGATACGGGACTCAAAGACAAAGTGGTGGTGGTGACAGGCGGGAACAATCCCAAAGGGATCGGTGCGGCACGTCGTCGAGGCGATCCGCGCGGAAGGCGGACTTGGCCGATCCGGCCATGGCGCCGGCCCTCTTCAATAACGCCGAACAAGATTTGGGGCCGGCGCAGGTGCTGGTTAACAACGCCGCCTACGGTGCCCCCGATACCTTTCCCCCCGGCGGCCTCGAGTTCGCGACCGAAGATTTGTTCCTAGTCAGACGGTCGACACGATTTGTTCCAGGGTCGAGGATCGACCGATTCTGGCTCTGGTAATCTAATCGGTACCGTGGTAAGGCTCTGGCGGTATAATCTGAGAACAGCAAGCGTATAGGAAGGGCTATCGATATGAACCAAGGCGACCTGCTTTACTATAAGGATCTTCTGCTCGCAAAGAAGCGGAACCTCGCCGCGGGCAAGAGTCTGGTGGATTTGAATCCCTCTGAGGGCGAACCTCGTGGGGATCCGGTCGATATGGCCGCCACTGAAACCAGCGCCACCGTACTAATGCGCGTAAAACAGACAGACAGCAAGCTATTGCGGGCGATCGATGATGCATTGACGCGGATTCGGCAGGAGAGGTTCGGAATCTGTGAAGAATGCGCTCAGCCGATTAGCAAGGTGCGCTTGGAATCCGTACCCTGGGCCCGGCATTGTAAAGACTGCAAGGAGCGACTAGAGTGAGCGGTTCATCATCCCGTAGCTCCGCTATTTCCCCCTCCTTTGGACCTTCGTTCGAGTGTTCCTTGCTTATCGCGCTCCTAAACAATCCGGCAAGATCAATCAATTCTTCTCGTTGGCAAAGGTTCCGGTTCTGACCATCAACGTTCCCGCGATTGGTTCGACATGACCACGAAGTGACATGTTGCCTCTTGTAACAACATGGGGGAGGGTATACCGTCATACGTTTGCAGGATTTGTCCTTCCTTGCAAAAGTCCCCGGATCTTACAGGAGGCCCCCAATTGCCAGTGCAGGACGAAGTGGATTACCGAAAACTGAAGTACTACCGGGCACGGCTGATCCCTCAACGCATGATTGATCCCCGGCTGAACAGGATTGACCGCCTGGTGCTCGACGCCTACACCGACCTGACCACAATCGATTACGTGCGGGAGAAAGATGGAAAACGCGTGGGTTTGGTCAACGGACCCTATGGGGGGGCAGGCATGGCCCCGGCAACCGTGGCGCAGGATATCGTCGATTATTGGCAACTGAGGGGGGCAACCATCAGTTGCAAAAGCGTGCAGGCGGCGAACAGAAAGCTCCTAGGACTTGGCCACATCGTGCGGTGGAGCATCGGCAGAGGTTGGATTATTGGGATTCCGCATGGCCTTGAGTGGTGGAACGACAAGATCGGAATATACATCTCTTCCAAATCTATGCACTGGAACGACTTGTTCAAGCAAATGGACACCAATGATACCCATGGAGAAGGTATTGAGATCACTCCCCCCCTTCGGGGGGATGTCCATGCAATGGCCTGATCCTTCAAGTTGGATAGGATTCATCAATTTCTGAGTGGCAGTATATTGCCACCTGATAAGCACCTATTCTTGTTAATAAGGAAGCGAATGTAGCATTCTTCTTCAAGCAGCAAGCAGGGCCCCGGTCCGGCACGTCGCCCTGGCTGGATGGCAAGCAATATAGGGAGTTTCCTGTTGCTTTACCCAGGCATGGGAAGAAAGAGAAGATTGCGGTCAAGGAGCCCCAGGCTTGCGTGGTGGGAAGGGGTGAATGTTGCCCTAGTTTCTAGACATCGTTTTAAAGGACGCTCCGGCCCGGTTCAACCGGGCCGGAGTACGCCTTAATGTTGGGGGGGGATTTAGTCCACGCTATAGCGTTGACTAACCGTTCGAACTTGGCGTTTGGTGCTCCTGTTGGCACCGAATAACCCAAGCTCGTGGGTGGCGCATAGCCCGCCGGTGTGACAGAAACCGCGAAATGCGCGAGGTTTTATGAGTGGAAGTGCAAGAGGAATTACTAACTGTTCGCCATATTGCAGACCGTCTGCATTGTCCGACCAGCTTTGTTTATAAACATCACAAATCAAATATTGATCCTATCCCAGTCAGCTGCTATGTCGGTAATAGGCCACGGTTCAAGCTCTCCAGAGTGGAACCATGGCTGAAGGCTGGCAATCAGGGTCAGGACTGCGGTAATATTTCACTTGGAAGCGCGGCTGCCCGTGACAGGAGGATTAAACAAATGTCGCGGCGTTGCCACCAGATGGTCACGTTCGTCTCCGTGACGACGTGAAACGACCGTACTGGCAGGGGCTCTATTGAGTGCAATCCGCCAATAATCTCTTCGAACTCAGGCGATCGTAGGCGACGTATTTGCCACCGATCCCATGCCCGGCATGACCCTCATTTGAATTGCAACTCGCGGACTAAGAGGCAATCCATTCCTCTTACGGCCCCACCTTGGATTTGCACTTCCAAGAGACTTTGGAAATAGGGTGACCGACGGGTCTGGCCACCGTGACCCCGGCGCATTTTCTCCACGATGGCCATTTGAGAGGGAGATGTCGCGAATTCTGCGGCAGCTTGCGTGCCCAACGTTGTTATGCCTGCGAGCACCAGCCTGAAGCGGTCAGGTACAGCCGCTGGAAGCAGGCTTATCAAGGCGTAGTCGGTCAATATCTGCTTGGTCTTGGGATCTCTTTTCAGCGAATAAGTGGGCGCCTTTCCCGCCTCCGGGCGACAATCCTGCACCACTGAAAATCCCTGGCCAGAAGAGACAATATCCAAATCGCCGTGCAGGGATAGACTAGCGAGATGACTATCCGCCCCTGGCCCGCCAAGGAAAATGACGTTTGTGCCCCTGGAGAGATCGAAAGATACAAGCCCGCTTCGCTCAATCGAAAAATCTTGCTTTTCATCGGTTAGAAATCGAGCCACGTCCGCGCCCGCGACGACCTCACCGGTGCCGGTATAAAGATCGTAATAATAGAGATTGCCTACCCGGGAGAGAATTGGGGAAGTGCGTCCAAGCCAAGATAGGTCGGATACAATGGCTCCGATGGGTAGGGGGTGATTATTGGAGGGGGGCAATCCGTGGAGGCCCCAGTAATCGTCAAGCAGAAACAGGGAATTGCTGTATACGATAAGCGGGGGACTGTTGGGCGGGAGAAAAGGCCCCCACAAAGGAGCGAGAGAAGTGGGCAGAGTACGTGGCTCGGCTGAGGCGCTCGAATTGAGCGCGGGGGCTCGGGAAAGCCGATGACCCATCAAGGCGACTATTCCCAGCAATACCAAGATAAGCGACAACAATAATCTGTGAGAGAGCATTCTCCCCGGATCGATAGACGGCCGACTTGGTTGAGGTTCCGGAATAAGTTCCTGACTTTGGAGCGGCGGGCGAGCTTTCGGGAAGGCATGAAACACAGGAACATAATGTCCGGCAGGTACCACGATTCGAAGCGGGTCCCCAGCTCCTTCATCGCTGTAATACTCCTCAAGCCTCTTGCGCAGTCGCTGCATTTGGATGCAGACAATGCTATCAGCCTTGGGGTCAAAGTCCGGCCGCCGCCCCAGGCCTTCAG
>CAYTMD010000430.1:0-5756 GCA_964438685.1 uncultured Acidobacteriota bacterium
TGAAAACGCCGGTTGCAGTCCACCCTCTCCCCCAAGGGGGCGAGGGATATGTCTTCCCTTGGTCTCCGCTGGAAACAGGTTGGCTTGACCGCCAGCGTGAGAATGCCCCCCAGCGTCCCCGCATAGCGAGCGCTTGTGCCACACCTCATTCCCAACCTAACGCGATCTGTTTTGGACACGAGTGAAATCGGCCCCCCCCCGGCTGAAGAAAACGCCGGTTGCGAGCCATCCTCCCCTCCAAGGGGCGAGGGAATGGATTCAAGTTTGCCTTCGCATCGAGCAGGTTGGGTCGGGCGCGCGTACCACCGGGAGGGGCGGCGTTTCCGCAGAGCATACGGCGGCGTGGCGGAGCCGCTAACCACCAATATCATTCTGCGCGAAATTTGTTGCCCGGCTGTTTGACGGCCTTGCGAAAATCGTCGGAGTTGATCTCCACCAGCTTGCACATCTCGTAAAGCCTTGACCGCAGCGTGACCCCCAACTGGTTCAGGGTGTAATCCAAATCGGGGAGGTCTTCACCGGAAGGCGGGCGCGGCCCGCGCCGCCCGGCGGTGTCACGAGATAGCAGAGTGGTCGTGATTAAGGTCACTTTCTTGTTGTTATAGCGCCAGTTGATAATATGGTGCAGAGTTTCCTTCACCCAGTCACTGGGGTTGGAACCCGCCAACTCGTCGAGCAACAAGACCTCGGCGTCCAGCACGGGCTGAAGGACTCCGAGTTCAGTGTTCTGGGTTCCGGGATTGTAACTGTCACGAATCGTCTTCAGCAAATCGTGGAAATCATAGAAGAGGCATTCCACGCCCTTGCGCAAAATCAGTTCGTGCAGTATGGCCACAGCCAGGTGAGTCTTCCCCACCCCCGTCGGCCCCACAAAGAGCAAACCAAAGTCAGTGGGATATTCCTCCACAAATTTCTTTGCGGTAAATCTCGCCCGCTCCAGGCTCGGGTTCTCCTGGTCAGTGCCGGGGATCTTGCGAATGGAAAACTCCTCCAACTCGCAGTGTTCATAGCGGGGAGGAATATGCGCTTGCTTAAGCAGCAGGGCGGAATGCTCAAGGTTCTGGCAGTCGCACCGGGTGACGCGCCGGATGCCATTCACCTCAATCGGTTTCCACCCCGTTCCCTCACATTGAGGGCAGTCTTTTTGGGCCATGGTCCTTAGTCCTTCATAAAGGATAAAGCGTACTGGATAAAGGGTAAAGGGTAAAGGCGAAAGACGAAAGACGAAAGACAAGGGTAAGGGTTAAAGGGTAAAGGCTGAAGGACGAAAGATGAGGGGAATGGGTTAAGGGTAAAGGGTGAAGGTCCACACTTATTGACCTGTACCCTTTACCTTTTACCCTTTAGCCTTTCTTAACCTTCACCCTTTAGCCTTTACCCTTTGGCAGCTTCTGAGTCCTATTTTGGGCGTTAACATACTTCGCTAACCAAGGGGTGGTAGGTTTCTTACTTTTGACTCTCGCCTTGATGACTTTCCAGGGCTTCCATTTGAGGAATAACAATCTTTGCGTCGCAATCTCCCCAGTACACAGCCTTAGTTATCAAATGATAGGTGGTCTGGAAACAGAACGTCCATTGTTCGATAGGATCGTCCGGGAATCCGTCGTTATATTTTACCGTTCCAGATATCTCGATGGCTTCTTCTCCAATGTCGGTGTTTTCTTTAGAGAAAGCTGGAAGTGGAATTACCATCCTTGCCTTCGCTGGTCCTGGGGCTATGCTTGGGAATGTGAGCCTCGTCCGATGATATTCAGGACAAGAAATCATTCCCCTTTGGGGAGCCAATCCAGGAGGTATTTGGACTATAGCGTTACACGTCCTTTCATGAAGAATTGTCTCGAAATCCGTCGCTTGCAATCTGCCATTATTATCAATGGCAATATCCACAAATCCTTTGTCTTCATCCAGCACAGGAGTTTGCAAGGCAATATATGCTTTTTCAGAGACATGAAGGGCAAGATTGGAAATATCAGCAGATTTCTTGGTTTGCCAAAAAATCAAGCAAGTTGCGCCGAAATACAGAGTAGAAACAACCAAAGCAGAAATTGCGAGCCGGAACGACCAGATGGCCAACGAATACTCTTTGCCTTTTTGGGTTGTATCCTCTTGGCGCTCGGTGGTGTGAAGATTCTTAGAATCTTGAGATGGGTAGACCTCAACCGCGCCATGAATCTTGGTCGCGGAGTGTTGCATATTCTTCTCGCTTGGGTTTTGTTGTGTCTTGGGTGGATTAGCGTTACCTTTGCGCTTGGACTTGTTTGACATGACAGTAAGTGAATAGCAGTGTGGAAACTAAAGTACTTGACAAACCACTATGTTTAAGGTAGTATGCTAACCATGATGAGCGCTAATGATACCCCGAAAACACTCCTGGACGCAGTAAAATTCTTCTCGATTTACGAGAACTGCCACAACTTCATGGTTGCTGCTCGCTGGTCTGATGGCGTCATTAAGTGCCCGACTTGTGGCTCCGATCATGTGAAATACATGACAAACACCCGCCGCTGGAAATGCTATGCCAAGCATCCAAGTCCTCAGTTCTCGCTCAAGGTCGGAACGATCTTTGAGGATTCTCCGATTCCCCTTGAGAAATGGCTCCCGACTCTTTGGCTGATTGTGAACTGCAAGAACGGCGTGAGTTCCTACGAAGTGGCTCGTGGCATCGGAGTAACGCAGAAGAGTGCTTGGTTTATGCTCCATCGTCTTCGGCTCGCTATGCAAACTGGTTCGATCATGAAACTCCAAGGCGAGGTCGAAGTTGACGAAACCTTAATCGGCGGGAAGTCGGGCAACATGCATAAGGACAATCGTGAGCAGAAGATTCACGGAACGGGCGGAGCAGACAAGACGGCGGTCATGGGATTTCGCGAGCGGGGTGGAGTAGTGAGAGCAGAAGTTGTACCGAACCGCAAGAAGGCAACGCTTCAAAAGATGGTCAAAGAGCACGTGAAAGCCGGAGCAGCGATGCGCTCGCCAGTTATGAGGGACTGGACAAGGAGTTCGAACATCAGGTTGTAGACCATGCGGTTGAGTACGTTCATGGCCGCATTCACACGAATGGCCTCGAAAACTTCTGGAGCCTGCTGAAGCGCGGACTCAAGGGAACCTACATCCGGGTTGCCCCTTTCCATTTGTTCCGCTATCTCGATGAGCAAACGCTTCGCTACAATGCGAGAAAGACAAGCGATTTTGAAAGGTTCGTCTCCGTCTTGGCGCGGGTCGTCAATCGGCGGATAACTTATAAGCAGTTGATCGGGGCGACCGTGTGAGAGTAAACATAGACACATTTGAAGTTGAGAATCCCAAAGAGGCTATGGATAAGTTTCGGGAAGTCTTGGCGCATGTCGTGAAGGTTCCGAAAGGCGTCGTTGATCGGAAGCGGAAACGTGTCAAGGCAAAGCGAGCCAAGAAGCGCAAGTCGTAGGTCTACTCATGGCGCATTGCATCAATTCTGGTATTTGGTTAATGAAGTATGTTAACGCCCTATTTTGACCCGCGCCGCGTGCGCATCATTTGGACCGGGGAGATGCACACCAGGGCGTTCTCATTTCCTTCGCGGCCCTTCTCCGAGCGCTCCAGAAATTCCTTTTGCACGTAGTCGACAAAGGCCTGCATTTCTTCCTGCATCTGGCGCATGCGGCGCCGCATGTTCATGATGATGTCAATTCCAGCCAGATTCACTCCCAGGTCGCGGGTGAGGTTCAGGATGGCTTCAAGCTGCTCCAAGTCTTCCTGGGTGTAAAGGCGCGTGTTGCCTTCGGAGCGCGAGGGGATCAGCAAGCCTTCACGCTCGTACATGCGCAACGTCTGGGGATGAATGTTGTACATCTCCGCCACGGCGGAGATCATGTAGCCAGCTTTGCCGCGAGTTTTCCTGCCACGTTTGGCCATAGAGGGCAACCGATTCAAGATTCAAAATTCAAAATTCAACATTCAACAGCCGCCAAACCCTCAGGCAGCAACTTCGAAATACAGACCTTTAGCCTTTAACCTTTAGCCTTCAGCCGCCCGCCTACGGCTTGCTTCCCGCCGCCTTCAAATCTTTCCGGGGGTCGTCAGGGTTCAAGCGGGCGAGTTCGCGCAGGATTTCCTTGGTTCGCTCGTCGGCGACGTGCGGCACCATAACCTGAACTTCCACAAACTCGTCGCCCTTCACCTCTCCCGAGGAATCCCGCAGCGACGGCGCACCCTTGCCCCGCAGGCGCAATTTCTGCCCGCTTTGCGTGCCAGGGGGAATCTTAATGGTGCTCGGGCCTTCGATAGTGGGGACTTCCACCTTGGCGCCCAAGGCCGCCTCGGTGATGGTGACGGGCAGCTTCACATAAATGTTGTCGCCCTTTCGCTCAAACACCGCATGCGGCTCAACTTCCGTGACGATGAAGAGATCGCCCGGCGGGCCGCCATGCGTTCCGGCATTGCCCTTTCCCGGGACGCGGACGCGCGAGCCGGTGTCAACCCCGGGAGGAATCCTCACGTTCAAGGTTTCAGGCGCATTAATAGAGCCTGAGCCGTGGCATTTGGGGCAGGGCCGGTGCTGCTTCCCCGTACCATTGCACTGCGGGCAGGTCATGGCAAAGCGCATGGCGCCCGCCTGCCGCATAGTCTTGCCCGTGCCTCCGCAAACCCCGCAGGTAACCACCGGGCCGGGCGCGGCGCCGGTTCCATGACAGGTGGCGCAAACATCCTCACGCGCCACCGTAACGCGCAACTGCGCGCCCCGGATGGCATCCCAAAAACTTAAATGCATCCGGTATTCAATGTCGGTACCCTTTTCCGGTTCCTCGCTCTCTGCCCCGTGTTCACCGCGGGAAAAGATCGAGGAGAAGATATCGCGGAAGCCGCCGCCAAACCCGCCGGTATGCCCTCCGGCTTCACCGCCCGAGTCGTCCATATTGGAAAAGTCAAAACCGGAAAAATCAACGCCGGGTGGGGGAGCATTCGTGGGCCGGCCCGAACCTGATCCGGGGCCATAACCGCCGGGAGGAAGGTTGTCAGAATAGAAACCATACTGATCGTAAATCTTGCGCTTCTTCTCGTCGCTCAGGACTTCGTAGGCTTCCGACAGTTGTTTGAATTTCTCTTCCGCGCCCTTGTTCCCCGGATTGACGTCCGGGTGATGCTTGCGCGCGAGATGGCGGTAAGCCTTGCGGATCTCGTCCGGCTTGGCAGTGCGGCTGACGCCAAGGGTTGCGTAATAGTCTTTTGGGGTACCAGAGGGCATAGGGAAGACCTTGAAAGATGGGAGTCAGGAGACAGATGTCAGGAACTGGAAGCCAACATGAGCTTTTTGCGATAAGCGTTCAGCGGTCCATCAACATCGTAACTCAAAATTGTAAGCTCAAACATCGCGCAAGACATTCTGACTCCTGACTCCTGTCTCCTGACTCCTTCGTCATCAGTTCTTGCTCATCTCCAAAATTGGGCCGAGATGATCAGGGCACCGAGAGGCAATCCATGCCTCCAGGTGTTTGCGGAGTTCCGACCCCGCGGTCAGATCCCGATCTTCAACTTCGATTTCCAAAAAGTGCCGCCATTTGCAAACCGGGCATTCGACGGGCACCTGGGCACGATGTTCCATAAAAAGTTCACCATTGACGGTTCAGAGTTAACAGGAAGAACCGCACTGCTGAGGTGCGGTCCCCTGGCCTGTGACTACTTCCGCAACACTTGGGTTTTGACCCCCTCACCCGTCCCGCCCCGGCTGATGAAAGCGCCGGTTGCGGTCCACCCTCTCCCCCAAAGGGGCGAGGGAGGTA
>CAYTMD010000431.1:0-5725 GCA_964438685.1 uncultured Acidobacteriota bacterium
GGGCGAGGGAAAATGAATCGTTAGTTTGGCGTCGTATTCGTGACCGTGCACGAGCGGAACCGTGTTCGCCACGCGGCGCCTCTGCTAATTTGGACAGCAGTGAATGACCTTCGCCCCCTGCGGGGCCGTCACTCTGCCTCGACTTTGACTGGACCCTGATAAAAGAGGTTGTTAATATTGACTATGGTCTTTGACCATAGTACGATACCTTCATGCAGGAGATTGCCATTTCAAAATTTAAAGCTACTTGTCTCGCTGTCCTTGAGCGTGTCCGAAAGACGCGGCAGGGTGTGCGCGTTACGCGCTTTGGCCGACCCGTTGCTGAGGTTGTCCCTCCTTCGATCCCGGAGCGTCCCTTAACCTGGCTCGGAGCGTTAGCGGGGACAGGTCAAATTCAAGGGGATATCGTTGCGCCGGCTGCAGATGAGCAGGATTGGGAATCCCTCCGTTCATGAATCTGCTTTTGGATACGCACATCTGGCTTTGGGGCTTGCTGGCTCCGGAGAATCTTTCTCCCCGTGTCGTGGCGGCGCTTCAAAATCCTGCCAATGAACTCTGGCTGTCTCCCATAAGCACTTGGGAACTACTGGTTCTCTGTGAAAAAGGGCGCGTCGCTCTCAAGGAACCGGCGGATGCCTGGCTGGCAAAAGCTTTCGCCAAGGTCCCCCTAAAAGACGCATCTCTGACACATGCAGTTGCCTTGGAGACGCGTGCCGTCAGGCTCCCCCACCGGGATCCGGCTGACCATTTTCTTGTCGCCACGGCCCGGGTCTATGGGCTGACTCTGGTTACTGCTGATCGTCAACTTATCCGGTCCCGTGCTGTTTCCATCCTTGCCAACCGCTGATGCCAGGTCTTTAATGCTGTTCCTCAGGCTTTCGACCTGGTACGGGGAATCTAATCCGATTGGCTTCAAACAAGACTTTCTGAAAAAATCCTCCTACGCGTTGATGGGTCAGAGGCTTTCCAGAATTCCGGCTTTTTGTTTGCAGCAGGCTGGACGATTGTGTTAGCCTTCCTTATCCACGAGTTAACAGGGCGATCTACAGTCAAGCGAATTGAATATGGCAGGTAAAACGAGTCTAAAACTCTTTTGTAGCCTCTCAGTCTTAGTTCTCCTGGGTTTATGGGCGTTTCCACACCTTGCCCAAACCCAGAACGCCACCCAAGCCAACACTTCCAAGGTTGACTATTTAAGGGACATCCAACCGATTCTGGAGAAGAACTGCTACAGTTGCCACGGCGCCGGGGCCCAGATGAGTGCATTGCGTCTGGATAGCCGCCAAGCGTTCCTGGCTGGCGGGACCAACGGTAAGATCGTGGTTCCGGGCAAGGCTGCGGACAGTTCACTTTACAAGCGAGTTGCCGGGATTGGCGACCTTACGCGGATGCCGTTTGGCAGCCAACCCTTGACGCCTGTTCAGATCGAATTGATTCGTACATGGATTGATCAGGGCGCGGAGATCCCGGAATCGGCAGCAGCCACCTACTCAGCCCCGGAAGCGGCCAAGAAGCATTGGGGATTCATCGCTCCCGTAAGGCCGCCGATACCTCAGGTTGGCCACAAGGCGTGGGTTCGGAATCCCATTGACTCATTCATTCTTGCGCGCTTGGAGAAGGAAGGTCTTTCGCCCTCTGCTGTGGCTGATCGCGTGACGCTATTGCGCCGTTTGAGTCTGGACCTTATTGGCTTGCCCCCCACGGCAGCCGAGGTTGACGCATTCCTCGCCGATAAGAGCCCCAATGCCTACGAGAAACAAGTCGATCGATTCCTGAACTCGCCCCATTACGGGGAGCGCTGGGGGCGCATATGGCTTGACGCCGCGCGCTACGCTGACTCCGACGGATATGAGAAGGACTTGCAGCGCCGCGTGTGGTTCTATCGCGACTGGGTGATCAACGCCCTGAATCGCGACCTGCCTTACAACCAGTTCATCATCGATCAAATTGCCGGTGACCTGCTGCCGCGCGCCACTCAGGACCAGATTGTGGCCACGGGCTTCCTGCGCAATTCCATGATCAATGAAGAGGGTGGAATCGACCCTGAGCAGTTCCGCATGGAAGCCATGTACGACCGCATGGACGCTATTGGCAAGGGCATGTTGGGCATTACCATCCAATGCGCGCAGTGCCACAATCACAAGTTCGATCCGCTAAAGCAGGAAGAGTACTACCGCATGTTCGCGTTTATCAATAATGCCAATGACGCCAACATCGCGGTCTACACGCCGCAAGAGCAGATGAAGCGGCAGGAGATTTTCCGCAAGACGCGCGAAATCGAGGGCTTGCTTCAACATCAGCACCCCACTTGGCAGGCGGACATGGCGAAGTGGGAGGAGACGGTGAAGCAGGGCCAGCCGGAGTGGACGGTGATCCGGCCGGCCGTGGATGACATCTCCACGGGTGGCGAGAAGTATTTCCCGCAGCCGGACGGCTCCTTTATGTGTGAGGGCTACGCGCCCACCAAGAGCAAGGTTAAGCTGTCAGTGAAAACGGACTTGCAAAACATCACGGCGTTTCGCATGGAGCTGTTGACGGACCCGAGCCTTCCTCTGGGTGGGCCGGGCCGCTCGCTCAAAGGAATTGGCGCTTTGACGGAGTTTATCGTTGAGGCTGCCCCAGCCGACGCTCCCAAGAAAATCACCAAGTTGAAATTTGTCAAAGCCACCGCTGATTTCGATCAGCCGGTTATGCCGCTCGACCCAATTTTCAATGATAAGTCCGGCAAGAATCGGGTGACCGGCCCGCCTTCATTCGCCATTGATGGCAAGGAAGATACCGCTTGGGGAATTGATGCCGGCCCGGGCCAGCGCAATCAATCCCGGAAAGCCGTGTTCACCCTGGCGGAGCCGATTTCCTTTCCCCACGGCACGATTCTGACGATTACCCTGGCGCAAGATCATGGTGGTTGGAACAGTGGCGACAAGCAGAACAACAATCTCGGCCGCTTTCGTCTGTCCATCACCAACGTGCCGGGCGCCTCGGCTGATCCTTTGCCGAAAGACGTGCGTGAGATCCTTGCTGTTCCTGCCGCCCAACGTACACCCTTCCAGGTGCAGACTCTCTTCGGCTATTGGCGCACCACGGTTCCGGATTGGAAGGCGGAGAACGATCAGATTGTGGAAGTATGGCGAGGATACCCGGAAGGCTCCGCACAACTCGTGCTGGAAACTCGTGCTGTGCCGCGCGAGACGCACATCCTGACGCGCGGCGATTTCCTGAAGCCCACCAAGCTGGTGGAACCGGGGGTTCCGGCGTTCCTGCACCCGCTGCCGCAGGACGACTCCTGGCAGAACGGCCAACCCACGCGGCTCACTTTTGCTCGTTGGATTGCGGCGCGGAATTCCCCCACCACGGCGCGCTCCATCGTGAATCGGGTGTGGCAGGCTTACTTCGGCATTGGCATCGTGGCGACCAGTGAGAATTTTGGCACCCAGTGTGACGCGCCTTCCCATCCGGAGTTGCTGGACTGGCTGGCGGTGCAATTCATGGATCAGGGTTGGAGCTTGAAGAAACTGCACCGGCTGATTGTGACCTCGGCGACCTACCGGCAGTCTTCCAAAGTGACGCCCAATCTTTTGGAGCGCGACCCTTACAACCGGCTGCTGGCTCGCGGTCCGCGCTTCCGCGTGGATGGGGAAATTGTGCGTGATATCGCTTTGAGCGCCAGCGGGTTGCTGGATCCTGCCGTGGGTGGCCCGAGTGTGTTTCCGCCCGCGCCGGATTTTCTCTTCCAGCCTCCCGTGAGTTACAGCCCCAAGCCCTGGTACGAATCCACCGGCGCGGAAGTCTACCGTCGCGCGCTTTACACCTTCCGCTATCGGTCCGTTCCTTATCCCATGCTCGAAACGTTTGACGCTCCCAACGGCGACGTGTCGTGTGTAAGGCGCGCACGCTCCAATACCCCTCTTCAGGCGCTGACGACATTGAATGAACCGGTGTTCCTGGCGGCGGCGCGAGCCTTGGCTGCGCACACCCTGGCGGATGGCGGAAGGACAGATGATCAGCGGTTGGATTATGCCTTCCGCCGATGTGTTTCTCGGGATCCGAGCAAGTTGGAAAAGGACGATTTGATGGGCTTCCTGCAAAAAGAGACGCACCGCTTTCAGGATGGCGAATTGAATCCGTGGGACCTGCTGGGTGGGAATGACGCGCTGGCGCCGCTGCTTCCGAAGAATGTTACTCCGGCACAAGTGGCCGGATGGACCGCGCTATCGAGGGTTTTGCTGAACTTGGATGAAACTATTACGAAAGAATAGCGCGGACCCGTTTTGTAGGTTCGCGTCTCTTAAACGCCAGTTTAGACTTCACCGCAGAGGCGCTGAGACGCAGAGCAAGAGAAGGCATAGCGTAAAAGTAAACGGCATCACGTTTTGGCCCCGTCTACTGTCTTCCGTCTTCTGCATTCCGTTCTCAGCGCCTCCGCGCCTCTGCGGTGAAAGTGATTTTGGGAGGTAACGCAGTCATGAGTTGCTCGGATCATCTTTATCGAAATCTCAGTCCCAAGGAAGTGTCGCGGCGCTGGTTCCTTCGCCAATGCAGCGTGGGATTGGGATCGGTGGCATTTGCCCAACTGATGGCTGAACGAGGGTATGCGGAGGCCACCCGGCCCGATCCCCTCGCCCCCAAACAACCGCAGTTTGCTCCCAAGGCCAAACGCGTCATATTTCTCTTTATGGCCGGCGCGCCCAGCCACCTGGAGCTATTTGACTACAAGCCGCAACTCGCGAAATTCGATGGCACCTTGCCGCCGCCCGATCTCCTGAAGGGCTATCGCGCCGCCTTCATTAATCCCAATTCACGCTTGATGGGACCCAAGTTCAAGTTTGCCAAGTACGGAAAATCCGGCATTGAGCTTTCCGAGTTGCTGCCGCACACGGCCAAGATCGTTGATGATATTACAGTGGTCAAGTCGATGGTCACGGACGCGTTCAACCATGCTCCTGGGCAGCTTTTGATGAATACCGGCACCATGCAGTTCGGACGTCCCAGCATGGGGGCGTGGGCTCTCTACGGGCTGGGCTCTGAAGCCAAGGACCTGCCGGCCTTCGTCGTTTTCAGCTCTGGGAAGAAGGGGCCGAGCGGCGGGAATTCCTGTTGGGGAAGCGGTTTCCTGCCTACGGTCTACCAGGGCGTAGAGTTTCGCAGCAGCGGCGACCCGGTGTTGTACCTCTCCAATCCCAAAGGGGTGGATGAAGCCCTGCAGCGCGACACGCTGGATTCCATTAATCAGCTCAATAAGATTCGGGAAGACGTTACCGGTGATCCTGAGATTGCCACGCGGATAAACTCATTTGAAATGGCGTTTCGCATGCAATCGAGCGCTCCCGAGCTGATGGACTTGTCCAAGGAAACCAAGGAAACGCTTGAACTATACGGGGCCGTGCCGGGAAAGCCCTCTTTCGCCAACAACTGCCTGCTGGCGCGCCGGTTGGTGGAGCGCGGCGTCCGCTTTGTGCAGCTTTACCATGAGGCATGGGACCAGCACGAACACCTGGTGGAAGACATTGCGGAGAATTGTCGCGACACCGACCAGGCATGCGCCGGACTCCTTCAGGATCTAAAGCAGCGCGGCATGCTGGACGATACGCTGGTGATTTGGGGCGGGGAATTCGGCCGCACCCCCATGGTACAGGTCAATGCAGGTGGAGTCGCCAATGGCCGAGACCATCATCCCAACGCCTTTACCATGTGGCTTGCGGGCGGCGGGATTAAACGCGGGATG
>CAYTMD010000432.1:0-5707 GCA_964438685.1 uncultured Acidobacteriota bacterium
CGGGGAGTGCAGCGCCTGAGCGAGCAACTGCTGGCCATCATCACCGAGGAGCGCGAAGCCTTGGAGCGGCCCATCGAGGAGTCTGAGCGAAGAATCGGCGCCATGAAGGAGACGATTACCGAAGCGGAACGCTCCATGCGCGAGGTCGAATTCCTCTGGATGGCCGAGCAGCGGCATCTCTCTGACGTGTTTGTCGGCCGGCACAAAGAGTTTCTCGGTTCCGTTTGGCCCACGGCAGAGGAGGAATTCAAGCGCGCCGTGCGATCGATACCAGGCATGTGGGGGCCATCGTATCGGCGTGCCATCATGCGCGCGGCCCAGGAAATTGCGCAGCGCCACGTTATGCCCTGGCTGCGGATGGAGCAAGCTGAGGGCGAAAAAGAATACCGGCAGGTTGCCAGCCGTTTTGTGCAGATGGCGAATGACTTCCTGACAAAGCTTGCCGGCGCGGGTGTTCGAGAATTGGCGCGGATGCCGCACGCCCTCGATCCCGAGACAGGATTTCGAACCCGATCGGAGTTTCTATTTCGCGACATGATCGAGATTGCTCAACCCGCATCGCCCCTGCGATGGCTGGCTGACTTGGTTCTCGGGCTGGTCGGGGCCCGCGGCGTGATTGCCAGCGATGGGCGTGAATTCCTGGGACGGCTCCTCGAAGTCAATTGCTCACGGGTGCAGAACGACATCCTCAACCGTGTGCAGGAAAGTCGCGGCCGGTTGGAAGTGGAGATCCGGAAGCTGCTGCATGAAATCAGCCGCATCGCCGTCGAGGCCTTGACCCACGCCCGAGAGGCAAGAGCCGCCGGAGCCCCGGCGGTGGAGGCAGCGGTCGCTCGGCTCGACCGTTTGGAAAGCGAGATCGTCAACTTGTCTTCAGAGCGTAATTCCGTCGTGTAAGCCCGGCGTGAGGAATTGCGACACTCCTGAGGAATCTTCATGCCCGAAATGCTGCTCTTCGTCGATCGGAAAAGTGAGTCGCTGCGCCTTGAGAATGCCATCTTGAACCGGCAGAGCCTGATGATCTGCGGCCCCGCCGGCATTGGGAAAACCACACTGGTGACCAGGGTTATTGCCGGCCTTCCCGCCGGCTTGGCAGGGCGCTGCCTTGAAGTGCGCGGCGCGAAGGATTTGCGGGACCTCCTGCAGCAATTGATTCTGAGGCTTTATGAAGCCAAGGATCCGAATTTGCGCCGGGAACTTCATTCCCTGGGAGTCTCGGCGCTGAGCCTTGCTGCGTGGCTGAAGAAGCTTTCAAGCAGCCGCATGAAGGGTATCCTCTACTGCGCGCTCGAACGCGGCGATTGCCGGGTCTTTCTCGATCATCTTCCCCCAGTGACGAAAACTGTTGCGAAGGTGGTCAAGGAACTGTTCTGGATGCGGAACACACCCGTTTTCTTATGCATCCGCGATGATGCGGAGCAGCGGATCGACCGGCTTAGTCGATTCTTTTACTGGGGTGACGGGGAGCGGCTCACGCTGCAACCACTTCCTTCGGACGCGGCAGCCAAACTCTTGCAGGCGTGCGTTGCGCGGTTTCAACTTCCAACCCTTGACCTTGCGGACTTTCAGGCCGACGCTCTTGATCTGAGCAGGAACGTTCCCGGCGCGATTGTCAAGATGTGTGCCCTTGCTGCCGACCCCCGATATCGTTGCGGGTCGCGGATCAAGACGAAGTCGGTATACCTTGACTATCTCGTAGACGGCTACCATCACCGGACCGCGAGGGCAATTTCAGGCGATAACCTGAGTCGCCAGCACTAGCATCCGCATGGCCCGCGGCGCTTCTCCTTACAGTGCCCGGATATGAATTGACCCCCCGCTAGTGTGCAGCCGCAATTCTTCTCCCCCTGAACCGATCGTTCCATGCATGCTGGAGTGGCTGACGGTTCCGACCACGCGCACGGGCAAATCAGTGTGGACCGAACCACCAGAAGTTGAGGCGTCGAGATTCAAATTGGCGGAGGGGTCAATCGCCAGTTCGATGGAACCACCAGAACTCTCCAGCACTCCGCCATGACGGTTGCCGGGGCTGTAAGTGGCCCGGATAGGCCCGCCGGAAGTCTTGGCCTCCACATAGCCAGAAACACGATTGATACGAATTCCTCCGCCGCTGGTGTGGGCTTGGAGGTTTCCGTCAATCGATTCCGCATCGATCGGTCCGCCAGAGGTTGCCACGTGCGCATCGCCCGTAACCTCTCGGAGGCGAATTGGCCCTCCCGAGGTGTGCGCTTCCAGGTTTCCGCTCAACCCCGAAACTTCAATGGGTCCGCCTGACGTTTTTACATCGGCCCCGCCGCGCAGGCCGGAAAGAGTAATGCTCCCGCCGCCGGTACGAATTTCGGTGCGCGTCTCCGTGGGTACCTCGACTTCAAAGTGCACGGAGATGCTGTGCCCCCAGAAGGACTCGTTCTTGCGCCGAGCTGTTACGCTTGCTACTCCGGCCGTACTTGTAAAAGTGAACTCAAGCTCACTGTTCAAATCATCCCGCTCGGAAGTAATCACGATGTGAGCGCCCGACCGCGAGGCGCCCGTCACCGTAACGCTTCCCGCTTCCGATTCCAGAACGAACTGGCCCTTGGGCTGAAGCTCCAGATTCTTCTCAATACGAGACTCTGCCGCGGCCGGCAACGCCATCGCCAGAAGCGACAAGGCTGCTACCACGACTCCCAGAAGTCGATAACCTTTCATGTCTTCCTCCTGCTGACAATCTCTCTTAATCTGTTACGTTAGACGGGCCGTAATAGTTCCGGGTAGCAGGGGAAAATTGTAGACGGCATACGGTAGACAGGAAACGGCAGGCGGCAGACTGCACACAGGGAATAGACGGGGAAATACGACGGGTGTCCCGGGACGTGTCTACCGTATGCTGTCTACCGTCTACCGCATGGTCAATCCACGCTGCTGTAAACGTATACGCCGCCCATGCGGACGCGAATTTTGATGTCCTGGTCGCCGCTCGAATTCCAGAACATGATCCTGCGGCCCCACCCCGCGCTGTCCTCCCCGTGCAAATCGCTCTGCACGTAACCCAACACGGAGCGCGCGTTCAACGACCGCAAACGGTAGATGGAAGGAATGTTGATTTCCACGTCGCCGTAGTTGACATTGATCTCCTGTTTGCCCAGGAGGCCGCTGACGCGCACGTCGCCGTCAACGCACTTCATCGTCAAGTTGCCGTCAAAGGGCATGTGGACGTGAAAGTTTACCGAGAGCTTCGACTCGCCGCGGAACGGCCTCCACGGCCTTCTCGCGGGATAGATTGTACGCACCAGAACCTGCTTGTCCTGTCCGGTCAACACCACTTGCAGCTGGTCGTAGAGCGGCTGGGCGTGCTTCTCATCCCTTGCCTCCACCACCTTCTCGGCGTCGATTTCCAGGCGCGGCTGGTCCCAGGTTTCCACCTGGACGTTGCCCATGCGCGTGTCAATGGTCAGTGTGCCAAAGGAAAACATGCGTGCGGAATAGTGGAACGTTTTGCTGAATTCGTCGGCGTGCAACGGACCGGGCAGGAGCAAGGCGGCGCATAGCAGAAAGACTCGGGCGCCAGCGAAGGAACGGGATGCCGACGCTACGGCGTAATATCGGGCTTGGCTGCGCGACTTCATGCCACCCCTACTTTGCCGAACGCTATCAGTGTTTGCGTGTTCCCCTGTAGCGGCGGTCTCCGACCGCTGCGTTTTCGTGCCACGGGCGTCCCGCCCGTGTCCGGTCATGGCCGTGATGGCCATGCCACAATGGTAATTGGTGCTACCTTGCGCGGACCCCCACCTTTCGAAACGGCTTCGAGCCCACCAAACCCTCGCCTTCCTTGATCACCAGGATGTGATCGACAGGCGGATTCTCAATCTTTTGTGTCTGCCCGCTCGGCCACCGAATTTCAATGCGGTCGATGGCGGTGTGGGTTCCCAGGCCAAAGTGCAGGCGCAAGTCGCTGGAGGAAAGATAACTGCCGCCGCTACGCACGGTGTCGTATTGAGTCAGGCTGCCGGCGATCACCTTCACCTCTGCGCCGATCCCATCGCGGTTGCTTTTGACGCCGACGGTTTTTACCAGAATCGAGTGGTTCGGATTCTTGCGGAGGTGGCGCAGCAGTTCGGGTGTGCTGTTCATGTTGGAGACCATGATTTCCAGGTCGCCATCGTTGTCGTAATCCGCCGTGGCCAGTCCGCGGCTCACCTTCCGCAAGCCCATCCCCGGGCCGGACTGTAATCCGACCTCATCAAAATTCCCGTCGCCGCGATTGTGAAACAGCAGGCTGCGTTCCGCGTAAGTGATTCCGGTCTGGTAGCGGTCAATCTGGGGAAACGTTTGGCCGTTCGCCAGCATGATGTCTTTCCAGCCATCGTTGTCGTAGTCCAGGAACTTGGCGCCGAAAGTGGTAAAGAGCCACCCCACGCCGCCGATGCCGGCGCGATAGGTTACGTCGGTAAAGGTGCCGTCGCGGTTGTTGTGGTAGAGATTCTTGGTGTCATCGGAAAAGTTGCCCTTCACCAGGTCGCCCCAACCGTCGTTGTCGTAGTCGGCAAAGTCCGTGCCCATGCCCGCCTGCTCCAACCCCTCGCTGCTGTATGCCACTCCCGCCTCAACGCCGACATCCGTAAAGGTGCCGTCGCCGTTGTTGTGGTAAAGCGAGCTGGGAGTGGAATCGTTGGCTACATAGATGTCGGGCCGGCCGTCGCGGTCGTAATCGCACCACACCACGCCCAGTCCGTAATACTTGTTGTTGTCGATTCCCGCGCGCTCCGTGACGTCGGAAAACGTGCCATCGCCATTGTTGTGGAACAGAAAATCGCGTCCGCCGGGCAGGCCCCGCGGGCCGCAGAAAGTCGAGATGCCGCGATAAGTGCAGTTGGGCGCGCTGCCCATTCCGCCCAGCTTGAGGATGTCCACGTCGAGGTAATCGGCGACGTAGAGATCCAGCTGACCGTCATTATCGTAGTCACCGAAGGCGCAGCCCATGCCCCAACCGCCGCCCTGCACTCCTGCCTTTTCGGTGACGTCGGTAAAGGTACCATTGCCGTTGTTGTGGTAAAGAACGTTGCCGCCGTAGTAGGTCACGTAAAGATCTTCGAGGCCGTCGTTATCGTAGTCCCCTACGCAAACGCCCATTCCCCATCCCGCGTGGTCAAGGCCGGAGCGCGCGCTGACGTCGGTAAAGGTGCCGTCGCCATTGTTGTGGTAAAGGCGCGAGCGGGGACTGGAGCCTTGCTTCGACTGTTCAAACGTCGAGCCGTTCACCAGGAAGAGGTCAGGGAACCCATCGTTGTCAAAATCGATCCAGGCAATGCCACCGCCGCCCTTGGCTTCCACAATGTACTGCTTTTCCGGGCCGCCGCTGGTTAGGGTGAAATGAATTCCGGATTTCTCCGCCACCTCGATGAATTGATCGCGTTGTGCGCCTCCGGATTGCGTGGCAGGTCCAGTGGTCTTGTGTCCGGACCGTTGCGCTTCGCGGGTGAGCGCCGGCGCGGGGGATTGCGCGGCACGCCCGGCAAAAGTCACCAGGCCCAGGCCGGCAATCAAGCCAATGCCGCTAATGAGCAGGAACAGTTTCGCGGGTGTGAACAGACGATTTTGCAGGGTCATGGTGATAAATGCTTCTCCGCCAGCAGCGTGCGGCTTAATTCATTCGGCGGACAGGATCGACTCTTCTGTTTTCATAAACATCAGTTTGCCGCTTAGCCCGACGGTTTTTGACCCCCTCACC
>CAYTMD010000433.1:0-5665 GCA_964438685.1 uncultured Acidobacteriota bacterium
GACGTACGGCAAAAGATGACGGAGGACTTCCGCTCTTACGGAGCGAATGTAGTCATCGCACCAGCCTCAGTGGGAACTGTGGGCGATGTGGAAGGCCCCGGAGTGATGGAGGAATCCGCCATCCAACCCGTAGCCCGGTTCGCCGCGCAGACGGTGGGAACGTCATTCATACCCGTTCTATACGGCGTGGTTCGAGTGGCGCCCAGTTCAGCCGATGCTCGCATGCCGGAATTTGCCAATGTGGTGGCAGCCGGGGAAGATTTCGGAGCGCTGCGGCGTATGAATCCCGGTTGGCATGAAGCAGATGAGGCGGTTTCCGCTGACTTGCCGCCCGGCGCCTGCGCCGTGGGAGCGCACCTGGCGGCGCGGCTGCATCTGCGACCGGGTGACTCCATTGAACTGCGTCGAGTGACCGAAGCGGACGCCAGGAATGCAGCATCTTTCTCGGCGTACCGCATTACCACTGTCCTCACCACGGGCGCTTCGGAAGACGACCAGGTTTTTCTTCCACTTGCCACGCTGCAATCCTTTCTGGGAATGGGGGGCAAGGTCACGTTGGTGGAACTCAGCATTCCCGGGGAAACTCGCGACGTGGAAAGCGCCGTCCACCGGCTTGCCGGGTTATTGCCTGGCCTTGAGGTTCGTCCCATTCGGCAGATTGTTTACTCCGAAGGAAGAGTTCTGGGAACCATTCGCTGGTTGTTGCTTTCCCTTACCGTGCTCATTCTGGTAATTATCGCTCTTTGTGTTATGGCGACAATGACGGCCATCGTGCTGGAGCGCCGCAAGGATATTGGAGTGATGAAGGCCCTGGGCGCGGCCGATGCGCTGCTGATGCGGCTTTTTATGACGGAAAGCGCGGGCCTGGGTTTGGTGGGTGGCGCGTTGGGATACGGGGTGGGGGCATTGCTGGCGCGCGGATTGGCCTTACGGCTCTTTGGTGTTGCGCTCAACTTGAATATGTGGACGCTCCCCGTGGTTTGCGGTTTGACCGTGGCGCTGGCGGTGATTGCGGTGCAGGCGCCGGTGCGCATCGTGCGCGCGATCCGGCCCTCTGTGGTTTTGAAAGGCGAATAAGAGATCGCGTTGCGGGACGAAATTGGGTGACCCCCTCACCCGTCTCCGTCGGCAGACGGACTGATGAAAACGCCGGCTGCGGGCCACCCTCCCCGATTTCTGGGGTCCGATGGACCCCATCGGGGTCCAGCAATCGGACTCCCCCACGGGGGCGAGGGCTGGAATTTCCAATTAACGCCGGGGCTGCGGCGAAACAAAGCCCCCAGGAATCGAGAAGAAAATTGTCCTTCATTGAAGTGGAAGGTTTAACCAAGGCTTACGGCGCATCACTCCATGCGCTGCACCACCTTTCTTTCACGGTGGAAAAAGGTGAGTGGATCGCGGTAATGGGACCGTCCGGCTCCGGTAAAAGCACTTTGATGAATATCCTTGGTGGCCTCGATTCACCAACCTCCGGCCGCGTGACGCTGGATGGACAGGAAATCTCCGCTCTCTCCGGCAACGCCCTGGCCCGCTTTCGCGCGGAAAAAATCGGTTTCGTCTTCCAGCAATTCCACCTGATTCCGTATTTGACTGCGCTGGAGAATGTGATGCTGGCCCAGTATTTCCACAGCCTTTCCGACGAGCGCGAAGCCGCGGAGGCTCTGCGCCGGGTGGGATTGGGCGACCGCTTGCAGCACTTGCCGTCGCAGCTTTCCGGAGGTGAACAGCAGCGCGTCTGTGTGGCGCGGGCACTGATCAATCAGCCCAACGTGATCCTGGCCGACGAGCCCACAGGGAATCTCGATGAGGTGAACGAAGCCCTGGTGGTGGGCCTGCTTACGGAACTGCATCGTGAAGGCCACACCATTGTGCTGGTTACCCATGACCCGGAAATCGGACGCATGGCCGAGCGCCGCATCGAGCTGCACCATGGGCGTCTCGCGGAAGTTTCCGTTTTCCCCACGAATGAAGAGGCGTTGATCGACAACCTGCTGAAGGCGGTCTGGCACGCGCAGGAGGATACCGGCAGCAGCGTAATGGATCCCGACGCCCTGCCGGAATTCGCCCGCAACCGCGCGACTTTTCTATTGATGGCACAAGAGGGGCTGGTTCAGCTCGAAAGTGGGGCGCTGTCCTTCGCACCGCGCGGAGAAGCTCGCGCCCGGCATGTGCTGCGACGGCATCGCCTTTCCGAGCGCTTGTTCTATGAAACTTTTGGAATTGATAAGGACGTTCTGGACGAGCACGCCTGCAAAATCGAACACTCCCTCAGCCCGGAAGTGACCGAAAAGATTTGTACTTTTCTCCACCACCCACAAACGTGTCCCCACGGCTCACCCATCCCGCGCGGCGCCTGCTGTCCAGAGGGGAGAGTTGGCAGTAAGCAGTAGGCAGGGAGGTCCCTTTGCCAGTTGCTTGGATCCCCATATGTACATCTAGCCCCTTTGTCTGAAATGACCGTCCCGACGCGATGTGACACCCGGCAATGACCGCCTTTCGCGGGTGTACAACCTCGCGCGCTACTCTCACATCCAACGGCGGGAATGCAACCGAAAAACGTGGCGCGGGCCGCATGAATGGCGGGTCCGCAAGGAGGGGTTGTTGTGTCACAATCCGGTGTTGACGTGCGTTCGCAGGCGGCCACCATCCCTGATCCAGCGTATGACTCTGCCCGCTCATTTGAATTAACCTTGCTTGACGTACCCACTTTGCCGGTCTCCCTGATCCGGCAGGCCAACGCCTTGCTTCATGAGAGGCGAAATCCGGCTCGCTGTCGCGACCAACCGGAGGCACGGCTGCCGCTCTCGGATCAACGACCGTGGTTTCTTGAACTGCCCGCGCAGATTCGGGTATTCCTGGCGATGCCGCACGCTGTCCCCGCGCGCTTCAACTCGCAAGCGGGTGACGCCCCGGACATTTGGCAGGATTACCTGCCCAATCCCTTTTCATGGGCAAATTCATTGCTCATTCACCTGTTCGCGCTCACCCTGCTGGTGCTGCCCTTCGAACTTCAGCACCTCATTAAGTCGGTGCCTGCCCCCCCGAAAATATTCGACGTCACGCGGATTGAGTTTCCACTTCCGCAACTCCACGGCAATGCTGACAAAACCGGGGGTGGGGGAGGCGGTGGGGACCGCTCTCCGCTTCCTGCTTCGCGCGGCGCTCTTCCGCAATTTGCACGCACGCAATTCACGCCACCTCGAGTCGAGATTCCGAAGGTCGCTCCGGCCTTGCCGATGCAGGCCACGCTGTTGGGCCCGCCGGAGTTGAAACTCCCGGCCATGAAACTCGACATGCCTTTTGGCGACCCAAACAATCCACCGGGGCCACCTTCGCAGGGGCAGGGAACGGGGGGAGGAATCGGCGATGGCAATGGGACCGGAGTGGGGCCGGGAACGGGCCCGGGTACTGGGCCGGGTTCGGATGGAGGATACGGCGGAGACGCCTTCCAGGTCGGTGGCGTCCATGGAGCGAGTGCGCCAATCCCCATATACTCGCCGGAGCCTGCCTACTCGGAAGAAGCGCGCAAGGCCAAATTCAGTGGAATCGTGACCATGTGGGTTGTGGTTGATGCGCTGGGCAATGTGCGAAATCCACGGGTCATTAAACCTCTGGGCATGGGCCTTGATGAAGAGGCGCTCAAAACCGTGGCCACGTGGAGATTCAAGCCCGCAATACGCCACAATGTAGCGGTTCCGGTGCAGGTGTTGGTGGAGGTGAGCTTCCGGCTGTTCTGAGTGCTGGCATCGCAGTGCTAAGTTTTAGCCCGGCATGTGCCGTAAAGGACGGCGCCACATCAGGCCGGAGCAATTTCCGTGTACGCGAGCGTGAGCAGGGCTTTGCAGTCTGCACACACAAATCGAGGTGGTGGGCCAACATCGTCAATGGCGAAAATCCGCGGTTCATGACACCGTGCGCATGGGGCGGTTGGCGAAGTGGAATCGGGCTCAAGCGGAATTTCAAAACTCTCCGTGACTTCTCCCACCCTTGTGGTTTCCAGCTCAAATGTGCTGTAGCAATGGTTGCAGACGTGGTTGTAGCAGCATTCCGGCTTGCAGGAATAGAACACGTCGCCGGATCCGCATTGCGGGCAAACGACTGAGATGGGAATGAGCCTCATGGAGCCTCGGGTCAGGTTACAGCTTACAGGTTACAGGTTACAGCCTATTTCACTTCCGCGCTCATTCTTTTCCCGAGTATATGTTAGTGGAAAACCAGGTTTGAGGGAACAGAAGAACAGGATACAGGGGACATCTTAGAGGTCACATTCCTTTTCCCTGTCACCTGTAACCTGTCACCTATAACCTACTCCGTCTTTTCCCCTTGTCACCAGTGCAAGGAAGATTGAAAATAACGCGCGAATGAGTTCTCTGCGCACTTACTGGAAGTTTGCCAGGCCGTTTACGCTGGTTCCGCCCATGACCGGGATTTTTTCCGGAGTCCTTTTGGGTTATGGGGCCACGCATTCAGCCATTCATCCCGTCCAAGTCACTCTGGCCGTACTTGCTGCCGGAGTGTTGAACGCTGCCTCCAATGCTCTGAACCAGATCTGCGACATCACCAACGACCGCATCAACAAGCCGCACCGGCCGATTCCATCGGGTGAACTCACCCTGCGCCAGGCTTGGATTTTTACCGTGGTGACATACGTTTTGGCGCTGGCCATGGTGGCGGTGGTGAATGTGGAAACTTTTGCGATATACGTGGTTGCCGCGCTCGCCACCGTTGCGTATTCCGCGCCCCCCGTGCGCTTGAAGCGGCATCCCGTGGGTTCAAACCTGATCATCGCGCTCATTCGCGGTTGGCTGCTGAAGGTGGCGGGGTGGGCAGCGGTGGCAACGGTGCTTACTTCGATTGAGCCCTGGTACATCGGCTCCATCTATTTCGTTTTTCTGTTGGGCGCAACCACCACCAAGGATTTCGCCGATATCGAAGGCGACCGGGCCGCGGGTTGCATCACCTTGCCAGTGAAATTCGGAGCTACCTGGAGCGCGCGCGCCATCACCCCGTCGTTCATACTGCCCTGGTTGATGTTGCCACTCGGCCTCGCACTTCATATCCTTAGCGGCAATCCCGTAGCCATCCTGGCGTTAAGCGTGATCATGCTGATCTGGGGCTCCTACGTGGCCTATTTGATTAACAAGGATCCGTACCGCCTGGTGACCGAGGGCGAAAACCATCCTTCCTGGCACCACATGTACCTGATGATGATGGTTGGTCATTTGGGATTGGCGGGAGCATACTTGGTGCACATCGCGGGGATAAGAGTTTGGTAGAATCGACAAATCGGGTGATCCGGAAATCGGGTGATCCGGTGAGCAAAAACCTGCCCGACCTACTTGGTTCTTTGTTCACCCGATCACCCGATCTTCCGATAATCCGATGATTTTCCTGACTGGCGCTACTGGTTATCTTGGCTCGGCGATTGCCCGCGAACTCATTGCGCGCCGCCTACGTTTCCGAGTTTTGGTGCGGCAATCCAACCGCCTGGGATTCGATCCTGCGACGAGCCAGTGCGAAGTTGTCCTGGGTGATTTGCGTGACCGCCAAGCGTTACGTCCGGCGCTTCAAGGTGTGGACGCGGTAATCCACACGGCGGCGCTCGTCAAGATGTGGGTGCGCGACCGGAATGATTTCTTCCGCGTTAATGTGGAAGGTCTGCAAA
>CAYTMD010000434.1:0-5648 GCA_964438685.1 uncultured Acidobacteriota bacterium
CTCGAACCGGGCCAGAAAACTACGCATTTTTCCGAATGATTTTCGCGTTGCGGTATATGAAATCCAGCGCTTTTTGATTTCGGCGAGTAGATTTTAGTGTATCCAGCTTGCCATCGCGTGTCAAGCGCGTCTTTAATTCCGCTGCAGTCATGCGCCGTTCCTGCGCCATTTCCCGAATAACATCGTCCATTTCTTCTTCCGACAAATCGATCTTTTCGGCGTCCGCCACACGGCTCAGGACCAGGGCCACCCGGACTTCCTTCTCCGCTTCGGGTTTGGCTTCCTCGCGCACTTTTCGCCAATCCACCTGGGTTTGCCGGGGGTCAATCCCTTGCGACATCAACTGCCCCAAGGTCCGCTCAATCTTCCGATCCATCTGGATTTCCACCAACTCCTCGGGAACCGGGAACTGGTGCGCTTCCAGAAGCTTCTCCGCCAACTTCTGCTTGGTGCCCATCTCCGTCTGCCGCGCGGCGTTTTTCTCCAAGTCCTGGCGGAGCTTCGTACGCAGTTCCTCGAGCGTGGCAAATTCACTGACGGACTTGGCAAGTTCGTCGTCCGCGGGAGGTACTACCTTCCTTTTGATGCTTTGAACCTCAACTCGGTAACTGAATGTTTTGCCCGCCAGAGTCTTTTGGGGGTAATCCTCGGCATAGGTTACCGGGAATTCCTTGACCTCTCCGGCACTGGCGCCGCGCAAATTCTCGGTAAACGCCGGCACGGTATGCTTCTGTGCCAGGTGGATAACAACATCCTTGGCTTCAGTGGGTTGGCTGGCAGGGGAGGACGCGTCCTGGCCCCGGTAGTTCACACTGACGTAGTCGTCGTCCGCAGCCGGACGGTCAGTGATGACCTCAAAGGTCGAGGCGTTCTCACGCAGTTCCTCGACGGCCTTGTCAACGTCGGCATCCGTGACCGCAGCCTGCTCCTCTTCCACTTCCAATTCCTTGTAAGGCTTGAGGTCAACCTCCGGATAAATCTCGAAGGTGGCTTTGCAGGAAAGCGGCTGGTCGTCCTCGAATTTCAGGTCTTCGAAGCGCGGCTGGCCAACAATATCCCACTTCTGCTCCTTCACGGCGGTTTGGAAGAAGCGCGGGATCAAGGTCTGGGCAACTTCACTGCGAATGTCGTCCTGAAAATGCCGGCGGACGAGGGTTGTTGGGGCGTGACCGGGACGAAAGCCCGGAATGCGTGCGCGCTTGGCGAACTGCTCCGCAACGGAATCTACTTCGCGCTGCACGACGTCTATAGGAATTTCAATAACAAGTTCTTTTTTGCAGGTTGTGGCTTCCACGGCGCCTCGAAGGCAATTTTAGAAAGGTGAAATGCGGACGGCAGGGTCTGCATTGTGAACCCGAATTCAATATGGTCAAGCCCGAGTCCCACCCGGTAGGCGTCCGAGCCTCCTCAGACCCGAACGAATTGAGTATAGCATAGGCCGGAGCGCTGTCAATATTCGACGGCCACTGAATGGTCATCCTGCAACCTTTATATAGAGGACTCTATTGCGGAATCCCTTGGACCATCGTGCAAGGCCACGAACAGCGTTCACATAAACGGGTAAAAAATGTCGTAGGGACAATCCGCCCCCAGGACAATACGCCCGCACGAAATTACTCTTCCTATATCTTAAAGCGCGAGTACTGCACAACGCTTGAGCCGTAGGACGACTCCAGGTCAGCGAGAGTAGATCCGCACCCACTGGCCGCGGCGTTCCATCTCGGCAACCAATCGCAGATGATAGCGGACCACCAACTCCTGCGCCTCAGCCTGCGGATGATAATCAAAGTAGCGCCCTTGCATTCGCAGCCAACCGGGGAAGCGCGCCACCCAATTGCCCGGCGGCTCCCATCTGCGTGAATAGAGATAGAGCAGGTCAAAGGATTCCGGGGAAACGCCTGCGAACTCCTGCGGTGTAAAGCCAGGAACCGGCACAACGCGCAAAGGATTACGCGCATACCCTAGAAAAGGCCGCGCCAGCTCATCTGTGGCAGGCCATGCCGTCAAAATCCGCGGCTGCCCGGGCTGTGCTTCCAGGTAACGGACTGCCTGCTGATGCAGCCGGATGTAGTCCGCGTACGCGAGGTTATCCTCAAATGGGAATGGGTAGGGCGGATTAATGAACCACGCCCATACGAAGCAACATGCGGCAGCCGCCAGAATGAGCCGGGATTGCAAGCGCGGCAAGCGCGTCACCAGGGCCACCATAAAAAGGTAGAACAGGGGCAGGACCGGAAGCAGATACCGTGGCAGAATTGCGCCGCCCACCAGGCTCAGCAGGAGCAGATAGATGGCTACGAGGCTGGCAATCAAAGAGACGAAGGGACGCTGGGGAGGACGGGACACGAGGCGGGGAACTCGATGTTCGGAAACCGCGCTTGGTTCTGAATTTCGAATTTCTAATTTCGATTTTCGATTTTCGTCCTTTCGCCCCCACCGGAATCCCATGGCGGCGCCGATCACCAGCAGCCAGTTGAACCCACCGATGAAGAGTTCGTAAGCGCGGCGCAGCAGGCTCCAGAAAATCCGTACTGGCGATAGCGTGGAATACAAATTGTAGCTGAGGTACCCGCTATTGCCCGTCCAGAAGCCCGTCGCGTGGTGGTAGTAAAGCGCCCATGCTGCGAGCGGCACGACCGGCACGAACAGCACCGCCAGGGACGGGAGGGACGCCCGCCAGCCTGCCGCGTAGCAACGCTTCTGCCGCCATGCATAGAGCCACGCGACAGGTAACAGAACCACGGCGGTTTCCTTGCTGAGAACAGCCAGCGAACCTGCCAGCGCGAAGAGCCAGGGTTGATCGCCGACCAGAAAGTACACCGCCAGGGTGGTGAAGAGCGCCACGGCAAGGTCCAGGTGCACGAGTGTGGTTTGCGCAAAGAACAGCGGTGACAGCGCGAGCAGCAGTGCGCTCCAGGCTGCAATCTCACGGCTTGCGACGCGACGCCCCAGCGCGTAGAGTGCCGCTACAGTTGCCGACGCGATCAGCGTCATCGCGGTGCGCGCTACCCATGGTGAATACCCCAAGAATCGCCAGGAAAGGCCAAGATAAACCATGACGAGCGGCGTGTGTCCTTCCGGCAGCGTGGTCCTCGGAATCAGCGCCCACGACCGGTAGAAGTCCAGAGCCGCAGGAATGTAATACCCCGCCTCGTCCCAGAAGTAGGGGAGGCGCAGCAGTGGCAGGTGCAGCAGAATCAATGCCGCGAAAGTCGCGACGAGCATGAGGACGGCGATGAATCGAGAACGCATCAGTGAGGTAATGTAGCAGTTGATGCGTTAATTGTGGGCAGGATTTTTCCCTGCATTCGAAAATTCTAGGGCGCCAGCGGGTGCGCATCCAGATAAGCCTTGGCTGCATCGGCGAGCAGATCGCGGTGCATGCGCATGGGGTCGCCAAAAAATGCTTCTCCGGCGGCCTCATCCACCAAATGAGTGGCGAATAGGTTCAGCGCGTCTTTCTCATTCCACAACGCTTCGGCGTAGATGATCCGCTTACCTTCCCCGGACTCGTGGAAGAGGCGCTCGAAGAATTGGATGGAGCATTCCTGGTCGCGCGGCATATGCGGGCCGATCATCACCACGTGCAGCGCATTCCATTCCGCCGGGGTGAGCTGCTTTTGCCACGCCGCCGCGGTTGCGTAGAGCTCGCGCATCTCCAGCGCCGTCGCGTCGGCAACGTTGGCGAGCAGCAATGGCCCGGTATGCTCCGTAAAGCTGCCGAGCTTCTGCGGATCCACCTTCCCGTTGGCAAGAACGCCATCCAGCAATTCGAACGAGGCGTTGAAAATCTGCTGCTGCCGCGAAAGTTGCTCGGGCGTAAAGTGGCGGTTGCGCAAAGTGGCTTGGGCTCTTTCCATCAGCTCGCGGTAGTGCCCCAGGCTCTCACGACGGCTGGCGGAAAGGCTCGTTTCCGGGGGAAATGACAGCATCACGAAAAGCGCCAGGGGAATGTGCGCGACTGCCTTGAGCTCGTGGTACCCCACGGGCTTCACCAGCACGCTGGAGCGTTCACCTTTGTGAACAAGAATCAGGTTGTCGCCCTCCTCAAGAATCATGGGGCCGGCATGGACCAGCGTGGCCGCCAGCGCCCGCCGATATTGCTCTCGAAACTCACTATTCAACGTGTCGAGAAGCGGGTCCCTGGCACTCTCGCCGCCGGCAGACTGGGCATGGAGGCGTACAGGGCTCCAGCCCATTAACGCAGCGGCCAAAACCAGAGCGAAACCTGATTTCGTAAAGTTCTGCATGAATACTCCCCGGCAAGGAATTAAGTGATTTGAACCAGACTATGGCACACCACCGGCAGAGTCAACGCACAAGTGGATGGGGCCGGGTGACCAGACAGTGCATGAACCCTGCTCATGCGCGGCAATTTCCTGTACGACATAATAGGGGGCGCGCAAAACAGAGTTTCGACCGCATCTTTGCGGCCAGCATTTTCTTCGGCACCGATAAAGCGTGTAGCGCACAGGTAGGTGCATTTTGCGTTCCTATGCGGCTCTTGATCTCGCGTTTGCATTAATGAACGCCTGAACACGGCGCGTATTTGGAAAAACCGCGGAGGAGCGCAAACTACGCGTGCCTCCGCGCTACCCCAGGGCTACTCGCTTTTCTTCTTGGCAAACATTTTGCGCACGACGTAGGGCCCGGCGTTCGGCCTCGGACCACCGCCGCTGGTCCCTACAGTTTCATGCCACGGGCGTCCGAACGTGTGAAAAGATAAACATTCTCACGCAAAGGCGCGAAGGCGCAAAGATGTGCGACCATAACCGCCTTATGTCCTTTGCGGGCTTGGCGTCATTGCGCCTTTGCGTGAAATGTTTTGCCTTCTTTCGATTCTTTCACAGCTTCTCCCGCCCGTGCTCAAGCATGGCCGGGACTTGCTCCGATGCATTTGATCGGGACGGCCATGGCATATTAGGTTGCAGCCTCGCCGCGCTGCGCTGCCCGCTTATTGCCATTCATTGCGGCGGGACCGCGGGAGGGTATTGCGTCACGTGGCTGCGCAGCCATGGGACAAGCTTGTCGAAGGTGAACTGGTTTGCCTCGTAGAGGCCCGCGACGAAGAGGTAGGTCTCCTGGGCGTCCGCCGTGAGGCGCGCGCCGTTGATGGCGAGAAAAGTATACGTGGCGGCGAAAGCCGTCCGCTTGTTCCCGTCGATGAAGGGATGGTTCTGCCCAATACTCTCCCAGAGCGCTGCGGCTTCCTCGATCAGGCTGGGGTAATAGCCCGTCTGCGGCCGGTAGAGGGCGGCTTCGAGCAGCCCTAGATCCCTGACACCTTGGGCGCCGCCATAGCGTTCGATCTGGTCGGTATGCATGGCCAGCACTTCGGCCACGGTGAGGTAGTCGGTCATTTAGCGAGCTTCTTATAAAGAGGGCCGTACTTTTCGTGGCTGGCGAAATACGCCCCCATGACGTGCGGGCGCGGCCGGGCGTTCTTGTGCTTTTCGATCAGGTCGGCAAGAGCTTCCTGCACGAGCGCCTGAAGTTGCCGGCCTTGTTCCTCGGCGAGGGCACGCACGGCCGAAAGGACTTCGGGATTGACCTGGGTGGCGAATTTCTCACGAGTCTGGGACATGAGGCGCGTCTCCTACCCCTTCACGCTATCATGACATATCATGAAATATCAAGAAACAACGAGC
>CAYTMD010000435.1:0-5630 GCA_964438685.1 uncultured Acidobacteriota bacterium
TTTTAACGCCTATGCCCCCGGCCCCTCTCCCCCAAGGGGGCGAGGGGAGAGGTAAACTGAATTTACTTCCCTCGCCCCTTTGGGGGAGAGGGTGGACCGCAACCGGCGCAGTCATCAGCCGGGGCGGGACGGGTGAGGGGGTCAAAACCCAAATGTTGCGGAAGTAGTCACAGGCCAGATCGAACGAGTTCGTGTTCACCCGATCACCGGATTACCCGATCTCCTGATCTCCCGATCCTACCGACGGTACACGACGCGGCCCGCAACGATGGTGGCCGTAACCGCGCCGCGGAAAGTGCGCCCGTCGAAGGGAGAATTGCGGCTTTTCGAGCGGCCTTCCGCGACGTGGTAGGTCCAGGCAAGATCGGGATTGAAAAGGGTAAGATCGGCCGCGCCGCCGATCCGGATTCGGCCCAGTGGCTGATTGATGATGCGCGCAGGGTTGGCGCTGAACAATGAAATCATGTGCCAAAGCGAAATCAATCCGGTATGGACAAGTTCGCTGAGCGCCAGGCCCAGCGCGGTCTCCAATCCAATGATGCCGAAGGGTGCGCCGGCGTCGAGCGGCTTTGCTTTCAGTTCCGCTGCATGGGGAGCGTGGTCCGTGGCAATGGCATCAACGGTGCCGTCGGCTATCCCGGCGCGAATTGCTTCCACATCCGCGGCGCTGCGCAGGGGTGGATTCATCTTGGCATTGGCGCCAAACTTCAGCACCGCTTCTTCCGTAAGGGCAAAGTGGTGAGGGGCGACTTCGCAGGTCACGCGCAGGCGCCGGCGTTTGGCTTGCCGCACCATGTCGAGTGCGCCCGCAGTGGAGAGGTGCGCCACGTGCAGGTGCCCGCCCGTTGCTTCCGCCATCACCAGGCCGCGCGCCACGCACACATCCTCCGACGAGTTGGGAATCCCGAGCACGCCGAGCTTATTGGCAACCGAACCTTCGTTGATTACGCCGCCCGCGGTCAGGCTGGCATCCTCGCAATGTTCGCTGATGGGCACACCCAACTCTCGGCTTTGTTCCAGGGCGCGCCGCAGCAGGCCCGCCGTTTTCACCGGACGCCCATCATCGGAAAACGCCACGGCGCCTGCCGCCACCAGCGCTCGGAAGTCGGTAAGAGATTCTCCCTGGCTGCCCATGGAAACCGCCGCCACCGGGAACACTCGCGCCAGTCCCAAGCCGCGAGCCTTCTCGATTTGCGCCGCCACAAATTCCGGCTGATCAATAACCGGTTTGGTGTTGGGCATGGTGGCGACGGCCGTAAAGCCTCCAGCGACGGCCGCGGCCAATCCCGTTTCCAGGGTTTCCGACGCCTCGCCGCCGGGCTCGCGGAAATGCACGTGGATGTCAATGAAACCGGGTGCCACCACGCAGCCGCTGGCGTCGAACGTTTCATCCGCTCCGCCCGTAAGGTTGGGGCCAATCTCGCGAATCACGCCGTCTTCTATACGAACGTCCAACGCACCGTCGAGGTTGTCTTCCGGCGACAGAACCCGGCCACCCTTTATCAGTATGGAAGCCATCAGATCCTCTATGAATTCTCTGTTTCAGCAGGTAGCCAGTATAACATCGCAAAGCCTCCTCATTAATTTGTTGAGGCCGAATATTAAGGGCAGTAGAGTGCTATCTGATGTCATAAGCAGCTCTTATGTCGGTGGCTTCCGGCCACTATTCCAGAGCAGGTGATATGAGCGAAACACACGCAGGTGCGAGCCAACCGGTTGGGAGCCAAAGCCACACCGTCGGCTTGCTGGTGATCATTGTAGCTTGGGCCTTTTCGGGGGTAGTCACTCTGGCGAACCTGCGAGCCGATACTGGACCTCCCCTCATCCTTGTTTATTCGGCGGCGATGATTTTAGATGGGTTGATCGTGGGGTACGTTGTAGAGGGCATTCGGAGCCAGGGTGGTTCGCTGCGCGAACTCATCGGCGGGAGCTGGGGACGAGTAAGGGATTTTTGGCGTGACGTCCTGGTGGCGATTGTCTTCTGGCTTGTGGCTTTGGTTTGCTTGGGCGCTCTCAGACTGGCCTTACACGTGAATCGCAGTGTGGATGTTGCTCGCCTCCTGGCCCCGTATAGCAGAGTGGAAATTGTCCTTTGGATGCTTATGTCTTTGACCGCCGGGTTTTGCGAAGAGGTCATTTTTCGGGGCTATCTTCAGCGCCAATTCATCGCGTGGTCGGGCAAGCCATTCTTGGGAATTCTTCTCTCGGCAGCAGTTTTCGCCAGCGTACACGCTTATCAGGGCGCTGGACGAGCCGTCATCGTCGCGGTTTTTGGCGCCATGTTCGGCATCCTTGCCTATTGGCGCCGCAGCTTGCGCCCCGGAATAATGGCGCATGCCAGGCACGATACGATATTTGGTTTGGCGGCTCGGCTCATTCCTAGGTAATGCGATTGGCGGTCCCCATTTCAAAACTCAAGATTCAAAATTCAAGATTCAAGAAGCAAGGTCGAGGTCGAAAATTGGCAACGCAAAGAAGGCGTGTACGGAGCGCTAGCGCAGCCGTCAAAACGCTTCGCATCATTGCGCCGTGTCAAGATGATCCCAGACTGCGGGCGTTGCTCTCCGTCCCGGTGGGGTGGGAGGGGCTGTCCCCGCAGCCGAACTTCCGGAGATTGTGCTCCCCCTTGTACCGCAGGCATTCGCGAATCATCACGCGCATCTCGTCCGAGTACCGGAAGAAGTCCAGTTCCAGGTTCGCATCATCCCGGTAGAACTCCCGGAACTTGTCCAAGTCTTCGGGGTAAGGAGGCACGGTGTACCGGCTGTAGCGCTCCTCCTGCCACCAATTGGTGAACCCGTACTGGGCGTGAAAATCCTCGTAGATCGGCGTGGCCGGATACGGAACCACCACCCCGAACGTGGCGAAGTAGTCGACCAGCGGCGCGATCCGTTCCATAAAGCGGCGTGTGTTCTCCAGGGCCGCCGGCGTTTCCTGCGGAAAGCCCATCATGAAGTTGCAGGAGGCCATCAGGCCGCGTTCCTTGGCCCAATGGAGCGCACGCTCAACCTGGGCAGTGGAAATGCCCTTGCGGATCGCCCGCAGGATCTGGTCGTCGCCGCTCTCGACGCCGAAATTCACCACCAGGCAGCCGGCGCGCTTCATCGTATCTAGCATCCGGGGCGTGACCAGGTTGGCGCGGGTGATGGCGCTCCACGTCAGGGGGAAACGGATGCCCTTTTCGATGGCGCGGCACAGTTGCATCAGGTGCGGCCGGTTGGCGGTCAGGGCATCATCCCAGAACGGAATGAAGGTGGCGCCGGTGAGGTCGTGCAACCGGTTCAATTCCGCCACCACCTTCTCCGCCGACCGAAAACGGAATTCGCGGCCCGTGACGTAGTTGGCGCAGAAGGTGCATTGGGCAGGACAACCCCGGCTGGTCAGCACGCCGCCCGGAGGCATGGTGACGCCGGCGGCAACGTACCAGCGGGAGTCGTAAAGGGGCAGCGCCTCCAGCGGTTCCTGCAGCGCGTCGAGATCATCGATGAATCGGGGCGGCGGCCCTGATCCACCCGCGAAGTGTACCCCCTCAATCGATTCCAGTTTGTCGCGCCCCGCGATGAAATCGATGAAGTGCGCGATCGAATGTTCCGCCTCCCCCTCAAAAGCCACGTCGAAACCTTGTTCCACCACCTCACGCGGCCTCGCGGTGGCGTGGGGGCCGCCCGCGATCAGCCAACGGACCTTCCCGCGCAGGGCTTTCGCTGCCTGGTAGGCGTGCCAAACCCACCGCGTGAACAGCCCAAATGCCGCCACGTCCGGCCGGAATTCCTCCACCGCCGCCAGAATCGCGTCGAGGCTGGCGGGTTGGCAGTTCGCCGCGGCGTCCACCACGCGGACCTCACAGCCCTTGGCCAGCAAGGCTGCGGCCACGTATTGCTGACCCAGGAGCGGCGACCCCAGGGCCTCACGCGAAGGAGGATTGATGAGCAGAATGCGTGTCATGGTTCAGGAATTGTTCAAGCCGGATCAGGATTCTTCCGTCCCACCAGCAAGTGCGAGAAGTAGGTCATAATGCTGCGATCGTGGAGTCGAAGCGTCCAGGGAACGTTATCTGCTTCGGCCGCCAAAGCCATTCCTTTGATGGCCTGGGGATGGGAACCATTTTCAAAGAGAGAGCGAAGGATGTCGGTGCTTCGGCCCAGGTTTTCACTCCGCTGTGAATGGCCGCCGATCCACGATTCCACCGCGGTGGTATATTGCGACCAGTCATATGGGGTTGACAGCAGTGCTGCGCCGCCCGGCCTGAGAACGCGGGTGAGCTCTCGCAGATGGTCGTAAGGCGATGACACACAGTCAAGCAGGTTCAGACTTGACCCCAACGCCATGGTGGCGTCCGCGAAGGGCAGGTTGGTGACATCCGCCACCCAGAAATCCACAGCATCCATGCGGGGAAACGAGACTGGGAATTCCCGTGGCTCAAAGATCAGCCCTCCCCGCCTTCGGTCATAGGAAACGCTACGGCTATCCAGGATTTTCCCCGCTATTTGCAGCATGCTGAAATTCACGTCAATCCCCAGCACCAGATCGTTGCTGGCACTGGCATGCTCGAAAGCTGTCCTCCCCACGGAGCATCCCAAATCCAGGATAAGGCCCTCCGGAATGCCGCCCAGCAGGGAAATTCCCCTTTGGAGAACTGTGGCAATGGAGTAGAAGGGGAGGTCGGTAGCGGGCGCCGCATCGGTGTCAAACTCACCGTAATGGTTGAAAACATACGTGCTCAGATGCTGCCGCTGAAAATCGAAGGCCGCACCGGGGCCGCAACAATCGCCCAGTAAACTTTCCATGGTGCTGCTCAAGTCAGCCCTTTTCAAAAGCGGAAGGATGTTCTGGGTAATATAGGCGCGCAGATCAGCGACCAAAATGGGGATGCCGTCTATAACCGGGTATTCGTGTAAACACAAGGGATTGGAGCAGGTAAGGATGCCTTCGCGCAGGGATTCCTGATCCTCCCGCAGCACCGAATGAATGGTGAGAGGATAATCTCCGAAAGAACGCTGGCGGCAGAGAGGGCAAAGAGGACGAAATCGCTCAAAATGACGGTGCTTGATACTTCTATCCTCCTATCATCACCGTAGGACATCCGGGGGGAAGAATCTGGCCCATCGGGCTGGGTATCGGAGCCACACAACTGGCGTGCAGGGTCTGATCACCAACGCGCGCCGCCGGCAAATTGCCGATCAATACCGTCATCGATCCCATCATCACCATGCCCGGGCCCGCAGGTATACAGCCCGGTAAAATGCAGGGCATCGTCATACTCGTCACCGTGGCAGCCGGCATGTTGCCAATCAGACAAGTGGGAACCCCAGGAGGGATGATCATAAGAGGCAAAGCAGGATGTGGAAGCGGTGTGGGCACCGGGGCTGGGGGGTGAATCGGCGCATGACAATGCGGCGCCGTCTGTAAAACCTGATCAGTGACACGCGCAGCCGGGGGCATAGCTTTCTCCTTGGGGGACGGTTTCTCCCTCACCCAACCTTCAACCTGAATATGCCGATAATACGCCTCGCGGCGGGGCGGGTCGAGGGAAAAAGATGGCCAAACGATAAATATGACTCGTATATCTTAGACGAGTGTAGCGCGTCTATAACGGCATCGGCGTTGTCAAGCAAAACTTCTCCGTGGGG
>CAYTMD010000436.1:0-5619 GCA_964438685.1 uncultured Acidobacteriota bacterium
TATGGGGACGCACGGCCGTAGGGGGTTTGACCGGCTGATGCTGGGGTCGGTGACAGAACGGGTCATGCGAAAGGCTACTTGCCCGGTGCTGGCCGTACACAAGCCGTCGCATGACTTCATCATTCCCGATAGCCGCCAGGATGCGGTTAACCTGAGCCGAATACTTTTCTGTACGGATTTCTCCGAGAATTCGCGCCGGGCTTTGGACTATGCCCTCTCTTTAGCGGCAGAATACGACGCCGAGCTCACCCTTGTTCACGTGTTGGAGAACGCCTCTCCTTCCGCGAGCAATGAGGCTATAGCGAAAGCCACTGAGCAGCTCGATAACCTGATTCCTTTGGAGATGCGTAAAGCGGGTAGGGTCAAGACACAAGTCTGCATCGGCGAGCCGTACGAGCAGATCATCCGGATCACTTTGGAAGCGCAAACGGAAATGGTGGTTATGGCCGTGCGCGGCCGAAGTGCCCTGGACCTTGCCGTCTTTGGGTCCACCACCCACCGGGTCGTACAGTTGGGCCCTTGCCCTGTCCTCGTCGTCCACGTTTAAATCGCCGGAGTTGCTCCACTTTTCCTGCCTGGCATCACATCTTCGGCATTGGCGATGCCAAAGCGCATCTGGCCCTCGGCCACCAATTCGCCATCGCGGAAAATGGACCCGTGGAGCTCGCCAAACTGCGCCTTCATCCGCACCACTTCGGCCTCCACCCGCACGGTGTCGCCGGCCTCAATTGGTTTGATGACCCTGGCGGAGGGTATATGCAGGATCATGGCGATTTTGCCGGCCATCTCCGGGCGCTCCATCACCAAAACGGCGCCGACCTGCGTGACCAATTCCAGAACCACGCAGGTGGGAATCATCGCAACGCCGGGGGGATTCCCGCGCGCGGCCTGGTCGTCCATGGAAAAGTGTTTTACCGCCACAATGCGCTGCCCGGGAACAAATTCCTCCACCGTGTCGACAAAGAGAAAAGGAAATCGGTGGGGGAGGGTACGCGTGATGTCGGAGGAGGAGAAGTGGGGCATGGGGTAACTGGTAGAAGGGTAAAGGATAAAGTGTAAAGGATAAAGGATGAAGACTGCTCGTGTGACCTTTACCCTTTATCCTTCATCCTTTAGCTTTCCCCTTTCGGTGGTTTGAGTAATTCACGCTTCAGTGCGGGGTTGCGGCCGGTCCAGTCTCCGGGACGATCCTTGTCCGCGGCATACTGGGCGCGCACGGCTTCCATCTTGGAATCCATTTCGTCCAGGAAGCTGACCACCATGGCCTCAGCAAACATCGGTTCCTTGGGCGAGCCGAACTCCAGTTTGCCGTGGTGCGAAATAATAATGTGCTCAAGCTCATCCTTGAGTGCAGCAGGGAAGCCGGGGATCTGGTGAATCTTTGTCTGCACCATTTCCAGCGCCATGGTGATATGTCCGATCAGTTGACCGCGGGTGGAGTAGCTGAAGCCGCGGGAAAAATTCAGCTCCTCCGTCTTGCCGATATCGTGGAGAATCAGGCCCGCCACAATTAAATCGCGCCGCAGCCAGGGGTAATGGTCCGCTACCTGGTCGGCCAACTCAATCAACGACGACACGTGTTCCAGCAGCCCACCCAGAAAAGCGTGGTGATAGCTCATTGCCGCCGGGGCCAGCTTGTATTTTTCCGCCAGCGGCGGGTCTTCCAGGATGCTCAACAGCAACACGCGCAGCGGGCCTTCGCCCATGCGGCGCACGCGATCGAGCAGCGCGGCGAACATTTCATCCGGGTTGCGTTGGGTGCGGGGGAGGTAATCCAGCAGATCCACGTTTTCCTGCGGGCACAACGTAATTTTACGGATACGCAATTGGGGGGTGCCGCGATAGCTTTCCACGTGCCCTTCCACCTGTACTACTTCGTGAGCTTCAAACGCCGGCGTGGTGCGCTCGGAATAGTCCCATAGCTTGGCGGAAATAACCCCGGTGGTATCCTGCAAATTCAAGTCGAGATAAGCGGCGCCGGTGCTGGTAATTTTGCGCTCTTTGGATTGGACCAGGAAGGTACTCCGCACCGGCGAGTCCGGTGTGAGGTCCCTGATATAGGTCTGCTTCATTGTGTTCTTTCGGGGGTCAACAGCGCGCCAGGCGTATCGGCGCCGGTGTCGATGTATCCGGGCGCGAGAAAAATGTAACTGTCTTTGCGAAGATCGCGTAGATATTGGCGCATCTTGGGTTCCATCTGCTGGCTGTAAAGGGTTTCCTGTACCCGCGTTTCAACCTCTTCAAATTTGGGGATGCCGGGGCTGAAGCGCTCGATGAGCCTCAGGATGAGGTAGCCGGGTTTGATGCGGATAGGGTCGGTGTAGTCATTGGTTTCGAGTTTGCTGAGGGCGGCGGCAATGCCGGGTGCGAGCGAGCCGCTCTTCATGTAACCAATGTCACCGCCCTGCTCCGCACTGGGGTCGTCGGAATATTTCTTGACCACATCGCTAAAGCGCGCCCCGCCTTTGATTTCCGCTACCGCTGCCTTGGCGCGTTTCTCCGCCTCATCCGGTTTGTATTTTTCGGTGGAAACCAGGATTTCGGAAAGACGGACCATGCCCTCCGACTTAAACTCGTCCTTGTGCTCGTTGTAATATTTTAGCTGCTCCTGCCGCGTCACCACGATGCGGGAGCCGACCTCGCGGCTGATGGTTTCCTGCATCAAGAGCTGGCGGCGAATCTGGTCTTTGAAGTCTTCCCAGTTAACGCCCTGTTGTTCCGCGGCCTTTTGCAGGTCTTCCAGCGTAGCCATGTTGTCCTGCTTGCGCATTTGATCCAGCCGCTTGATGAGGTCCAATTCCACGTTTACACTATCGTCTTTGGCCTTTTGCACCATCAGCGATTGGTCGATGAGGTTGCGCAAGAGATTTTTGCTTTCATCACTTAACTTGGCATCGAGTTCGGCGCCGGAATACTGCTGGCCCAGTTCCTCGCGCAGCTTGGTCTTCTCCTTGTCAAACTGGCGCTGCGTGATGATCTCACTATTGACGCGGGCAATGATGCGTTCCACCACGTGGGCGGATCGAGCTTGGGGCGCCAAAAGAGTTGCCGCCAGAATGGCGCTTGCCAGAATAATGACCGTTCGTTTCATCTTTTTCTTCTCCAAGCGAACATCAGGCACACGCCAACTGCATACGGCCAACAGTCCACGGTCACCGTAAGCCGTCGACCGCCAGCTATTAGCTTCCCACCAATCTTAAGGCTGAGGGTGTATTTCCTGCAAGGCGTTTTGGACTTGTGTCAGCAGGTTGGCCTCGCGGTCGCGCACGCGGAAGCGCAGAACGCGGTCAGGACGGAAGCTGGCTTCGCGCCGTTTGCGTACAAATTGCGCCAGTTTCTGGGCATCAACCGGGGCCTGCTCATGGAACTTAATCCACACTTCATCGCCTTTGCGCTCAACCGTTTGTACCAGCAAGCGCTCAGCCGCACTTTTCAGCAATGCATAGTCCAGTAGATTGGAAACCGAAGAGGGGATGGGACCGAAGCGGTCGGCGAGTTCGGCCTCAAGTTCCGCTCGATCAGTGGCCGTGGCAGCGCTGGAAATGCGTTTATACATGCGCAGGCGCTGATTTTCGTCAGGGATATAAGGATCGGGTATCTTGATGTCCAGCCCCAGGTTTAGCGACGTACGCACTTCGATCTTGGTGGGGGCGCCGCGCAATTCCTCCACCGTCTGCTCAAGCATCTTGAGGTACAGGTCTATGCCAATGGCGTTCAAATGACCGTGCTGTTCCGCCCCCAGCAGATTGCCGGCTCCGCGCAGCTCCAGGTCCAGTGCCGCAAGGCGGAAGCCCGCGCCGAGATCGGAGAATTCCTTCAGCGCGGCGAGGCGACGTCTGGCGATGGGGGTTAAAGTATCTTCCGATCCAATCAGGAAAAATGCGTAGGCGCGGCGATTGGAACGGCCTACGCGCCCGCGAAGCTGGTAAAGGTCAGCGAGGCCGAAACGGTCGGCGTGATTCACGATAATAGTGTTGGCGCGCGGAATGTCGAGGCCGTTTTCGATGAGCGCCGTGGCCACCAGCACATCGTATTCACCCTGCATGAACTTCATCATCGCCCGTTCAAGCTCTTTTTCGCCCATCTGGCCGTGCGCTACACCCATGCGCGCAGTGGGCAGAAGTCGTTGCAGAAGCGAGGCCATCTGGAAAATCGATTCCACCCGGTTGTGGACAAAGAAAACCTGGCCCTGCCGTTGCATCTCCTGCATGACCGCCGACTGGATTAGCGCCTGGTTGAAGGGCGCGACGGTGGTTTGAATCGCCAGGCGGCCGCGGGGCGGGGTTTCGATGACGGAAAGATCGCGCAACCCTCCCAGTGACATGTGCAGCGTGCGCGGAATGGGCGTGGCCGACATGGTCAGCACGTCCACGCCGGATTTGAATTTCTTCAGCTTCTCTTTGGCTGCCACGCCAAAGCGCTGCTCCTCATCCACGATCAGCAGCCCCAGGTCGCGCAGGCCCACATCCTTGGAAAGCAGCCGGTGCGTGCCAATCAGGATGTCCACGCGGCCGGCTTCCGCCTCGGCAATGATCTTTTTCTGCTCCGCCGCGGTGCGAAAGCGGCTGAGCATCTCCACGCGTACGGGGAAGGCGGACATACGCTGGCGGAACGTGGTGTAGTGCTGAAAGGCCAGGACCGTGGTGGGCGTCAGGACGGCCACCTGGCGCCCATCTTGAACCAGCTTGAACGCGGCACGCATGGCGAGCTCGGTTTTGCCGTAACCCACATCGCCGCAAAGCAAGCGGTCCATGGGCTCGGGGCTTTCCAGGTCGTGTTTGATTTCGGCAAGGGCGCTGAGCTGGTCAGGCGTTTCCTCAAATGCAAACGCATCTTCAAACTCGCGTTGCCATGGCGTATCGGCGGAGGCGGCAACGCCACCCCGCATTTTGCGCTCCGCATAAAGCTGCAAGAGTTCCTGCGCCATGTCGCGCAGGGCGCGCTTGACACGTGTTTTGGTGCGCTCCCACGTGGTGCCACCCAGGCGGTCGAGCGGTGGTTTGGCGCCTTCGTGCGAGCGGAACTTCTCCACCAGGTCCAGGCGTTCAAGCGGCACGTAGAGCCTGGCCTCATCCTGGAAGGTCAGCAGCATGAAGTCGCGCGCCGCGCCCGTCACCGCGATTTGCCGCAAGCCCTGGTAAATTCCGATGCCGTGATCGATGTGGACGACGTAATCGCCCACTTTCAGGTCGCTCAAGTCGGAGATAAAGCTGGAAATCCCGGACCGCTCACGCCGTCCGCGCGCCGCCCAGTCGAATCCGCCGAACAGGTCAGCGTCCGCCAGCCATAATTGCTTTAGCTCGGGAATGACTACGCCTTCGCGAATCTCGCCCCGCGCAATGAACGTGCCAGCGGCTTCAGGTCCGCCGGGAGCGGGATCGCGTTTTTCTTTTTCGGTGGTGAGCGTGGTGAACGGGACTTCATAATCCTTCAGAATCTCGCGCAGACGATCCACCTTGCCACTGGTGGGAACCACGAAGATGACGGATTCCCTCCGTTTTACTCGGGCGCGCAAATCCTCAACCAATGCCTTTACGCCCCCTTGGAACTTAGGTGGAGGCTGGGTTTGGAGAATCGGGTAATCGGAGGAATCGGGTGATCGGGTGATCGGGTGATCGG
>CAYTMD010000437.1:0-5605 GCA_964438685.1 uncultured Acidobacteriota bacterium
CAGCGAAGGCAACTCGCCGCAATATGGCTCACTGGATGAACCCAATCGCCTCCCCGGTTCCATCTACGTGAACCGCAACCCCCGCAAGGAGTACCTCAATGCCAACGGGGTGCTTCAGAACCCCTATTTCAACCCCAGCCTGTTCACCAATGAAGCGCTTGGAACTATCGGGAACTCGAACCGGCGATTCTTCTATGGCCCGGGCCTCAACAACTGGAGCTTGTCGCTCCTCAAGGACGTTAAGTTAACCGAGAGGATGAGAATGGAGTTCCGCGCCGAGTTCTTCAACACCTTCAACCACACGCAGTTTGTCAACGGGGTGGACGGTAACATACACGACGGCTTGTCGTCGTTCGGAAATGCCGGTAGCGTCGCGGCCCCCCGGATCGGACAAGTAGCGGCTAAGTTCTTCTTTTAGTCCTCGAAGAGTGTGCCAGCAGGGTCTCTTTCCCCTTATCTGCCGGAAAGAGACCCTGCCCATTTTTACCAGGGCGTCGGAACCAACAACCACCTCCGTACAACGTCAAGTTGTACTGCCGCCTGACAATTTGCCACCTTGACAATGTCAATCAACGTATATAGGCTAGATAAGAAAGGAAGGGGCGAAACGGGTAGTGTCTTCCCTGCCGACTCGCGCCGGGAGAATGCCCAGGATGGTGTTAGCCCGCCCTTTCAGGGCTTGGAATCTCGATGACCCGTCATACCCAGGCCGTTGGCTTGGGCTTCGTCATTTCGCCCCTTTGGGGCTCAGGAGCACGACCGCGAATCGCTCGGCGAAAGTCCAAAAAGGCGGGTTCTCTGGCGATGTGCAAGAAACAAAGTGAGTTAAGCGTAGTTAAAGACGGCTCGCCAAAAACGTATGTTATTGACAGGACATGAGTTATCTCTTCAGGGCGGCTGAACGGCACACAAAAAGGGGAATTGAAAAATGCGGGTTAGTCTCGCGATGTTGATGAAAACAAATGTAGAAAATATGTCCATTTTTGGTCTTCTCGCGATGTTGCTGATAATAAATAACCTATAGGTGTTCTCTGGCGATGTTGATGAAAAGATAGGGAGTTAACCGAAAAGTGAAGGAAGATCGACATGGGGTGGAGCGAGGAGCGATGGGGTGGTTTGACCGTAATGTCGATCCAAATGGCGCTGATCTTGACGGCACCGGCGGGATGTTCAACCATTTGTCTAGACCGGCAGAGGGGTATCGGTCAGCATTGCAGGTTGCGGAAGAAAGTGCTGGTGCTGGGCCGATCAGCACCACTCCAGTTCAGCACCACCCCGTCGCTCGGCGCGCCACCCCTCCTCATCTGAGGGGAGCCGTCAAAACTCCCCTCCTGATTCAGGAGGGGCGGCGCGATCGCGCCGGGGGTGGTTACCCGAAACCGGTTGCCTGTAAGGGGCGATTTTGCGCACCCTGTTGAGCCGGAGCGCCGACATCCTGTCGGCTCTGTCCCGGTGCCGGCTGGAAGCCAGCGTTACGACTTGGTGCCGCCGTGCTGGCGGCGTTCCCGATGCCGGCATTACCGTTGAGGGGAGCTTATTATGAGGAAGGTAGCACGGCGCGCGTTTCTCAAATCTGTAACCGCAGGCTTCGCGTGCGCTCCGGCAATCCTGAAGGCAAGCATGCCCAAAACATCCGACATCCGCATGGAAGAAGTAAGTATCGAATACCAGGACTACGACTACCGTGTCCCGATCAAATTCGGGGGCATTGTAGGATCCAAGGCCACCATCCTGAACGTGACGTGCACGGTGAGTTCAAAGGGTGGCAAGACCGCCAAGGGCTTTGGCTCAATGCCGGTCGCGAACATCTGGTCGTTTCCCTCCCGGGTACTTTCATATGACACCACTCTGGGCGCCATGAAAACCCTGGCGGGGCGCATCTCCACCCTGACCGGGAACTTTAAAGAGTACGGCCATCCCATTGAACTCAATTGGGCGCTCGAGCCCCAGTACTTGCAGGCTGCGGCTGAAATATCGCAGGCGTCCAAGCTGGCCGAACCGATTCCCAAGCTTTGCACCCTGGTAACCGCCAGTGCCTTTGATGCGGCGGTTCACGATGCCTACGGCAAGCTGCACGGCCTGAACTGTTATCACACCTATGGTCCCGAGTTCATGAATCGCGACCTTTCTTACTACGTGGGGCCGGAATACAAGGGGGAATATCCGGAAAAGTATATTCGGAAGGAACCCAAACTCCGCATGCCGCTGTACCACCTGGTTTCCGCCATTGATCCCATTGTGGAATCTGACATCAAGCACCACGTCAACGACGGCCTGCCGGAGACACTTTCCCAATGGATCAACTTTAACGGGCTGACCCATCTCAAAATCAAATTGGATGGCGACGACTTGCAATGGGACTCCGAACGCGTGCTCAGCGTCGACCGCGTTGCCACCGAGACGGAAGAGAAGCGTGGGATCACGGACTGGGTCTACTCGCTCGACTTCAATGAGCGATGCCCCAACGTTCAGTACCTTGTCGATTTCCTGCATCGGGTGAAGGAGAAGACGCCCCAGGGATTTGCGCGGATTCAGTATGTCGAGCAGCCCACGGCACGCGATCTCGATACGCACCGGCAGAATGTGATGTTTGAAGCGGCAAAACTGAAACCCGTGGTCATTGATGAATCCCTGACTGATCTCCACGCGCTGATGCTTTCGCGCGAAATGGGTTACACGGGGGCGGCGCTCAAAGCCTGCAAGGGGCAGAGCACGATGATGATCCTTGCCCCAGTCATGGAAAAGAACAAGATGTTCCTGTGCGTGCAGGATCTCACCTGTCCCGGTGCTTCCCTGATTCAATCTGCCAGCCTCGCCGCGCACGTGCCCGGCGTCCAAGCGATTGAAGCGAATTCGCGGCAGTTTATGCCCGCGGCTAACAAGGGCTGGGATAAGCGCTTTCCCGGTGTATTTCACATTACGGACGGCACCATGGATACCTCGCACTTGAACGGTCTGGGCATCGGCGCAGTGTGAGGTGGCACAGGCACTCTTGCCTATGTCTGGAGTTTGTGCATTTTGTTACGCGCGAACGCGCCCGCCTGAAACCACCCCCCGGCGCGAACGCGCCGCCCCTCCTGATTCAGGAGGGGAGTTTTAACGGTTCCCCTCCTCAGATGAGGAGGGGTGGCGTCCTGGGCGACGGGGTGGTGCTGAGCAGGAAATGTGGAAACTCGTGGCACAAGCGCTCTAGCCCGTGCCACTTTGGTCAGGGGGGATGAGGAAATGGGAAAACCGCTCTCGCGGCGTAAGTTTCTACAAGCATCCTCCGCAGCCACCTTGGCAAGCGCTGCGGTTCTTTCGGCACGGCCGGAGGCTCTCCCTGCTGTCGCCCCTGGACCCTTTCGCGGCACGCTCTGCTTGTTTTCCAAGCCGGTTCCCCACTTGACCTGGCGGGAATTGGCGCAAAGAGCCAAGCGCGCGGGCTTCGGGGGAATCGATCTGACGGTTCGGGCGGAAGGACACGTGCTGCCGGAACGTGCGGCGGAGGACCTCCCCAAGGCTGTTGCCGCCATCCGCGACGAAGGCCTGGAAGTTCCCATGATCACTACGCAGCTTGTGAGCCGCGACGACCCGACGGCCGTGCCCATCCTTAGTACGGCAGCCAAGCTCTCCATTCCCTTTCTGAAACCCGGTTACTACCACTATAAGCTTGTGGATGTTCGCAAGGAACTTGCGGAGGCGTGCAATCAGTTTCGCGGATTTGCCGACCTGGCGAAGGAGCACGGGGTTCAGGTGGGTTTTCATAATCACGCGGGGTACATGGGCGGACAGTTTTGGGACGTCTCGCCCCTGATCGATACCTTGGACCCGAAGTGGATCGGGTATTACTACGACCTCGAAAATGCAACTGCGGAAGGCGCAGCGCAAGGCTGGAAAATCGGCGCCAATCTGGTGATGCCGCGCATGAAGATGATGGCGGTCAAGGATCTGTATTTCAAGAAAACTGAGTCGGAAGGGTGGCGTGAAACCACCTGCCCCTTGGGCGAAGGTATGTGCAAGTACAAAGAGTTTTTGAAAATGGCCGCAGCGGGTGGGTTCCACGGCCCGATCTCCCTTCACATCGAATATCAGATCCCCGGGGTTTCGGACGACCAGGGCATTGCCCTGTCCCGGGAAAACGATGATGCCGTGATGGCCGCTGCTGAGCGCGATCTTGCCACGCTGAAACCGTGGCTGCGCACTGCGTATGAGGGCGCATGAACGATTTTGGATCTACCGCCCTCGCCCCTTTACGGGTGATCAATGAAGAGATGAGAGTCGCGCCGTTTTGAATAAAGAGCCCTCGCCCCTTTGGGGGAGAGGGTGGCCCGCAACCGGCGTTTTCATCAGCCGGGGCGGGTCCGATTTCGGGACTCCGATGGAGTCCATCGGACTCCAGCAATCGGAGACGGGTGAGGGGGTTGAAATCGCGGGGCCAGCACCGAAGCGTTGACGTCTAAGTTGCCTTTTTGGGGGGAGGAACTTTCATGGGAAGACTCGCAATTACCGGTGGCAAGCCGATCCGTAAGAAACCTTTTACAGCGTGGCCGGCCTTCGGGCAACAGGAGGCACGCGGGTTGCAGAAGGTGCTCGCCAGCCGCAACTGGGGCGGTTTCCCTTTCCCCAACAAGTATGCGGATGCTTTCGCGCAGAAGTTTGCACGCTATCACGGCGCGAAGTACGGTGTGGCGGTTTCGAATGGGACCATCGCGATTGAAATCGCCTTGAAAGCTGCTGGTATCAAGCCAGGTGACGAGGTCATTGTTCCCGCCTACACGTGGGAGGGCACGGTTGGGCCCATCCTGCTTCTCAACGCCGTGCCGGTGTTTGTGGACATCGACCCTGACACGTACTGCCTGGATGCCAGGCTGATTGAAGCGGCGTTGACCCCCAGGACGCGCTCTATTATGCCCGTCCATCTCGCCATGCGCTTTGCCGACATGGACGAGATCTGCCGCATTGCCAAGGCCCACAAGCTGGTGGTGATTGAAGATTGCGCGCACGCCCACGGCGGCAAGTGGCGCCGCAAGGGTGCGGGTGCAACAGGGGACATCGGCTGCTTCAGCTTTCAGTCAAGCAAATTGATGACATCCGGCGAAGGCGGAGGCGTCATTACCAGCAACCTGGAATTCTACGAGCGCGCGCAATCCTATACGAATTGTGGAAGGGCCAGCGCGACCGACCAATACCATCACCGCATGATTGGTTTCAACTATCGCATTACGGAACTCCAGGCCGTGATTCTGGATGCCCAACTCGAACGCCTGCCGCAGCAAGCCAAGATTCGCCAAGCCAACATGGATTACTTTGCGAAGCGCCTGCGTGGGACTCCGGGCCTCGCATTCCTGAAACACGACAGGCGCCAGACGCGCACGGCGGCGTACCAATTTGTGTTCAAGTATCTCCCGGAACATTTCGGGGGTATTCCCCGCGCGGCAGTTCTGGGCGCGCTACAGATGGAAGGTGTTCCCTGTGATGGCCTGTTCTACGAGCCCGTTTACAAGAGCGCGCTCTTCCCGCTTGAACCCGGCGATTGGCCGGCGCTCAGTTGGGGCCGCAAGAAGCCCCTCGATTTGAAAACATCTTTCCATTGCCCCGTCTCTGAACGTGCCGCTTACGAAGA
>CAYTMD010000438.1:0-5574 GCA_964438685.1 uncultured Acidobacteriota bacterium
CAGGAGCGCATCCAGCACGAAATGTTCCTGGCGCGTAATATCCAGCAGGGATTGTTACCGCGCGAGTTGCCCCAAAGCGATTACTTCCAGGTCTTCAGCGTGACCACACCGACCGAGGACGTGGGTGGCGATTACTATGATGTGATGGAACTGCCCGACGGCCGCTGCGGATTCGCGCTGGCGGATGTTTCCGGCAAAGGCCTGCCCGCAGCGATGATGGCGGCAAGTCTACAGGGCGCTTTCGGAGCGGTTGCAGCAGGAGCTCCGCATCTTGGCGAACTATTTGGGCGCGTTAACGATTACCTGTGCGAGCGCACGCCACTGGAAATGTTTGCCACGCTTCTTTACGGCGTGCTCGACCGGACGGGAGAATTTGAGTTTGTCAATGCCGGGCACATTCCACCCTTGATTGTCCGCGCCAACGGCGGCGTGGATCGCGTTGACTCCTCCAACTTTCCGGTAGGCCTCTTTCCGCGCGTTGAGTTCACGGTGGATCGCGCCCAGGTCTACCCCGGAGATTTGATAGTGACCACTTCCGATGGCGTCACGGAAGCGCGCGATGTGCTGGGAGGGCTGTTCGGAGACGCCCGTCTGCTGTCTCTGTTGCAGGATTGCTGCGGCCAGTGGCCGGACGAGGTGGCCCGGAGAATTCTGGCCAGCATCCGCGAATATGTCGGCACCGCCCCGCAGTCCGATGACATCACCGTAACCATCGTGCGTTTCGGCCCCGCGTAAAACCGTATGTCGAAATGAATTTCCTGCCCTCGCCCCTTTGGGGGAGAGGGTGGACCGCGACCAGCGCTTTCACCGGCTGGCGCGGGACGGGTGAGGTGGTCCCCCATCTACCAATCAAGGGAAAAGCTCCTGAAACCCGTTATCCAGGCAGAACAACCTCCCACTCAAAGCATCCAACCTCATACCATGTGATTTACGCTTCGCATTCGCTCTACTGATTATGAAGTGCCCGTTCGTACGCCGCTTGGAAGGTGCGATTATCCGGAGCCAGGTCCGTGGCGATGCGGAATTGCCTCAGAGCTTTGCGAGGTTCGCCCTTTTTCTCCAGGAGTTGACCAAGACGGAAATGAGGTCCGGGTAGCTTGGGCCTCAATCGCGAAAATTCCTGGTACTGGGCGATGGCGCCGTCCAGATCACCCTTGGCCTCAAGTGCATTGCCGAGGTTCGCCAATGCGTATTCCCCCTTGGGGTTCAAGCGCAGCGCCTGGCGATACTCGGCGATGGCGCCGTCAAGGTTGTCCTGGCGTCGCAGCGTTACACCCAGATTGTTGTGGGTCATATCGTAGTTCGGGTTCAGCTTGATGGCCTGTCGATACTCGGCGGCGGCGCCGGCCCAGTCTTCCTCCATACGAAGCGCATTGCCCAGGGCGAAGTGAGCCATGTCGCTCTCCGGATTCAAACGGATGGCCACGTGCGCTTCCCGCATGCCTTCGTCCGTTTTCTTCTGCGAGTTGAGGGCGCGGGCGAGGGCCATGTGCAAGTCGGAATTCTGGGGGTCCAACTTAATCGCCGCGCGATACTCCGTCTCCGCGTCGGCGTAGTGATGGTCCTGAAAATACTCTGCCCCTTGCGCTGTGTGCTGCGCCAGTTCGTCCTGCTTCGCCGCCTCCAATTTGGCTTCCGCCGCGTGAGCCGCAGACGGCGTTGTGGCGTTTGCCACTTTCGTAACTTGGGCCGAGTGCAAGGCACTGACCAGATCATCCTCGCCTCCACCTTTTTGAACCTGCCCCAGGAAAGCATCATTGGGGGTGAAATCAATGCCGCGCTCCTGCACCAGCATGGCCACGCGGGAACTGGGAACGTCTCCTGCCAGCAGAGCAAGAATCTGCGCGCGGGTCAGCGGCTTTTGCGGTGTCGAACTGGTGGTTTGCGCGGCAGCGGAAAATGCCGAGATGATGACCAGCAACAGGATACTGATGCATGTCCGAAGCTTCATATCAGCCTCCGAATGATACCGGGATGGGTAATAAATCTGCGGCATTATACTTCGCATGGAATGGAGAAGCTATCTGACCTGATGGCCAAAGTTCGCCCGCGCGTGCGTAGGGCCGAACTGCGTTCGGCCTTGGGCCTGCGCTGCCGGCCCCTACAGTTTTGTGCCATGGCCATCTTGGCCATGCTCGGGCACGGGCAGGATGCCCGTGGCACGGAATTCACCGCCGGCACTACCGAGTTCCCTTAACCTTTTTGTAAACAATAATCACTGCCCCAGGCTCGTCTTCAATCGTCACCGGCAGGCCATGCTCCTCAAGCTCTTTTCCGCTGAATTGAGACTCGCCGGGCGCGTCGAGGTTGCTCACGGCGTACTGCGCCGCCGAATCAAGCCCGCGGAGCTTGAACCTTGCCTTTTCCATCGGACTCTCCAGGCGCCGGAATGCCTGCACCATGCCATCGCCGGTTTCGGACTGGTGAAACTGCCAGGCCACCCAGGCGCTGTTGTCCGTGGTGTAAGTCGTCAACGGATAGAAATCGCCGAAGTAGTAGGGAGCGACCCGCCGCCACTGCGAGGCCAGCCTGGTCATGGCTGGGAAGTCAACGTTCTTGCTGCGGGGATCGGCCCCCATGCCCATGGCCAGCGCCATCATGCTGCGGAATGAGTAAGGGTTTGACGACCGGATGCCGGTGCCGAAGTATGGGACCCACAACGCCAGTCCATAAGTGAGATCCTGCATGGCGGGGGGATCGTCAATTCCGTAGTCGCTTCGCCACAAGGGCACCGCGCGGCGCAAGGTTTCCAAATCGTCACGCCGGCCACCGCTGGCGCAGGTGTCAATCAGCATGTCCGGATGCCGCCGCCGCAGTTCGTCCCAGTAAGCCAGATACCCGGTAACGTGCTGGATTTCGGTAATGCCCTGGCGGTCGGGAGCGTCGTTGGCTCGCCAGATCTCCAGCGGGTCAAAATTAAAATCCTGCCGATACAAGTCGATTCCCTGCTCCGTCAGTAACTGGTCCACGTGGTCGGTGAGCCACTGGCGGGCTTCGGGGTTGCCGAGATACAGCAGTTTGTTGCTTCCCCCGTTTCCCAACAGCCACTCGGGGTGATTTTCCCAAAGCCACGAGCCCACATTGACGCGCTCCGGCTCAAACCACACGATGGTCTTCGCGCCGTGCGCATGGGCAAAGTCGGAAATGGGGCGTAAGCCGTGCGGAAAGCGCGCGGGGTCAGGCTCCCAGGTGCCCACGTTATACCAAGCCCTATCAAAGTGGTACCAGCCGGCGTCCATCCACCAATAGTCACATTTCCATCCACGATCGAAGTACTGCTGCATGAAATCTTTCTGGTTCTGCTCGTTGGCGCCCTGCATCTCGATGGTGTAACCGTTGGTCCCCGATGAGAGCAGCGGAGCCGGCAACCGGCCGCCGGGCCGCGGCAGGTTGTGGGCCACCATCCATCGCCGCCAAACGTTTTGCCCATCGATCCAATCGCCGTGCCAAAACACCAGGGCGACAAGCGGGCTGCGCACCTCCTCGCCGGGCAGCAACTTGAAGTGAGTCAACTCCTCCCCCGCGCGCACCTGAAGTCCCGTGCCTTCGTCGCGCGTAAAACTCGCCGCCCACTGGCCCGGCCACCCGACGGCGACAATGGTGCCTTCGCCGGGCAAGGCAATATTGAAGTAGCACATGTCGGAATTAGTGGGCCGGCCACCCGCCGCGCTGATGCGCTTCTCCGCCTTGGCATCCAGGCGGTCAGCAAGAGGCTCAAAATCGGTGGGAGAGTTTGGCGAGCCTTTGCTGTGATGCAGGATGAATTCGCCGTCTTCACTGCGTTCAAAGCGCGTATCGAGGGCCTGAATGTTTTCGAGAATCGGCGTGGGGGCGCTGCCGGAGTTCTTAAAGTAGAGCGTCCACTCCACCACGGGGAAATCGCGATACTCCACCGCGACGCAACGCACCACCAAGCCACTGCCCGGATCGGTGTAGGTCAGCGTGTGCTCGGTACGGTTGTCGTCAAGGCGGCGGGAACTGCGAGCGGACTCCCACGTCTTCAGCAGATAGCTGGAAGGCCGGTCGTGGTAGCGGAATGAGAAAGGTACGTCAGCGGTGAAAGGGGCGCGGAGCGGCCCATCGGGCATGTCTCCCAGCCATGCGGTGCTGCCATCCGCCAGGGTCACTCGCGCGTCGGCCCAATCGGCCTGGTCAAAACGATTGCCAAAGACCACGCCTCCTCCGCCGTCCTCGATTTTCAGGTCAAACTCCGTGGCGTTGTTGAGGTCCACTTTGACGGGAACGCCGGTCATGCCCTCATGCAGAACCTGGCTGCGAAATGCCGTCTTGCCGGCGACGTCAACGGAGGCCACCACCGCCCCGCGGCCGACGTTGGAGTAATAACGAAGGTCGTTGCTATCCACGCCCACAATCGCCGTAAAGCTTTTGGCGGGAGCGGAAAGAACCACGCGCACCTTGCCGTCCGAGGGGAAATGCAGGCCGCGCGCGAAGTTCTGCTCCGCGATGCGAAAGTGATGACCCAGAATTCCGTTCTTGTCCACTTGCCCGGACGGGGAATACACCAGCAGATAGTTTTGCGTGGGAGTGGGCGCGACCTCGCCAAGGAACTTCGCGCTTACCCATCGATGGGCGGTCGCCATGGCGTCCGGCGACTGCGCAGAACACCAGGGATGTGATCCCAACAAATAGGCCATCAAAAGGGGGAGACAATGCATCCGGCGTAATGAGAATTTGAGCATGGGTCAACGCTCCTTGCGTATTACCTTGCAGGATCAAAGGCTGGATAAACGATCCCGCAGTGTGTGGGAGAAAGCTAGCCGGGATTTCCGCCTCGGTCAAGTTGATAACGTTACCCTGTATCGAGTCTCTCTTGACAGGTTAATCGGAGGCATGCTATTTTTTTGGTGTCCCAAGCGGAATTACCTTACGCGTTTACTTGTTGATAAACTCCTCACGATCTGAATTCGCACGGGGGAGGCTGATTTTGTGTCAGCGGCGTGCAGACAAGGGAGAAGGTCTTTCGCTGGGCCGGAGAGCTACCATGTTTCGAACCATCCCGTCCGCAAATCTGTTCTGTAAGACGCATCACTCCTGTTGTAACTAAACCCACACACACTTATTACAAAACCGAATGAGGCGCATCGCCCTTATTCGACCCGCAACCGCAGGATCATTGCCCCTGCCGCGGGAATTCCGGCCTTACTGAGGCACGCAAAATACCGTGACGGCTTATCGTTCGTAGCGCCGCCGTCCCGGCGGCGTTTTCCGGTGCCGGCAGGATGCCGGCGCTACGCCGGATCGGTCACTCCATTTTGCGTACCACAGTTAAGCCGCGCTCGATCCGCGTGACCTGCGCTGCGGCCTAACTGTTTTTGGCGCCGACTGCGAACGCGGAAAACCGCGGGAAGAAGGGCGCGAGGAAAGATGGAAGACAGCCCCGCCACCGGCGGAGGCCGAATTGAATAGTCTGTGAGTTGTGTTAGTCACCGGCCTGTAGGCAAGCCATGTGACCCCCTCTCCCCCAAAGGGGCGAGGGGAGAGGTAATTTGAATTTACTTCCCTCGCCCCTTTGGGGGAGAGGGTGGACCGCAACCGGCGTTTTCATCAGCCGGG
>CAYTMD010000439.1:0-5568 GCA_964438685.1 uncultured Acidobacteriota bacterium
ACCAGCGCTTGTGCTGCACCTCATTCCCAACCTGAAGCGATCTGTTTTGGACACGGCTGGAATGACGGCGCCCTTTTCACGGGCTCTTGGGGCTGGCCGACCGTTATTCTCGCGCCCCGGTGCCGCGTGCCGGGGGCGGAGGGAGCCCGGCCCTTCGGGATTCGACCTCGCATCAGCAACGTCCGCACCCCCCGTGTCCAGCCGAGGATGTGGGTAAAGACCAGCCTCAGGGGAGAGGGGACCGCGCAAGGCGGAGGGGGCCCCCACGTTCTGCTTGTCGTGGGGGTGAGGGGTTTCTTTCCCCATGGTGCATCGTTCGGGAAGGGGCTGTCACTTGGGACCCTGACGGAATCCTAATACGTTGAGTATTGGGCTTGCAATTCCATCGGCGCTTCCCGTATTTTACGGCATGGACATAGTGGCCCCCTCAGACATCAAAAAGAAACCGCCCTCGGACGGGCAATCCGCGCCCGTCGAGGTTTCCGCATCAGGTTATGGTTTGCGCCGGGAGGTGTTGTCGCCCATGGAGACGCTGGCGCAATCGGTCTCCACCATGGCGCCCACCACCACTCCGGCCGCAACCATTCCGCTGGTTTGCGCCCTGGCCGGCAACGCCACCTGGCTTGCCTACTTGCTGGCCACCGTGGCCGTGCTGCTGGTGGCGTGGTGCATTGGACGCTACGCGCGCTACTCGGCCTCGCCCGGATCGTTGTACACGTATGCCGCCATGACCCTCCCTTCGTGGCTTGCGGCCACCGTGGCCTGGAGCCTGTTGCTGGCTTATGTGGCCACGGGTTCCAGCGTCATTGGAGGCTTCTATCACTATGCTGGATTGCTTCTCCAGCACGGCGCCGGGCACGCAGCCGCAGCGGTGTTTTTGGCCGTCCTCGTCACCGGCGTTTCCGTCTGGATCGCCTATCGTGACGTGAAGATCTCCGCGCGGCTGATGTTGTGGGTGGAAGCGTCCTCCGTTCTGGTGATCGTTACGCTGGTAGCGCTCCTGCTAACACGTCACGGGATGCACTGGGATTGGGACCAACTGCGCTTGCGAGGGACCACGGGCAGTGGCCTGCGCCTCGGTTTGGTGATGGCGCTTTTCAGCTTCTGTGGTTTCGAAAGCGCGACCACCATGGGCTCCGAGGCACGCAATCCCTTACGCACGATTCCACGCGCCGTGATCTTGAGCGCGATCCTGGGGGGAGCATTCTTTACCGTTTGCGCCTACGCCGAGGTGCTGGGCTTCCACACGGTTGGCCAGGACCTGGGAACGAGTCCCGCCCCCATGCATGTTTTGGCTGAGCTGAGCGGAGTGCCGGTGTTCGGATTGCTGATTGACGTGGGAGCGTTGGTCAGTTTGTTTGCCGGAACGCTGGCCTGCGTTACCGCCGCGGCGCGGGTGCTGTTGTTGATGGCGCACCACGGCTTGGCCCACCCATCGCTGCGCGCCACGCATGTCCGCAACGAAACCCCCAGCCACGCCGTCATGGTCACGGGCCTCGCCGCCGTGCTTCCCGTCGCTGTGCTTGCAGCGCGCGGGGCCAGCGGACTCGACGTCTACGGCTGGCTGGGTTCATTGGCCACCTACGGTTTCATTGTGGCGTACGCGTTGGTTTGTGTCGGCCTGCCGCGCTACCTGCGCCAGCACGAAGTGTTCCGAGCTAGCGGAGTCATTATCCCCTCGCTGGCATGTGCCGCCATGCTGTTGGGGCTGGTGGGAAATCTATATCCTGTGCCAGAAGGGAATTATGGGAAGCTGCCTTATATTTACCTGGCATATTTGGCTGCGGGGCTTTTGTGGTTCTTTGTGCACGGGCGCAAGGCGCTGGGGACAAGCGCTGAACGCTAAGGCTGCCCCTCTGCGTCCGGCTGCGCGACCAGCAACAACACGAGGCCAAGCACCGTGAACATGCGGAAAACGGCTTCCTGACCCTTCCACGTCCTTGACTGCCATGTCAGAGACCATTCACCGCTGGGTGGCGCATACATTGTCGTGTATGTATGCGACCCGGAGCTGGGGCCGTTCAGCGCGGGCGATCCATCGCCAGAAGGGAACGATCCTCGGGGTAATAGAATCGCCAACTTGACCAAGGCCAGTCGCCGGTAGTTCAAATCGTTTCAGCATAGTTTGGCACCAGGGATACGATAGATTTTGGCGCAGGTTACGGAGGATGAAGTTCGCCGTGCGCTCCGAGAGTTTCTGCATGATTTGTGACGGGTTGGCCGCCGTGCTCGGCCGGAGGAGCAAGTGACAGTGCTCGGGCACCAGCACAAGGCGAAAATTTTGAAGCCCGGTTCTGTCCGGAGTTCGTCCAAGGTCTGGACGAACTTGTGCCGAAAGCGGTCGGAGTCAAAAATGCGAGCTCGCCATTAAGTGTTTTCGGTCATGTAATGGTAGTGACCCTGTCCGTAGAAATGCCTCAAGAGTGGCATCGGCGGAGTTTACCGCATGGGGGAAGTGCCGCATACACAAAAATCAATGTATGCGCCACCCAAGCATTGTTTAGTTTCCCTGTAACTCGGCCGCGGCAATCTGAACGCGCTTGATGCGCCCCCGTACGGTCTATTCCACTGATAGAAATACTTAATCCGAATAATTAAAACAATACATTTGTCTTTGCACCTGGACTGGAATACCTTTTTCTTTCAGCCAAAGGGATCCAAATATAAAGCCGCAAAGGGAGCGAGGGCAGACCATCGCCCTAGAACCGGCTTGGGAGGGCACTCGATGAGCATTCCGCGCGGGAGGAACCGAGTTTTGGAGACTTTCGGTTTATTTTCTTTCTTCCTGGCGTTGACTTTGCTGATTTTCTTCAATGGTACGCCTCGCGGGTTGGCCCAACAAACCTTGGGAGGAATCCGCGGCACGGTAACCGACCAGAGCAATTCCCTGGTGCCGGAAACTCTGGTGACTGTTGTGGGTGACGAAACCCGGCTGACCCGCTCGAAGAAAACGAATGCGGAAGGCAGCTACGAGTTTGTTGACCTCCCTATTGGTACCTACACTCTGACCTTTACGCATGTGGGTTTCCTGACTGATGCCATTCCTTCAATTCTCGTGCAGGCCTACCGCACCGCCACGGTAAACGCCTCGCTGAAAGTCGGCCAGGTCAGCACGACGGTAACGGTGGAGGAAAAGGCGCCGTTGATGAATGCAGTGGACACCACCAACGGCTACGTTTTGGATAAATCCCAGATCCAGTCCATCCCTCTTCCCACCGGCAGTTTCACCGGCCTCGCCATTCTATCTCCCGGAGTCAATGCGGAGCTTCCCAGCGGCAGCGGCGCCAACGCCGGCTTGGGCAACCAGCCCATCTGGGCCAATGGCCAGCGCGACACCAGCAATAGCTTTCTGCTGAATGGAGTGGACGCCAGCAACCTTTTCAATGGGAAGAGTACCAGCCAGGTGGGCTCCGCCCGCGTCGTCAACAACACCGGCGTCGCGCTGGTGACCAGCACGGGGATCGGGGTAATTCAGACAACGGCTTCGCCCTACCTGGCTATCGGGCAGGCGCTGCCCACACCTGCTCCGGAGACCATTGAGGAAGTTCGCGTGAATACCTCGATGTATGACGCGCAGCAGGGATCCACCAGTGGCGCGCACATTGACATGAGTACGGCGGCGGGAACTAATAGGCCGCATGGCAGCCTTTACATCCACCATGGGACTGACTGGCTCAATGCCGCCCCGTATTTCTTCAACGCTGACCCAACGGTGCCGCAGGATCAGAAGGTACCGGCGCTGCATCGGGAAGTGCTGGGCGGCACATTGGGCGGCGCCCTGATCAAAGACAAACTCTTCGGCTATGTCGGTTACCAGCACCTCCACGACGGCGACGGAGAAATCGGCATTTCGCGGCTGGGTGTTCCCTTTGGACTATCGGATAGCAACCGTACCGCAGCCGGCCTGGCGAATATCGCCAACGAGAATTTCATCGTACCCGCCGGTGGCACCCCGATTACGCCCGCCCAAATTGACCCCGTGGCTCTGGCGCTGTTCCAATTCAAGCTGCCCAATGGGCAGTATATGATCCCATCCGACGATGGCAATGTCCCAACCCCGACGATCCCGAATAATGCTTATGTTCCGGGCACTGCGGTCTTTTCCGCTCACCAGTTGGTGACCAATATGGATTGGAACCGGAGCTCTTCGGATATTCTTTCTTTGAAGTACTACTTCCAAGACGATCCCACCGATGCTCCCTACGCCTACTCCATGGTTTCCGGATTCACCCAGCATCTGGCCGCCGGCAGCCAGGTGATCTCACTCAGCAACATTCAAACGCCCCGGCCAAATTTCAGCATTATCGAGACCCTGGGGTTTGTGCGGCAGAATATCTATAGTTCCGTTGGCCAACCCTTCACGCCCCAGCAGATCGGCATCAACACCTTTGGGTCCACGCGTTTCCCGGGTTTGAGCATTGTCGATGTTCTGGGGAATAGCTCTCCCAACAACGTCAACTTTGTGGAGGATGCCAGCCTGAACATCGGCCAGGGCTCTGCTTCCCAGGGAGCATTCACCGGAGTGACGCAGAACCGCCTGATGCCATCGATTAACGCCACGTGGAACAGGGGGAGGCATACGCTGGCTTTCGGAGGCAACTATTCCTACACCCAGCTCAATACCCTGGACGACCGTACCGGTAATGGAATTATTGCTTCCGCCGACCTCGGGCAGTTTTTACAAGGTATTTTGACCTCCAACGACGATTTCCAGTCCACGGCCTTTCTTCTCGGCAACGCCAACCGCTACTACCGTGCCGGCCAATCCGGCGAGTATGTCCAGGACAAATTCCAAATTCGCTCCAACCTCAGCCTGACCGGCGGCATCCGTTTCGATTGGGATGGTGGCTTTAGCGAGAAATATGGCCGGCTGTATAACTTCGACCCCAACAGCTACGCCTACAATGAGGCGAGTGACACCATAACCTCGACGGGTTTTATCGTTGCCGGAAACAATGCGCAGTTTCCCACCAAGGGGGTCAGCAACACGACCCTGACAGGCCGCCAATGGGGAATTGCTCCCCGCGTGGGTGTGGCATGGTCTCCCAAACACTTTAACGAAAAGATTGTGGTTCGCGCCGGCGCGGGCATGTATTACGATCGTGGCGAGCTGTTCTCCTATCTCTCTCCCGGCTATGCGGCGGGCGAAACCACTGCCGGGCCTTTCGGTGTAAACCAGGCGCCCCCCTTCGTGCACACGCAGGTGTGTCCGCTGAGTTCCAGCTACTATCAAGGCTTTATCCCCACCTGTTCCAGCACCCTGGAGAATCCGTGGGGCACGACGCAGCAGGCCATCCCCTCAGGCAATCCGGCGGAGATCGTCAATTATCTGCCCAATGAAGCCGGGATTATGAGCGGAGATAAACTCTTTTCCTTTGCCACTTACGACCGGACAAACAAGCTGCCCTACACCATGAATTACACCTTCGACATTCAGTGGCAGCCCCGCCGTGATTTGGCCATCGACATTGGGTATGTGGGCAATTCCGGCCGTCACGAAGTCATGCCTATTCCCTTCAACCAGCCGGGCATCGCTTCACCGTCTCACCCGATTCATGGACAGCAATA
>CAYTMD010000440.1:0-5545 GCA_964438685.1 uncultured Acidobacteriota bacterium
TTCAGAACGCCCATCCTGATTCAGGAGGGGCGGCGCTTTGGTCGCCGGGTGGTTACCCGTCGTGAGGCATGTGCGGACCGCGCTAAATCTTCTTCTCTTTCCACCTTCCGCGCCGGAACAGGATGACCATGACGACGGCGATGGCGGATTCCGAAATGGTAATGGACCAGGAAACGCCATTGATGCCCATGCCGAGCGGTATGGCAAGCACATAGGCAATGGGAATCTCCATGCCGATGAAGCCAATAAAGTTCACTATGGTAGGCGTCAATGTATCTCCGGCGCCGTTGAAGGCCTGCATCATCACCATTTCGTAGGCGTACGCAATGTTGCCGATACTCACGATGCGCAGGCAGGATACTGCCGTTGCGGTAACCCCCGGGTCGTGGGTAAATAGCCGGACGACGCACCCGGGGAACACGATGAGGAATGCGCCCACCGCGCCCATGACCAGCGCGTTATAGACGCCGGTCTTCCAAACGGAGTGCTCCGCGCGCTCTGGTTGCCTGGCTCCAAGGTTCTGGCCCACCAGCGTGGCAGCCGCGCCACTTAATCCCCATGCCGGCAGAATAAAGAACACGATGGCTCGCATGGCAATGGTGTACCCGGCCAGCGCGGAATTTCCGAACACGCTGACCACGCGCATCAAACTGACCCAGGCAATGTGCGGAATCAGTATCTGGGCGATCCCGGTCAGCGAGATGCGGACGAGGCGCAGCATGACGCTGGCATGAAGCCGAACCTGGCGCGCCAGGATGCGGATGTGCTCTCCCCCGCGCGCCAGCCGGTAGAATTGATAGAGCACGCCAATGCCGCGGCCGGTAAACGTGGCCACGGCGGCGCCGGTAACTCCCATGCGTGGAAACGGTCCCAGGCCAAAAATCAGGCACGGGTCGAGAAGCAGGTTGATGGAATTCGACAACCACAAAACGCGCATGGCAATGGCGGCGTCGCCCGCTCCACGAAACACCGCGTTGTTCAAGGTCAGCAACAGCACCACAAAGCAACCGCCCATAGCGATGCGCGCATAGCCGGTGCCCACGGACAATACGGCCGGCGACGCTCCCATGAGGTGCAGCAGGTGCGGCGCGAAATAGAAGCAGGGAGCGCCAATGGAGATGCCGGCAAGCAATCCCAGCGCGATGGATTGCACGCCCGCCACCGCCGCTCCCTCGCGATCTCGCTCGCCCACGCGGCGCGCCACCATGGCCGTGGCGGACAATCCCAAGCCCACTCCCACCGCGTATACCAGCGTCAGCATGGCCTCAATCAATCCCACCGTGGCCACGGACTCCGCTCCCAGGCGCGCCACCCAGAAAACATCGACGATGGCAAACAGGGATTCCATGCACATCTCGAGAACCATGGGCACGGCGAGAAGAAAAATCGCGCGCGTCACGCTGCCCGCGGTGTAGTCCTGGTGCGAGCCGCGCAGCGCTTCGCGTACCGATGCCCAGAAGGCAGACGATGGGCGGGTTGTGACTCCTGTGGCCATAAACACCTTGCTATGAGTTTGGGTAAAGATTTCAGCCCGGACCGGGGCTCTGCGGAATCAAAGCTTCACGAATTGGGAACTACCGAGGCATGGTCTTCATAATATTTTGACCTTACAACAAGGTGTGGACGCAACGCAAGAGGAATTGCGTCCGCGCTCCTCTCAATTCAAGACGAATCAAGGTTTGCGCCTGCGCGAAGCGCCTTGGAGTGCCGGTAGCAGCAGCTACCGCCTTCCGCCTGAGGTTTATACGGGAATGGTGCAGGAGCGCGGGGGCTCACTGGGGAACACTAAATGCACATACTTAGTGTTGATAGATTTGGGGCGGGGAAAATTAGATTACTGCCAAGTCCCACGGTTTTTGACCCCCTCACCCGCCCCGCCCCGGCTGGTGACGACGCCGGTTGCGGTCCACCCTCTCCCCCAAGGGGGCGAGGGCAGTAAATCATTATTGGCCTCTCCTGCGCACTCATGACGGATCAACATTGGTCTCCCTTGCGCACTCATGACGAGAAAGGATTGAGCCTGCGCGAAGCGCCTTGGAGTGCCGGTGGCTGCAGTGCCCACCTTCCGCAGACCACCCACGCGGCGAGAAGTCCAGGCCCGGTAAATCGCCTGAGCTACTTTGACCAGGTGTGTGAGCCTTACTGAACTGACGCCGATTCAAGGTCCGAGTATAAGAAGAGTGTCACTCTGATCTGCCGACGCAATAAAGCGAAGCCGGCATGCCGTACCAAGAAAAAGGAGAAACATTAATGGTGAAGACCCTTGTTACATGTTTGTTTGCACTGACCTCAATAAGCGTGCTGGCTCAAGCTCGGCCGCAGAATGCCAGCACCGTTCCCGTTTACAGGGTCGTCGTGGTGGCGCGGACAACCCAGGCGATCAACTACCGTCACCGGAGCGGCTCCACCAAGATTGACTTCGAGGGCACCACCCTGATGCCTCAGGCCCGCGGCAGTGCCGATGTTGCGAGCAAGCAAGGCGCAATCCATATCGATTCTGACTTCCAAGGTCTGGAGCCGGCCAGTAAATTCGGCCCCGAGTACTTGACGTACGTCCTGTGGGCGATCAGTCCTGAGGGACGCCCGGTTAACCTGGGTGAAGTCCTGTTTGGCCAGGATGGCAAAAGCAAGTTGATGGTGACCAGCAACCTGCAAGCCTTCGGCATGATCGTGACCGCCGAACCCTACTTTGCCGTAACGCAACCCAGCGACGTGGTCGTGATGGAGAACTCGGTGCGAGGGGATACCAAAGGCCAGTTTGAGGATGTTGAGGCGAAGTACGAGTTGCTCAAGAGGGGACAGTACGAATTCAATGTCAATCCGTCAGAGCTTCAACCCATCAGCATGGATCCGCGAGAGCCGCTGGAGCTTTACGAGGCGCGCAATGCGGTGCGTATCGCCCGATGGACCGGTGGGGAACAGTACGCTGCTGATTCTCTGAACAAGGCCAAAGTTAGTCTGGCGGTCGCGGAGGACTATCAAGCGCACAGAGGCAATAAGAAGTCTGAAATTACCGCGGCGCGCGAGGCCGTTCAAACCGCCGAAGACGCTCGCATCATTACCGTAAAGAAGATCAATGAGGAACGCCAGGCGAACGAGCTCCAGGTTTCCTCTGACGCCGAAGCGCAGTCAAAGGCTCGGGCGGAAGAGGCAAACCGGCAGCAGAAACATGCCGAGAATGAAGCCGCCGAGGCGAAGGCACTCGCGGCCCAGAACAAGGTGACAGCAGACGCGGCGGCCGCCACTTCCGCGGCTGCGTTAGCCACTGCCCAGGCCGAGACCGATGCTGCCCAAGCCAAGGCTCATTCCGAAAAGGAAAAAGGGGAGCTGGCCGCACAACAGGCCGAGACCGACAAAGCAAACCTGCGCATCAAGTTGTCGCAACAATTGAACTCGGTTCTGCAAACACGCGATAGCGCTCGCGGGCTCATCGTCAACATGTCCGACGTGCTGTTTGACACAGCCAAATATTCTTTGAAGCCGGGAGCGCGGGAAAAGCTTGCCAAGGTCGCCGGCATTCTGCTTGCCTACCCTGGACTGAATATTGAAGTGGATGGCCACACAGACAACGTTGGAACGGACGAATACAATCAGAACCTGTCCGACCAACGCGCTGAGGCGGTGCGCACCTACCTGGTGGACCAAGGCGTCCAGACGGGTTCAGTAACCGCCAGGGGCTTTGGCAAAACCCAGCCCGTGGGAACCAACGACACGGCTGAGGGCAGGCAGATCAATCGCCGGGTTGAACTGGTGGTTTCCGGTGAAGCCATCGGCGCACAGGCTGGCATTACGGCGGGCAGCGGGCTGTAAGAACTATCAGTCCCCCCTTGCCAACACCACCCCGGCGCTAGGAGCGCAACCCCTCTTCGTCTGAGGAGGGGAGCACCGCAAAAAGACTCCCCTCCTGATTCAGGAGGGGTGGCGACTTGGGCGCCGGGGTGGTTACAGGTCGTGTCGGGGTGGCTATCCGCAGGCTTTATCGCGCTGTCCTTTAGGTCGGCATATGCCGGGCTAAATCCCGGCGCTACAGCGGGCCACAGCGGGCTACAACTGGTGCCCGGGCTGCGGTGGTTGCGAGCGGCATATCGAGAAGTCATACAGAGATTGAGGAGGATGGTTATGAACTTACAAGCATTAAGCACAACAGAGATCGGCATCATTATTGCGGTTGCGGTGATTGTGGTTGGAGCCATCGCCTTGTTGCTTGTTCTTCGTAAGCGCCGCACCAGGAGATTGCGCGCGCAGTTTGGTGGCGCTGAGTATGAACGCGCCCTGGCAGCAGGCGGGAGCCAGCGAAAAGGGGAAGCCGGGCTGGAAGCACGCGCCGAGCGTGTTGATGCACTCCATATCCGTCCGCTCGCCGCAGGTGACCGGGCGCGGTTCGCAGGGTTGTGGCTCAAGATCCAGGCGCGGTTTGTTGACGGTCCCGGGGGTGCGGTAATGGAAGCAGATCAACTTCTGCGCGATGTGATGTCAGCCCGCGGCTACCCGACGACTGCCTTTGAGCAGCAGGCAGCAGATGTTTCAGTGGACCATCCCATGGCGATCGAAAACTTCCGAAAAGGCCACGAAATCGCGCTTCGCCAATCGCACGGACAAGCCACAACGGAGGACTTGCGCCAGGCCATGATTCATTACCGGACGCTTTTTGAGGACCTGGTGGGCCAGCCGGAATTGGCCCACGCATAGGCCGCAACACCATAAGACCCAGGGGCAAAGCAGGAGCAATCCGGGCCGAATGAATAAACGATCTTCGAAAATGTGAGAGGCCAGCGCGCCGTCCTCCCGCGAGGGTGGACGGTCCGTTTGCTTCTCTTCCCAATACCGCAACTATCCTCCCGCAAACATGAGCGGAGTCCCTCAGAACTCGTACACTCCGCTCTCCCCCCCTTGGAAAAGTAGGCAGTAGGCACTAAGCAGAAGGCGGTAGGCAGTAGGCAGAAAGCCCCGCAGGCATCTGGCGAGTCCCGCATCCCGAATTCCAGAATTCCCAAGACGAAAATTTACCCCGTCATCCGCCAGGATCCTCCGACGTAGCGCTGGCATCCTGCCGGCACCGGAAAATGCCGCCGGGGCGGCGGCGCGGTAGGCCGACTCCGGCATCGCCAGACTGGATAGGGAGCACGGAAATGCCGCGGACCTTCAAAACAGGTCCGCGCTACGGTTGCTCGTTTCAATTCAAGACGAATCCAAGTTTGAGCCAGCGCGAAGCGCCTTGGAGTGCCGGTAGCAGCCGCTACCGCCTTCCGCCTGAGGTTTATACGGGAATGGTGCAGGAGCGCGGGGGCTCATCGGGGAAGGCAAGTGCAGATTCTTAGTACAGAGAGAGCGGGGATGGGAACGTTATGCTGCTGTAATACCCCACGTTTTTGACCCCCTCACCCGCCTGCGGGCCGAAGCCGACGTTTTCTTGCAGATCCCAGGTGACCCTTCGGCGGGCGTAGGCCCGTCTCCGTCGGCTGACGGACTGGTGAAAGCGCCGGTTGCGGTCCACCCTCCCCGATTGCTGGGGTCCGATGGGCCCCATCGGGGTCCAGAAATCGGA
>CAYTMD010000441.1:0-5527 GCA_964438685.1 uncultured Acidobacteriota bacterium
AATCCCCAAAAAGAACCGCAGAGGAGCGCCAACAACGCGCACCTCTGCGCTACCCATGTCATTTGTGGATGTTAATACGATAGTTTATGTTCCCATGTTAATCCTGGGCAAATGGGCCGGGAAGGCAAAGCCTTTCCGCAGAGCACGGGGCAAAGCCCCTTCCCAACCCCACGCTCTCCACCTAATTTGGACACGAGAGAGCACTTTTCGCCCCCGCGAAATCAGTTTTTGGGGGTGGCCAAACCCCCATTTTGAAGTTCCAATCGAATTCATCTGCTTACCGACGGAATACGTTAAAATGGATGGCTTCTCTGATTGCAAGAGTTGGGGTAAACTCCAATCGTGCGCCTGTAGCTCCGATGAACAGAGTGGCAGCCTTCGAAACTGATGGCCGCGGGTTCGACTCCCTTCATGCCCGCCATCCTTGCTGCAAGTTAGGCCAAGGCCGAAATCCAAAACCGAAATTGACAATCCGATTGGCGAAAAACCTGGGGACGACGGGGAATTATTGGGTTCCGCGCGGAACGGTCAGGCGAATTCGGATCGAAATTGGTGTGGGTCCCGCGCCAACCTGACAAGGAATTCAGCACTCTCTGCCGGCCGCAACTTGAGGAGATGAAACATGTCCGATAGCCTTCTGCATAAGCTCGTAATGGCCGGAGCGCTCGCACTGTTGCTGGGGGCTTGGGTTCTAGGGGGACCGGCAGTGGATTTTGATGCCCGGTTCTATCTCCGGCAGAATCCCGTTGTGGCCGCCGATCCGGTGTACGCGAAAGATCCGCTGAAGCACTACCTTGAGATTGGCAGGATGCAAGGCCGCAGGCCGAGCGCGTGGGCGCCCCGCTGTTATCCCGACGGCCGTCCCGCCGCGACCATGCGCCTCGATGCCTCAGACTCAGGCCCGATTATCCGGCACGGTGAAGGCCCCAACCGTTGCGACTACCTGGGAGCCCGTGAAGCCATCGCATTCCACGTAGGCAACACTTACTATCTCCACTATGACGGCGCCGGGCCGCGCGGATGGCTGGCTTGTTTGGCCACCAGCAGGGATTTGCGCCACTGGGACCTGAAGGGGCCGGTGCTCGACTTCGGCGACAAAGGCGAAGACGATTCCGGCACAGCCGCGTCGCCGTGGACCATCTTCGACGGGAAGCTGTGGCACATGTTCTACGTCGGGACCCCGTTCACCACTGCGCCTCCCAACCGTATCCCCGGCACCCCTTATTCCACTCTGACCGCAACCTCTCCTTCACCGGCCGGACCCTGGACTAAGAGCAAGGGTTTCCATCCCTTCAGCCCCCAGCCCGGTACCTATGACGCGGATACGGCCAGCCCCGGACAGATCATCAAGTATGGTGGCGAGTACCTGATGTTCTTCAGCGCCGCGGCGGGAAAGCCGCTGATGCGCACGCTCTCCATTGCTCGCACCCACGACCTGAATGGCCGGTGGACAGTGGACCCCACTCCCATCCTGCCCCCGGTGGAGCAGATTGAGAATTCGGCTGTGCACTTCGAACCCGCCAATAAGACATGGTTCCTTTTCACTGATCACATCGGCAACGACCGGAGGGGAGAATATACGGAGAGCATCTGGGCCTACTGGAGCAAAGACCCGAACCACTGGGACGCCGCCGTGGTGCTGGATGATCAGAACTGCCACTGGAACGTTCGCATCATCGGCATGCCCTCCGTGGTCAAGGTACGGGGCCGCCTGGCGCTGTTCTATGATGCCACCACCACGGACTCCGGTAATATGCTGCGCGACGTGGGGCTGGCATGGCTAAAGCTGCCGCTGGTTCCACCCACGGTGCGCACGGCGGCCATCAGCAATGTCAATCCGCGGCGCGACCTCCACGGCGAGATTCTCGATGCCCACGATGGCGTCCTGGAATATTTCGAGGGACGGTTCTATCTATACGGGACACGCTATGGCAACACGGACGGCCTGCATTCCACGAATCGTTATGTCTGTTACAGCTCTGACGATCTCACGAACTGGACTCCGCACGGCGAGATTCTGAAGGACCCACCGCCCCGGATGTACTTCCGCCCCTACGTGAAGTTCAACCCGAAGACCCGGAAGTATGTGCTTTGGTACAACGTGGGCAGAGAGAACAAGGATGGCGTTGCCACTTCGGATCGGCCCGCGGGACCGTTCGCAATCCAGAATCCGGACGTTCGCCTGAAGTATTCCGATATGGGTACCGGCGACCACGGTCTTTTTGTTGACGACGATGGAACCGGATACATCGTCTACACCACCGTGAACCTGGCAAAGATGAGCTCCACCGAACCCTCCCAGATTGAGAATCACCGCATCAGCGTAGAAAAGCTCTCGGACGATTATTTGAGCTCGACGGGCAAGAACAGCGGGTTTATCGCGGGCAATTGCGAGTCACCGTCGATGTTCAAACGAAACGGAACCTACTACGTGCTCACGGACAACACTTGCGCATTCTGCCCGCAGGGCAGCGGCGCGCGCGTCTACACGGCACCGGCACCGCTGGGCCCTTATACGTACCGTGGAAACATCAACGTGGAGGGCCCGGCCGCCGACGTCCCGTCACCGTGGACCAAACCCGGCACCGGCCGTCCCAACGCGATCATCAAAGCACAACAAACTCATGTCGCGATCATACCCGCGAAAGGCGGCCCCGCTTTCATTTGGATGGGCGACCGCTGGAAATCGGCCCCAGACAAGATCAAGGGGCACGACTTTCAGTACTGGAGCAGTCCACTGCAATTCGACGCGGGCGGGATGACCAGGCAATTGAAATTCGAGGATTACTGGACAATTGAATTGCCTGTGCATACTGCAAAATAGGCGATGTAGCATATCCTCCAGAGATTCGGGGCATCGGCCGACTGGCGCATGGCGACGGCGCGCGTTCGGCCTCGGATCAGCGCTGCTGGTCCATGCACGCGACGTGGCACGGGCATCCTGCTCGTGATTTTTAGGAGTGATGACTACAGCAGCCGGAGCGCGCCCGAGCCTCCTCATAAAGCGTCGTGGCATGGCGTATGCGCCAAATGGGTTTCCTCCCCGTCCGGCGGCAGGTTGAAAGGCAACGCCATTTGGGGGTGACGCGCTGCTGGCGGGACTTCCCCGCGATTGCCGTCCAAGCCATACCGAGTGCGGAGTTCAGCCATCAAACTTGAGATTTTTTCCGGATACTCGCCGCGCAAATACGCCGATCGCGCATAGAGTGTCCGGTAGCGCTTGACCAGATGGGGGAATTCCCTTTCGAGAAACGGCATGAAGGACTTCATGGCGGACGGCATCAGGAACAGGATGTTGCCGTAAAGGAATTGGGCTCCGGCCTGCGCTGCCTGCGCCGCCAATGCTTCGAGCATTCGCGGTGCGTCATTCAACCCCGGCAGCACGGGCATGGCATTCACGCCCACGCGGATTCCCGCCGCGGCCAGTTTCCGCACGGCCTCCAAGCGCTGGGCGGGGGTGGGCGCTTTGGGCTCAAGCAGGCGCGCCAGGCGCTCGTCGCAAGTTGTAACGGTCATGTGCACGCTGAACCGATGCCTCTCCGCCAGGGTTTGCAACAGGTCCAGGTCGCGAAGGATCAGGACCGATTTGGTGGTAATGGAAAGATCCAGCCCGCGAAACTCCGCGAAGATTTCGAGCATGCGGCGGGTAATTTCAAACTGCCTTTCCGCAGGCTGATAGGGATCGGTGGCCGTGCCCAGGGCGATGGGCAACCCTTTGTCGCGCCCCTGGCGAAGCTCCGCCCGCAGACGTTCCGGCGCATCGGTCTTCGCATAGATTTTACGTTCAAAGTCACGGGTGTCCCAGATCTCCATGAACTCATGGGTATAACGAGCGTAACAGTATTGGCAGCCAAACTCGCAGCCGCGGTAAGGGTTAAGTGTCCAGGCAAAAGGCATGCGTCCACTGGACTCTCGATTGAGCGCCGACCGCGTTCCCAGGTTGTAGTACTCAACTTCCGCCCGTTCACGCACTAAAGGACTTTGGGCCGCCATGCGCGCGATTCCCACCAGGGGTGTTTTATCAACTGGTCCCCGCAGTGAAATGCAACCCATACGTAACCCCCTGTAAAATGACTAAAGCGAGTTTCGCTTTTTATTCGCCTTTTGTCAAGAGGGATGATTTTGGGTGCTGTCCGAATTTGGGCGTAGCGTCGCCATCCTGGCGGTACTTTCCGGGGCTGGCGGGATGCCAGGGAATCAACGCGGGATTTTAGGGCAAGGGTGGGCTGGTGGCAGATAGTCTCAAAAAAACCAAGGGGCACAGTGCTCAAACCGACTGAGCGCCATGCCCCTATCAAGTCTTCAAGGATTAAACGAAGGTTTCTATCGGTCGCTTTATGGCTTGACTACCTGCACCTATCGCAATTCTCTGCGGCCCGCAAATCTTCGATGGCACGGTGGATTGTCTCCATCGCCGCGCGCTTATGGCCGCAAAAATCGTGGCCGGCATCCCGCAATTCCTGCTCTGCTGACCGGAGACTCTCGACGGCTCCATGGATGTTCGGACAGCGGTTCGGCACTGGAACCGCCACGGCTGCCGGGGCTGGGGCAGCGATGGCTGCCGATGAGTTAAAAGTCTGCGCCTTTGGCGATCCAAACACGATTGCCAAAACCAAGGCGGCGATCACCACGGTTAATGTGATAATTGTCCTCTTCATTTTCCCTCCCAAATTGAAAGTTTTGTACTACCCCTAAATTTGCTGGGACCCATCTTAATCAGGTCGGACCACATTCGCAAGCCTAAACACCGTGAGCCGAATAAAGTTGCGGGAAGCGGTGCAGTGCGTCTGAAATCGTGGTGCGAACGGTCTGTTGTCGCGCTGGCTTCCAGTCGGCATTGAGCCCCCATGATGGCAGCGCTACGTTCCAGCGGCGAGCACTGCAAAGATCTGGTAATACTGTTAGAATATCGCCTGTCCATCAAAACTCGGGAGGCATGCATGAAGGCGGCGGCGGTTCAGATCGACATCAAATTATTCGTCAAGGAGCGCAATCTTGATCAAATCCTCAAGCGCATGGACGAGGCTGCAGGCGCGGGTGCGAAGCTGGCGGTCTTTCCCGAATGCGCGCTGAGCGGTTACTGTTTTGTGAGTCTCGAGGAAGCGGCGCCCTGGGCGGAAGAAATACCCGGCCCTTCCACGGAAAAGATTCTGGCTGCCGCGCGGGCGCTGGACTGCACCGTGGTCGTGGGTCTGCTGGAACGCGCCGGCGGCCATATTTTCAATTCTGCCGCGGTCATCACACCCCAGGGAATACTGGGAACCTATCGCAAACTGCATCTTCCCTGCATCGGAGTGGATTGGCATACCCAGCCAGGCGACACTCCTTTTCCCGTCTTCGCGACGCCCCAAGGGAAGATCGGCATCAGCATTTGTTACGACTGCAGTTTTCCCGAATCCGGGCGCGTGCTCAAGCTGAATGGCGCCCAGATCCTCGCGATTCCCACCAATTGGCCGGCAGGGTCCGATACCTGTCTGCACACCCCTCCGGTTCGCGCCATCGAGAATCACATGTTTGTCATTGCCTG
>CAYTMD010000442.1:0-5516 GCA_964438685.1 uncultured Acidobacteriota bacterium
TTGGATCTTGCAGGGGCTCGCAGCAAACACCAGCTTTGGAAATCGAAGCTGAGGGAGTCCCTGGACGGCAAGGGGACCATGACGGCGGCCCAGGCAAGTGCTTACAAGGATTGTGTCTTGGGCCGGTGGCTGTACTCCTCGGGATTGGGGGAATTCGGCGACGTGCCGGAGACGGAGCAGTTGGTCAACGTGCATCAGCGTTTTCATGAGGCTGCTCGCGAGGCAATTTCCTCGAAGGCCTCTGGTGATACTGCTCGCTTCGAAAAGGAACTCGCGCGTGTTGAATCTCTATCCCATCAGGTTGTTGCCCTGCTCACTCTACTCGAGGACCGGACCATACGGCAAAGCGCCGCCAATATTGTTGTGTTGCAGGCGGATGATCGCCAGTTTGGCCTGGTTGTTGACGAAATAAATGATACGGAGGAAATCGTTGTAAAGCCGCTCGGCAAACAACTCAAGGGCATCACCACTTTTGCGGGAGCGACCATCATGGGTGATGGCCGTGTGGCATTGATCTTGGACGTCCTGGGACTCGCTCAACGCGCCAACGTAGTTTCCGAGATTCGCGATCGAACTATGCCAGAAAAGACTACGGAGACTGAGATCCATCACGATGATAGTGAGTCGCTCCTCTTGTTGCGTGGACCTGATGATGGACGGATGGCCATGCCACTATCCCTTGTGGCACGGTTGGAGGAATTCACTCGCAGCAGCGTGGAAACGGCAGAAGGCAGGGACGTGGTCCAATACCGTGGTCAAATCCTGCCTCTCATTCACCTCTCTTCTGTGCTTCATGATCGTCGCGAGCAACCTCGCGGCTCGGCCCCCTCTGCGCCGGAAGCGGAAAACGAAAAGATCCAGGTGGTGGTCTACACCGACCAGGGTCGAAGTGTAGGGCTTGTTGTCGACCGCATTCTCGACATCGCTCAGGAGAAAGTCAAAACCCAAAAGCGCACGGGCCGCCAGGGAACGTTGGGTTCCATGGTCGTCCAGGGCCGAGTTACCGAACTGCTCGACCTGAAAGGCATCATCCAGACGGCTGACCCGAATTTCTTCAGCGAAGCAGTGGCAGCCTAGACAGGGGATATCTCATGGCAGGGAAGAAACAGTTTTCGACATTTGTGGTCGACGGCCTCCTCTTTGGAGTGGAAGTCGAAAAAGTCCAGGAGGTCATCAGGTACCAGGAAATGACCCGAGTGCCTTTGGCGCCTCCGGTAGTCAAAGGTCTCATCAACCTGCGCGGCCAGATTGTTACAGCCGTCGACTTGAGATGCCGGCTGGGACTGCGGGAACGTGCCGCCGCCGACCTCCCCATGAACGTCGTGATCCGTCACGAGGACGGTGCGGTTAGCCTGCTCGTTGATGAAATCGGGGATGTATTGGAAGTCGAAGAGGAAGCCTTCGAATTACCCCCCGGTACTCTCGCGGGAGGCGTTCGGGAACTCATTCGTGGAGTTTACAAACTGAAGGACGCGTTACTGATTGCTCTGGATACGGACAAGATGCTGAATCTGGTGACGACCGCGGCGATCGGCGCCTAGCCTGGGAAAATCATCGAAAGGAGTATGAAATGAAGATTGGACCGACCTTGCAGAAGAGGATCAGCACTTTCTTATTTGGAACCGCGGCATGCATCGTCTTCATGAGCCTGACGGCGGCTCGGATGGCGGGAACAGAAGGCAGCGGAAGCGTATATCCGATTGGAGCAGAAACCGTCATGCCCGGGTTGACTCCGGCCGCAGGGCAAACCATGTTCGCCGAGTTCAGTACCACTTACCAGGCCAACGGCTTTCTCGATGGCCAAGGGCATAGTTCGGTTCCAGGATTTAAACTGGCCGTTTATGCCTTTGCTCCCAAGATCACTCATAACTGGGGCGTACATCTGTTGGGGGGAGAGTTAGTCAGTTGGGCCGCATTTCCTTTTGCCAACGTAATGTTACAGACCCCCGCTGGTAGGTATTCGACGACGGGTATTTCCAACCCGATCCTGGGAACCGACGTTGCCTATAACCGGGGTAACTGGCATTGGTGGTACGGACTTGACCTGATGACACCGGCCCCCGTGTATCACAAGGGTGGCCCCATCAATGTTGGGCAACACAACTTTGCTACCACCCCGTCGGGCGCCTTCACCTATCTTCCCCATCACGGAAGAACTGAATTCAGTTCCCGCTTGCAGTACATCGTCAACTACACGGACTCCGCCACCCAATACCATTCTGGCAATGAGTTGCTCTGGGAGTATGTTGCGATGCAAACCGTCACCAAGAAACTGGCGATCGGCGCAAATGGGTATATCTACCAGCAAACCACTGATGACCGGCTTCTGGGCGTGATCTATGCAGGGGGAAATCGCGGCCGCGACTTGGCCATTGGGCCGGAGGTGCATTACCAGCTTGGCCCCATGGTTTTGATTGCCAAGTATTTCCGGGACACGCTGGTGGAAAACCGGCCGCACGGAAACGCCCTCTGGGTCGAGTTCGCGGTCCCATTGTCGCGCCCGCATCCGAAGCTACAAGCCCAAAGATTGAGCCAGCTGAATTAAGTGCCGGCAAGGTGTTGTTGCTTGTTGGAAAGGACGATCTCTCGGGATGAGTGGCTGATGGTCTGCTGAAATCAGCGAACCAGGACCTGCCGGGGTCGATGAAAATGGATTCAAATTGTTCTCGACCCCTTTCAGAACGGAGAGCAATGACCGTGTACGTGGGGTTAACCAAGTACTGCATCTGGTGACGACTGCCGCAAGAGGCGCTTAGCCAGACAGAACACTGATTGGAGGATAATTACATGCAAAATAGGGTGAATTCAAAGCCTGCAAGGCAACACGCCCCCAAAAACCTCGTGTCAGCTAGTGATGAGGTACGTCGGCTGCTCCAAGCAGCTAAAGAGGGAAACTTGAACGAGCGGGCAGTCGTTACAAATTTCGCCGGGAAAGACCAGGAAACCCTGGAAGCGGTCAATGGCATTCTGGACGTCATCGTTCAACCTCTTACTGAGGTCAAACAAGTCGTGCAACTAATGGCTGTAAACGACTACACCGTTGAGGTCAAGGGTAATTATAAGGGAGCCTTTGGCGAGTTAGCCGAGGCGTTGAACACTCTGCAGCGGCGATTGCGTCATATTGCCGAAACTGCAATGAACATATCGGAAGGGAAACTGGAGGATCTGCCGGAATACAAGAAGGTCGGGCGCCGCTCCGAGCATGATGAAATCGTTCCCGCCCTCACCGCGATGATGGAGAGCATTGCTGCGTTGGTGGCGGACACTGAGATGCTGTCGAAGGCCGCTGTGGAAGGGGAACTCTCTACCCGCGCTGATGTCAACAAGCATCGGGGTGAGTACCGCAAGGTCGTGCAGGGTGTGAACGATACACTGGACGCAGTCGAGGGCCCTATGACCCTCGCCGCCAAAGGCATGAGCAAGATTGGCAAGGGTGAAATCCCGGCCAAGGTCACGGGCGACTATAAGGGTGACTTCAACGCCCTTAAGGACAGTGTGAACGCGTGCATCGACGGCCTCGGGGGGATCATTGAGACTAACAAAGTTTTGCAGGGGATGGCGGTGAATGATTGCACCACAGCTGTCGAAGGTACCTACCAGGGCATCTTTGCTGAGCTGGCGAAAGCCACGAACCAAGCACAAGAGCGTGTCAAGAATACAGCCAGGATACTTAGGGATATAGCCATCGGAGACTACAGCAAAGACCTTGAGATTCTGAAAAACTTGGGCAAGCGCTCTGAGAACGACATTATTGTTCCGAGTTTCGTCCAGATGATGACTGCGGTCGATAATATGGTGGCGGACACTGAGATGTTGTCGAAGGCGGCGGTCGAAGGCAAGCTCTCAACTCGCGCAGATGCCAACAAACACCAGGGTGAGTACCGCACTGTCGTGCAAGGTGTGAACGATACCATGGATGCCGTCGTAGCTCCCGTGCAGGAATCTGGGAAGGTGCTGGAAAGGATTGCCGGGGGTGACCTGACGGCCCGCGCCGAGGGCAATTACCAGGGCGACTACGCGCGTATGAAGGAAGACATTAACACCATGTCGGAAAGACTTTCCGCGAGCATGGGACAGATTAGCAATAACGCCCAGACCCTGGCCTCTTCCTCCGAGGAGCTTTCCGCGGTCAGCGCGCAGATGAGCGCTAACGCGGAGGAAACCTCCAGTCAAGCCAATGTCGTCTCAGCGGCGAGCGAGCAAGTCGCCAAGAACATTCAGACTGTAGCAACGGCAACGGAAGAGATGAGCGCCAGCATCAAGGAGATTGCCAAGAGTGCCACGGAATCGGCCAAAATCGCGACTTCCGCGGTGCGGACGGCGGAAAGCACCAACGCTACCGTTGGCAAGCTCGGCGAATCCAGCGCCGAAATCGGCCAGGTTATCAAGGTCATCACCTCCATCGCCCAGCAGACGAACCTTCTGGCTTTGAACGCCACCATTGAGGCTGCACGTGCCGGAGAAGCGGGCAAAGGCTTTGCGGTGGTCGCCAACGAGGTAAAGGAACTGGCAAAGGAAACCGCCAAGGCTACAGAGGACATCAGCCGGAAGATCGAGGCAATCCAGGGGGATACCAAGGGCGCGGTAGTGGCCATCGGCGAGATTACCACCATCATCAATCAACTAAACGACATCTCCAACACGATCGCGAGCGCCGTGGAGGAACAAACCGCCACCACCAATGAGATTACTCGAAATGTAGGTGAAGCAGCCAAGGGAAGCTCACAGATTGTGGAAAATATCGTATCGGTGGCCACGGCAGCAAAGAGCACAACCGAAGGTGCAACCAACACCCAAACGGCGGCTCAGGAGTTAGCCCGCATGGCGGCAGAACTCCAGCGGTTGGTGGGTCAATTTAAATTCGACGAGAGTGCTTCCGGCGACGGGACAGCGGGTCGCGATGCGCACTTGGCGAGCCGGGTCAAAGCTCAACCCGGGGTCTCGGCTCGTATCCAGTAACGAGATGATCTGAGATCCAGTGGGGTGACAGGGGCTCGGGAAGCTCGTGGTCAATCTCGAACCCCTCTCGCCCTGCGAGTCGAATTTGAACAGGTAGATCGTCAAAGGATGGGCTTTCCCGCAAACACTGGAAACCGACGATTCATGAGCGACGCCGAACATTACCGGGAGACCCGTTCCCGCGAGCGTGTTTAATCAACCCGGAGAACAAAAGAGAATTGATTCCGTTGAAAGCATATCAGTAGCGTCATCGAGGGCATCTTCAGTATCAGGGGGTCGGCGGTTGAAGAGGCCGCCAATCAAATTCGGGACGTGTTATTGGCGGGTTGATCCAATAGACAAACAGGTATCACTGTCCGTTTCCAGTTAGGAGACGGTTTGTGAGCTGGACAGCGAGGGGGGGGCGCAAGATTGGCAGTAATCCCCGAACCGCAGTCGGCCGATAAGGATGAGGGTGAGAGGACGATTTGTAATTGGAGGGAGCTTTCGTGCGAGCACTCATAATTGACGACTCCAAGGCAATGCGAAGCATCTTGGGCAGAATGCTTCGAGGGTTG
>CAYTMD010000443.1:0-5513 GCA_964438685.1 uncultured Acidobacteriota bacterium
GACCCTGCATTGCAATCTTTGGGGCGGCGCCAAACGCCGCTCGCCTCCCCGCCATAAGACCTTGCCCGCCTCCCGCCACCGAAAACCCATCGCAACTCTCGTTGGTTGGGCCGTGCCTCTGCCTTCCTTAAGTGCGCAATTCCACCCGGGAACAGTCCTCCATTTCACACCCCTGCATTGTGGCGGCCATAGCCTAGAAAGATTTCGTGGCGATTCCTGCCGGCAGGAATAATCGTGTTGAATTCTCCTCGCCGGGCGCACATTTCTTACCCAACGCCCCGGGGGATGTGAGAGCGTAGCGCAGACCACCGCCTTTGAGGCCTGCGGCTTTTCCCTGGATTCCACTCCCCCACCCTGGGGCAGGCGCGCACCTTTGGGATTTGTGGTTTTGGCAAAGGAAGAGCCGCGGACCCCAAAATCGGGGGTCCGCGCTACGTAACTCATTTTCGTCGAGGCAACCTGTCCCCTTGACTTTGGTGTCATAATCACCAGACTCATACCGAGGCTTGGTCATGTTTAGCATTTTGCTCGCTTTGCTTCTTCTCCTCGCCAGTCCCGCCCAGAAGGCCCAAACACCAGCACCCAATCCCGCTGACCTGTGCACGGTTCAAGGCGTCGTGATGAAAGCGGACACAAGGGAACCGCTAAGGGGGGCCGATGTAACTCTGGAGCAGGACGGAACACGCCCACTGGAATTCGGCACGACCACGGATGCAATGGGACGGTTTGAGTTGAAGGACGTTGTCCCCGGACTATATCGGTTGGTAGTGGAACGTAACGCCTATGTTAGGCAAGAGTACGGTCAGACCGCCCCCAGAAGTCCAGGCTCGGTTCTAACTCTCAGCGCGGGTCAGAAGATCTCCGACATTTCTGTTCAGCTCAGCCCCGCTGCGGTTATCTCCGGACACGTCTACGACGAGAACGGGGATCCGGTCATGGAAGCGCATGTAACACCGCTTTGCTACTCGTATGTAAATGGCCAACGCCAGTTAGCCGATTTCGGCGGCGCCGACACTAACGACCTTGGTGAATTCCGGCTCTATGGGCTCCTACCTGGGCAGTACTTCGTGGAGGTCGAATACCGAAAAGGTGCCTTCCAGGCGTACAAAAGCAAACAGGGTTACGTACCCATGTACTACCCGGGAGTTCCCGACCTTGGGCACGCCGCGCCCATTGTGGTGCGGGCGGGAGACGAGTTTTCATCCGCCGAGATAACTCTCCAGACCACGCACACGGTCACGCTACGCGGGCACATGGTAAGCGCGATGAACGGAGGGGGTGGAGTGGACGGTCAGGTATTTCTTCTTCCGCAGAATGCCACCTCTACGGGGAACGACGCCGTTTCTCACGCTCTCGCCAGCGATTCACAAGGGGCCTTCGAACTTCTCAATGTTCCTCCCGGCGCATACTTCCTTTATGCCCTGCATGGACCAGAACGCGCACGCCAGCCGATAGGGGTAGTTGACACTGATATTGAGGGGATTGTCCTCACTTTAACACCAGGGGTCGAGATCAGAGGCCGATTGCGCATCGAAGGCAAGCTCGATTCCACGTCCACCTCCTTTCGGATCGTCCTTGCTCCCCAAAACACGCGGGGATTCTATGGTAGCGTGCCCACCGATTCCGTCAAGGCGGACGGCGCCTTTCTGCTCAAAGGTGCTTATGATAACGAATACGAAATCAATGTCTCTGGCTTGCCGGAGAACTGGTTCCTCAAGTCCGCACGCCTGGATGGCGTTGATGCGCTCACCGCAGGAGTGACGATCGACACCAAGCAGGCCCCCGGCCTGCTCGATATCCTGGTTAGCCCCAATGGCGCCACGCTGGACGGCGTGGTTTCCAAAGACCAACAACCCTTCCAGGGTGCGACCGTGGCGCTGGTGCCTGACCCTCCCCATCGTGGTGAAACCCGATTGTTCAAATCCACGTCCACAGACCAACTCGGCCACTTCCACCTGCAAGGAATCCCGCCGGGCGACTACAAGTTGTTTGCATGGGAAAGCATTGAATCCGGCGCTTACACGAACTCGGAATTCCTCCAGCCGTATGAGATTCACGGCGAATCCGTACACATTACGGAAGGCTCGCACACGACCTTGAACCCGGAGCTAATTCCCAAGGCGGATGGAGATCATTAGCTGAAGCGGAATATTCGCGCATCGTTCGACAATTTTTTCGCCGGAATGGACAGAATAGCCCTGCTCGTCTGGACATTGATTTGCCCAAGAGATATCCTTTCGAACGTCATAACATTATTGAGTGGAACATCTTCAGAAAAGGTTGGGGGGTAGTAAGCAATGGCCACGGTGTCGAGCAGTTTACGGTTGGCAAGCCGCATGAATCGTCTGGGAACAGAGAGTGCCTTTGAGGTGCTGGTCCGCGCCCGAGCACTGGAAGCGCAGGGCAAGGACATCGTCCACCTGGAAATCGGTGAGCCGGATTTTGACACGCCCGCCAACGTCGTTAACGCAGCGACCAAAGCTCTGCACGAAGGTTGGACCCACTACGGCCCCTCCGCCGGCCTGCCCCAGTTGCGCGAAGCCGCGGCCGCCGATGTTGCCCGGCATCTTGGCATCAGCGCGGACCCGTCGGAAGTGGTCATTACCCCCGGCGGCAAGCCCGTCATGTTCTTCACCATCCTGGCGCTGGTTGAGGAAGGCGATGAGGTGCTTTACCCCAATCCCGGCTTTCCCATTTATGAATCGATGATCCGATTCGTGGGCGGGAAGGAAGTCCCCTACGGCCTGCGCGAAGAACATGACTTTGATGTGAATGTGGATGAAATTATCGAGAAGATTACGGACCGCACGCGCCTGATTATTCTGAACAGCCCGCACAATCCCACCGGCGGAGTGATGGAACGCGCCGAAATCGAGCGTTTGGCAAAGGTGCTGGCAGACCGCGATATTTTCGTTCTGTCCGATGAGATCTATGACCGCCTGATCTACGAAGGCGATCACTCCAGCATCTCACAATTTCCCGGCATGAAAGAGAAGACCATCATCCTGAATGGCTTCTCCAAAACCTACGCCATGACGGGTTGGCGCATGGGCTATGGCATTATGCGCGCCGACTTGGCCAAGCAAATCACGCTGCTGATGACCAATTCCAATTCCTGCACCGCCAGCTTTACCCAGATGGCCGGGGTCGAGGCTCTCTGTGGTTCGCAGGATTCGGTGACGAACATGCGCGAGGAATTTCGCCGCCGCCGGGCCGTAATCGTGGATGGCTTGAACCGCATCCCGGGCTTCAAGTGCCGCCAGCCGCACGGAGCCTTCTACGTTTTCCCCAATATTCGCGGCACCGGGCTCGCCGCACGGCCTTTGGCGGACGCCCTGCTTGCGGAAGCAGGGGTGGCGTGCCTTTGGGGTACGGCTTTCGGCGCCTGGGGAGAAGGCTATCTACGCTTCTCGTTTGCGAATTCTGTCGAAAACATCAAGAAGGCACTCACAAGGATCGAAGCGTGGGTTGCAAAGCATCCGGCTTAGATACGATACTATTCATTTAGCGGGCTTCAAGAAATAACAAATCAAATTGATCCAGGGTGAGCCCCGTTACCCGCCCCGGCTGGCGGAAGCGCCGGTTGCGGTCCTCCCTCCCCCGATTTCCGGGGTCCGGCAATCGGGCTCCTCCAGAAGGGGACGAGGGGAGTAAATTCAATTTCTGAACAGGAAAACAGATGACTGAAACCAAACATTCCTTTCGCGTTTTCGCTACTTGCGATATCGGCGACGAAGCCTTTAAGGCGCTGCGCGCTCGCGGCTATACTGTGGAAGTCTACCCCGAGGTGGAGCCACCCCCCAAGGCCCTGATCGTCGAGAAAGTTCGCTCTGGCATTGACGGCCTTATCACCACGCTGCGTGACCAGATCGATGCAGAAATATTTGAAGCCGGCAAAGGCACACTGAAGGCCGTGTCGCAATTCGCCGTGGGCTTTGACAACATCAACCGCGCTGACGCCAACCGCTTCAAAATTCCCTTCACCAATACCGCCGACGTGCTGACGGAAGCCACCGCGGAGTTCGCCCTATTCATTCTGGGCAGCGCGGCCCGCAAGCTATACCCCAGTGAGCAACTGGTGCGTGAAAACCGCTGGGGCACATGGCATCCCTTCCTACCCTTTTTAGGCGATGATGTGACGGGCCGGACGGTAGGAGTGATCGGCACGGGCCGAATTGGCCAGGCCTTCATGAAAAAGGCGCTCGGCTTCGACGTGAACTTTCTCTGCCATGACGCCGAGTTCGAGCAGAAGGAGTTCGTGCGCAAGATTCAAGAGTCTATGGATCTCCGCTTTCGCCATGGATTTACCGGTGAACAGCGAACGATTCGCTACGCGAGCTTTGAGGAAGTGCTCCGTGGCAGTGATTTCATCAGCGTCCATGTACCGCTCATTCGCGAGGGAGAAGGCAAGTTTCCCACCTATCATTTGTTTAACGCATCGACCTTCCGGTTAATGAAGCCCACGGCGTTTCTGGTCAACACGTCGCGCGGGCCCGTGGTTGATGAAGCGGATTTGGCGGCAGCGCTGCTGGATGGAGTAATCGCCGGGGCGGCACTCGACGTGTTTGAGCAGGAACCGCTACCGGCCGACTCAACGCTGCGCGATCCCAAGCTGGAAGATCGCCTGCGGCTGTTCTCACATTTCGCCAGCGCTGGGCGCGAGACTCGGCTTTCCACCGATCCCACCAAGGGCATGGCCGGCCGCTGCATCCATGGGCTGATGGAAGTGCTGGAAAGCAACGGCAACCCCGCCAGCGTGCCTTACGTGGTGAACAAAGAAGCGTTCCGGTGAGGTTCACCACGGAGAGCGCAGAGGAAAGCTCTTCTGTATGGGCGCACGGGAATACTGTTATTGAGTCTTGGCCCATATCTTTCAGGTGCGGCTGTTCTCCGTGGCCTCTGTGACCTCTGTGGTAAACTCCTTCAGGAATTGCGACCATGGACTACAGAAAGAGTCCAAAGTGGTATCGGTAAATGGGGAAAGAAAGGTATGCCAGGAGACCATTGATGCAGTAAATAATCCAAAACCGCTGGGGTAGTTCCCGCCAGCGCACGATGACCAGGACCGTGGCAATAAGTTCCCACGGAACACTGACAAGGCTGGCGTAATCAAGCATCCAACCCACTACGTCTGAACTTCTGAAATAACCCGAAACTTCCGATAGGCCGATCGACAGAACGTATGCGGCAGGCAGAGTCATCCCTACCGCCGTGATAAATTTCACGGTCATGACGAGGATTCGTTCCCGGCTCGGCATTGTCAATCCAATGGCATCGCCCACGCCACTCAATTCAGTGTATCGTGAACCCGTTCGTTACGATCGATGCTTTTTCCTGTCAACCGAAAGCTAAGATTCATATTACCGCAGAGGCGCTGAGGCGCAGAGAAATGCATCTTCTTCTCTGACCTCTGCACCTCCGCGCCTCTGCGGTGAAAGCATATCCCAAATGGCTAAGGATGAACTCCGGCCTAATTGTATTGCCCGAATTCGGCGATGGCGTCAAACATGGCG
>CAYTMD010000444.1:0-5503 GCA_964438685.1 uncultured Acidobacteriota bacterium
TGCGGTACTTGCCGAGGTAGGTTCCATCGTTGCTGATCACCGCGGCCGTGTTGTAGTAAACGCCTTCCTGCTCCAGTTCATATATGGGAATGATCAGGGCCAGGTGATAGCGGCGCGCCTCTTCCTGCATCAGGCGAACGGTGGGACCGTCGGGTATCGGCTCATTGAAGTCATACCATTTGGTGGTTTGTTCCGCGCAAAAATACGGGCCATAGAAAATTTCCTGCAAGCAGACGATCTGCGCTCCGGCCTCCGCCGCCTGGCGAATCAACCCAAGGTGCTTCTCGATCATGGCTTGTTTGGTGGCTTCAAGCGAAGCCTCAGGAGGTGCGGCGTTGGAAGCCTGAATTAAAGAACAACGAATAATCCGAGGCATGGTTCCTCCGGCAAATTATTCCAGCTTGAAACGAAAGAGCCCTCAGCCCGGCAAGCAGGCGGTGGGGGCTATTATGATGCGTCTGGCGGAAGGAATCAACCGGAACGGATTGGCTTTGGAGGTCGAAGTTGGGACGGCTTTAGGCCGGTATTGGCGAACCTCTCCGCCTTGGTCCGCAGAGGTCGATTTGAATTCAATTTCCTTGCCCTGTCAATTCCCCCACGCTTCCGGGTTCACCAGGTTCGGTGGACGCTGGCCAGCCAAGGCAGCAAGCAGATTTTCCGCCGCCATAACGCACATCGCCATGCGTGTTTCCCCTGTGGCGGTGCCCATGTGCGGAGTCATCACCACGTTGGGCATCCGGAAAAGCGCAGGATGAATTTGGGGCTCAAATTCGAAGACGTCAAGGCCCGCGCCCGCAATCTTTCTCGACTGGAGAGCCTCAACCAGCGCGGCCTCTTCCACTACTTTTCCGCGCGACGTATTGATGAGGAACGCCGTGGGTTTCATCATGGCAAGTTGGGCGGCGCCGATCAGGTGATGTGTATCGGCGGCAAGCGGAACGTGAATGCTTAGGAAATCGGCTTCGCGCAGAAGGGTGTGAAGGTCCACGTATTGCGCGCCCAGTTCCCGTTCCCGCTCCGGGGTGGGGCGGTCGACGGAATGATAGATGATGCGCATGTTGAAACCGCGGGCGCGGCGTGCCACGGCCTGGCCGATGCGTCCAAAACCATAGACTCCCAGCGTCTTGCCGGCAAGATCGGTCCCCCACATGCCACTAAACTCCCACTGGCTCCAATGGCCTTCGCGAATGTAGCGGTCAGCCTCCACAAGGCGGCGCGCCACGGCCATCAGCAATCCAAAACTCAGGTCAGCCGTCGCCTCGGTAACCACGCCGGGGGTGTTGGTCACCAGGATGCGGCGGCGCGTGCAAGCCTCCACATCAATGTTGTCGTAACCCACGGCTACAGCGGAGATCACGCGCAGGTGCGGCGCCTGCGCCACCAATTCCGCGCTGATCGGCGTAGAGGAATTCACAATACCTTCCACTTCACGGCAAGCATCCACAAGTTGAGCGTAAGGCAGCCGCACATCCTGCGGGTTCATGGTCACCTCGCATTTGGTTGAGATGCGGTCGATAATCTCGCGCGGCAACGGGCGCGTAATGAAAACTTTGTTCAGGCTCAAGGTTTTCTCCCTAAGTTGAAGTGAAACAGCTTGATACCATAAGGCCCGGAAGAGGTCAATGAAATGAAAGGCTGGGTAACGGGCCAGTTAACCATTCAGGTTATATATGCAGAGGGCCCATTCCTCGGAGGCCCCGGAATTGAGGGGCCGGAATTTCTTCCGCCGCCGCGGACTCAATCTGTTATGCTAATCATGCTGAGGGCAGTTCACGCCGGAAACTCCTGATTGCGGCATCGGAGTTCGTTGGGCTCCTAACCAAGAAGGTCTTAAGTCGGAAGCTCTTCCCGTACGCGGCTCTTGTAAGATCAGCTTAAACGCGCCTGATCACGCGCCGCAGTATGGCGTCTGAAAGCATCCTTGGGGGTTGAATGTCGGCAGAGATCCTTTTTATTTTGTCACTGCATTCGATTGCGGCAGCCATCTCCATGATCGGCGCGTTTCGTGACGGCCTGGGCTTTGCAGAGATTCTGCGATGGGCCTTCATCGGTTTTGTTACCGGCATTATTGGACTCATAACCCGTAGGCGGATGGATCGCCGCGAGGTTGGTTACATGCATATCGTTCAAGATGCTTTGGTGAACCTGGGGATGGAAGGCGTTGCCCTCTACGGCATCCACTACTTTTTAGTAGAATAAAGCCCCCGTAATCTCGCCGCAATCAAGCGGGCAGAGGCTGAAATGTTCAAGGAAAGCCTCTTATACTCGGGCATTATTTCCACGTTGAGGAGATCGTCATGGAGCGGGATGATCCCGCAGAAAGTCCTCAAGTTGAGCGAGTGTGGGAGCCGAATCGGCGCCACCCAAACCGAGCGTGGCGAGGGCTCCGGTAGCATTGGCATAACGTGCGGCGGCGGAAAGAGTTTGGCCACGGCAAACGGCAGCGAGAAATCCGGCGGCAAAACAATCACCCGCCCCGGTAGTGTCCACGGGTTGCACGGAAAAGCCCGGGGAAGTAAACGAGCCCTGCGGTGACTCCACGTAACAACCCGCGGCTCCCAGCTTGACGATAACGGTCTTTACTCCCAGTCCGCGCAGGCGGCCCGCAATTGCGGCAGGCTCAGATTCGCCCGTTAACTGCCAGCCCTCTTCCCGATTGGGGAAAATAAGGTCAGTGTATGCCAAAGCCGGTCGAAGGGTTTTCAACCACCCGCCACGAACGTCCCAGCAGACGTTTATGGAGGTCAGGCAGCCTGATTCGCGAGCTCGTTTGAGTGCGGACTCAAGACACGTTTCATCGAAGGGCGGAATCGCAAATGCGCTGGCGTAATGGAAAACTCGCGACCCTGCCACCTTCTCCCAATCGAGGTTCTGGCCGGAGTAGTAGGCGTTCACGCCACGCAAATGGAGAAAACGGCGCTCCCCGGCTGATTCCACAAGAACAATCGACGTGGAAGTCTTGGCGTCGGAGAGCATAACCAGTCCCGCGTCGTCAATCCCTTCCGCGCGGACTCGCTCGCGGATGAACTGGCCAAAGTGGTCATCGCCAATCGCAGCAGCTATACGGACAGCCACTCCCAAGCGCGCAAGTGAAATGGCTGTGTTAATGCCATTGCCGCCAGGCCCAAGGACAACGTCCTGAAGCGGCTGGCTCGTTCCAGGCGGCGCGAGATGATCCACCGGCCGAGCCAGTACGTCTGCCACGGCGTTTCCGACACAGAAGACTTCGCAGGGATTAGTCATAAACGATGAGGTCGCCGTTAGTACGCAGAGGCCATACGCTCGAGATTGATGGAGTCTTTACTTGAGACCTTTGCCACATCAATTGTCTCTGGTGGCTAATTATACGCGTCCCTTGCCGACTAACAAGGCTCGATTTCCGGTCAGATGGGACCGTGAATTGCATGGATAATGGGGCTGCGCCCGTTTTAATCTTTCGAATCCGTTTTGCCAAGGGAAAATTGGGCGATTTCTCGACTGGCTGGACTAGAAGTCCATGATTTTCAAAGTTTTGAGTCGGTTCTTTGCTTGACGTCAAATTTTTCTGCGTGCTATCATGCACCGCTTTTGTGCTTTATCCTCATGCCATCTCATTTGGAGATTGAAATGTCGGCAAAACTGAGCCGAACATACCCACCTTGGGGGCGCAAAGAGGAAGTTTAGGTTGGAGGGAACTCAATGCTTGTTTTTGCAATTGCAAGTCTAGGTGTGCTCACATTAATTCTTTCTGATAACGGTAAAGAAGTCGCGACAAGATTGCTCTCAGGCGCTTGGGAGCGCCGCAGTGCAATTAGCACCGCGATCACAGCCGGTGTAGTCTTTATGTCACTGGCAACCTCTTCGGCGTTTGCCGCCGCTGGCGACGAAGCCGCTGCCGGCGAGGCCAACCTCAAGCTCCCCGATCTTTCCTCGGTGAAGTTTCTGGGTGTGGACGGCCATAAGTTGCTCTTGCTCGGCATCCTGTTTTGCATCTTTGGGCTGCTGTTTGGAATGGTCATCTATAGCAACTTGAAGAACTTGCCGGTCCACCGCGCTATGGGAGAAATCTCCCAGTTGATTTGGGAAACCTGCAAGACCTACCTGGTGACGCAGGGCAAGTTCCTGCTCTTGCTGTGGGCTTTCATTGCCGCAATCATCTTGGTCTATTTCAAGGTGCTGCTGGGATATCCGGCCCTCCGTGTGGGGATCATCCTCTTCTTCAGTCTGGTAGGAATCGCCGGCAGTTACGGGGTGGCGTGGTTCGGCATTCGCGTCAACACGTTTGCCAACTCCCGCACGGCGTTTGCCAGCCTGCGCGGCAAGGCCTATCCTATTTTCCAGATTCCCTTGCGCGCCGGCATGAGCATCGGCATGATGCTGATCAGCGTCGAACTCCTGATGATGCTGATCATTCTTCTCTTCATCCCGGGCGAATATGCCGGCCCGTGCTTCATCGGTTTCGCCATTGGCGAATCCCTGGGTGCGGCTGCGCTACGTATTGCCGGCGGCATCTTTACCAAGATTGCCGATATCGGCTCCGACCTCATGAAGATCATCTTCAAGATCAAGGAAGACGACGCCCGCAACCCCGGTGTGATTGCGGACTGCACGGGCGACAACGCGGGTGATTCAGTGGGACCCACCGCCGACGGCTTTGAAACCTACGGCGTGACGGGTGTAGCGCTGATCACCTTCATCCTGCTGGCGGTGAAAGACCCGACCGTCCAGGTGCAATTGCTGGTTTGGATCTTCGTGATGCGCGTCATCATGCTGGTGGCCAGCGCCTTGGCTTATTTCCTGAACGGCGCCATTGCCAAAGCCCGTTACGGCAACGCGGATAGGTTCAACTTCGAAGGCCCGCTCACTTCGCTGGTTTGGATCACCTCCTTTGTTTCCATCGCCTTCACCTACGTCGCCTCCAAACTGATTATTCCCAGCCTGCTGGGCGACTCCTCGTTGTGGTGGAAGCTCGCGACGATCATTTCCTGCGGAACGCTGGCGGGCGCACTCATCCCGGAACTCGTCAAGATCTTCACTTCCACGGAATCGCGGCATGTGCGCGAGGTGGTGACCTCTGCTTCTGAAGGCGGCGCCTCCCTGGGAATCCTTTCCGGCTTCGTGGCTGGAAATTTCTCCGCCTATTATCTGGGCCTGGCCATGGTCTTCCTGATGTCCATTGGCTTCCTGGTCAGCACCCTGGGGCTCAGCGCCCTGATGCTCGCCCCGGCGGTCTTCGCCTTCGGTCTCGTGGCCTTCGGCTTCCTGGGAATGGGACCGGTAACGATCGCCGTGGATTCTTACGGCCCAGTCACGGACAACGCCCAGTCAGTCTATGAACTTTCCCTGATCGAGCAGGTCCCCAACATCAAGGAAGAGATCAAGAAGGAATTCGGTTTCGACGCGAATTTCGACCGCGCCAAGGATATGCTGGAAGAAGGCGATGGCGCGGGCAACACCTTCAAGGCCACGGCCAAGCCGGTGCTGATTGGCACCGCCGTAGTCGGCGCCACCACCATGATCTTCT
>CAYTMD010000445.1:0-5492 GCA_964438685.1 uncultured Acidobacteriota bacterium
TCCAATCGGTTGTGGCCATGCGTCCTCAGACTTTCAGAATCTCTGTTTCCTTGACAACTTCAAGCTTGTCGACAACCAGCGCTCCGTCCTCTCCCAACACCAGCGAAAAATGCGGTAGCGGCCGGGGTGCGGGTCCTGCCTCCACGCCTCCGGTCCTCTGGAACTTGCTCCCGTGACATGGGCAGGCAATCTGGCTGGAATCCGGCTTCCATTGCGTGATGCAGCCGAGATGCGTGCACACCGCGGACATCGCCCACATCCCTTTGTCCGTGCGAACAACGTAAACCTGCTGATCCTGAAGGTAAGTGACGGAATTCACGGGGTAGTCATCCGGCGAACCGGCGCGGAAAGTGGTGGGTGGCTCAAACAGAACATTAGGGGATGCATACTTCACCGTGACCACGGCGGCGCCGAGACCGGCAATGGTCAGCGCGCCTCCGGCGATTTCATTGAGAAAATCCCGCCGGCTAACGGGGTGCTGTTCTTCCTGCTTTTCGGGAGCTTCCGGTTCAGCGGGCATATTCATTCTCCCTGGTCTCCTCCTGAATGCCATCAGGGTCATGGTCAAAGACCTCAAACCCTTCCATGGTAATGGTATGAGCAGGGCAGCGCTCAGCGCACAGGCCGCAGCGGATACAAATGGTTTCGTCCTTCACCATCACGGAGCCCTGGGCGGACAAAAGGTCGCTAGGTGTCAGGTGCTGGAAAGTAATCGGGTCTGCGCCAACAGTCTCGAGGATTCGCGGCTTATCCACTTCAGAAATGCTCAGTTGGCTGAGCGGAACAAGGGTCAGGCAATTTTCCGGGCAGACGTCCACACACCCGCCGCAAAGGATGCACTCCGAACCCCTGGTTTCATTACCGTCGAAGATCGTATTGATCCAGCATTTGAGACAGCGGGAAGCCTCCACGCGCGCCTGTTCCTCGGTGTAGCCGGTCTCAACTTCTGCTACACCGGTACGACGATCGAGAGCAATCGTGGGAACAGTCAGGCGCGAATATTCATCGTAGTTTGCCGCCATCTGGTGGTGGTCGAGTACAGTAATCTGTACATACTGAGGCTTGGGCTTCCATGTGGCGCCTTGCAGATAACGATCGATTTCCTCCGCGGCCTTCTTGCCGTCAGCAACCGCACTGATGATAAGGCGCGGGCCGAAGGCGATGTCGCCAGCAGCGAAGACTCCGGGAGCGGTGGTTTTGAGTGTATCGGGATCAATCTTGACGGTTCCTTGCCGTGTGACCTCAATACCGTCCTGCGGTTTCAAGAAAGATGTGTCGGAGGTCTGCCCGATGGCCAGGATCGCGGTATCACAATCGAGAACGCTCTCCGATCCGGGCTCGAAAACGGGGTTGAAACGGTGCTCAGCGTCGAAGACCGAGGTGCAGTGAATCGTTTCCAGTCCTGCCAGCTTCCCGTTCTTGCCGACGAACCCCCGGGGACCACGCGAGGGGTGGATCTTCAGGCCTTCATCAAGGGCCTCGTCAATCTCTTCCTCGAATGCCGGCATTTCCGCGCGCGATTCAAGGCATACCATGTGAACTTCGCGTGCGCCCAACCGCAGCGCGGTGCGGGTGACGTCCATTAACTCCTTCATGGCCACGTCGCGTTCGGGGTCGGTCAGGCGGTCGGGAAGAAGGGATTTGCTCAATGCATCGAGCGTTTGAGATTGTTGCTGGCGAAGCGCCGTGCGTGCTACATCAATGGCCACGTTGCCCCCGCCAATCACCACCACGCTGCTGCCAATGGAGAAGCGGTATCCAAGGTTGGCGTTCAACAGGAAATCGGTTCCAGTAATGACGCCATCAAGGTCGCGCCCGGGAAGCATCAGATCGCGGCTGCGGTGTAAACCAAATGCCAGCAGGATGGCCTTGAACCCTTCCGCGCGCAGATCGTCGAGGGAAAAATCCCCCAAGCGGCTGTTGAGGCGCAGGTCCGGCCCCAGGGCAAGGATCTCTCGCACCTGCGCCTGCACCACATCGCGGGGCAGGCGGTATTCTGGAATTCCCAAATGCAACATGCCGCCAGGCACCGGGGCAGCTTCAAAAATTGTGACGGGATAACCCCGCAGTGCGAGGTCATGTGCGGCCGCAAGGCCCGCCGGTCCGGAACCAATCACCGCTACGCGCTCCGAGTGAGTCGCAGGAGGCTTTTCCGGGTGGAGATCCACGGGATTGCGCGATTCCGGCCCGTGACGCTCCGTCACAAAGCGCTTAAGGGCGCGGATGGAAATTGGCGTGTCAAACTGCCCGCGGCGACAGGCGGTTTCACAAGGGTGGCCACATACCCGGCCGCAAATCGATGCGAGCGGGTTGGGACCGCGGGCGTAACGGTAGGCCTCCTCGAATCGGCCTTCCGCGATCAACGCCACATAGCGCCCCGCTTGCGTGTGGACCGGACAGGCCTGCATGCAGGGAAAGTTCGATTCCATCCAATCCAGGTCAACGAGTTTTGTCCGCTGCTCGGTCACGTCGCTGCTCCACTTGGTCCGTGCCACACCGGGCTTAGCGCGTTACCGTGATATTGACGGCGGCCGATCCCGAAACAGTAATAGCTTGGGTGGCCGGCTTGCCTGCCTCACTCCACGTCTTCAGCGTGTAGCTGCCATCGGGAACATCCTTGATTTCAAAATTGCCTTCCTTATCCGTTACGGCAAAGTAAGGGGTGGGAACAACCACGACGTAGCCCGACATTTCCGGGTGCACGTTGCAGAGCAGTGACGCCACGCCCAAGTCGTTAAAGGTGAATCCCTTCTCCTGACCCTGCGGCCAAGTCCCCATATTGTGAGCAAGCTTCTTATTGCCGCTGATGGAAGGCCAGTAAACATTGTGGCCCACCGGATCGCTGTTCAAGAATTGCACTGTGGTGCCTTTCAGGACGACGAGCACGTGCGGGACGAAGGTCATGTGTTTTTGATCCGCTACGGCAGGCTTCGAGGGCGGAGCAAAGGTCTTTCCTGAAATGGCATCGACATAGACGGCGATGTCTGCCGCCGACCGCATTCCCTGGGCAGAGACCTTGCCTTTGATTTCCCCGGCAATAGCCAGGGCTCCGAAAGCGATCGAAAAGAGGACCAGCGCAACAACCTGGGGCAAATGTTTCTTCATATCTTCACCTCAAACTCAAGATACTGACGGTTCTCCCGGCAACCTGGAGCACGTCGTCAGAAAACAAAATCTATTCCCGTCACAAACCCGTTCGCCCGGAAGTATTGGGAGGTTCCGGGAACGGGTGCCTCCCAGCGGCGCTGGTACTCGAACAGAGCCTTGATATTAGCGCGGAGAAGGAGTTGAACACCGGGGCTGAAACGATTGCGCGTGAAACTCTCTGAAACACCGCTTTGATAGTCCATGGGCGAATTTACGATGTCGTAACGCATGATCCCGATCAGCCATGGATAGAACCAGTATTCACTCTGGGCGAAGCCGCCGCTGAAATTGACCGGAGGGCCCGCCGTCAGCACATTGCTGGTTTCGCCGGTGACGAGCTGATTGGCATCGTGACCATACATGCCAAGGCCGTACAGCTCGAACTTTCGGTATTTGAAGCGGAAGTCCCCCCCGACGCGGTAGAAGGGATCGCGAATGGTGGGAAGATCGGGATAAAGGGTTCCGCCAATATTTAAGGCATTGCGGCCGACGTAGTAGAAAGCGCCGAAACGGAGAGAAGTGTGGTCTCGCGGCCCGGTGGACCCAGCGGCCTGCACGGCATTTCGCGACTGGGGATCCCTCTCCAGATTGAACTGCTTCCATACGTTGACGTAAACATCCTTACTGTTCCGCGCGGCAGGGTTGTCATTGTTGCCATCGATCACCGCGACGGACCACGAGAGGTTGCCGTCATTGGGGTAGCCGCCGATTTCAATACCCCGCTGCGGGGCTGAGAACATAAGAGGATTACTTGTCGTGCCCATCCCGGTGGCGGCGTTGGCGGCTTCGTCATAGATGTCGTAGTCACTGGGGTTGATGGACCGGGCCTGGGTGAAAGGTAAATCCAGCTCAAATTGGCCAAAGCGCAGATTGAGAGTGTCCTTGGGCAAACCGATGTAGTGGCCCAGGTCGTTGAACTTCATGTAACCATCGCCCAACCCACCGGCGGCCCCAGAACCACCCGTGGAAAGATCGTCGTCAATCCACCAGGAGATGTTCTGCCCCATGCTGCCCGCGCTAAGGATGGTAAAGGTGTTGGGAGTAAACAAATCCGTGCGCGGAAGATAACCGACGGCGAAGGGTTGCTTACTGTTATAGGAGGCAAAACCGGAATAGCGAAATGAAATCGGAATGCTGCCTGGGATCTCGCCGGGATAGATGGCTTTAGGGAAAGCGTCCTTCTGAGCTTTTGCCCCCAGCATGACGGGGGGCTCCTTCACAAAGAAATCGTCGTCCTTGGGAAACTTGAACCCGTTCTTCTTAAAAGCGAGGCCAAAATCATTGAGTTCTGGAAAATCCGTGTGACAGGTGGCACATGAGGTCTGATATTTGCGGGAGAAGGCAGGAATCCCGTAAGACCGACTTGCCCAAATGAGGGAAATACCAACCAAAGCCGCAAATATCAAACTTGCGACCATTGACATCCATTGCAACTCATTCCGGCGGCCCATCGTGGGTTTCCTCCTCTCGTCGTGCGAAATCAAACTTTGACTTGCCAATAACATCTGCGAACGGGGTTCTGAAACGGCGACTGTGGGTTATCCCATCGATGGAATGAGCACCATCTCGCGCCTGCAAATCGTGAGCATCAACAGCCTTTGACCCAGAAGAGTGCGTCCACCTTCAGCAAAGGTAGATGGAAGGACGGGTCAGATTCAGTGATTGGCAACCGTGGACATTGTGACCTGCATCACAACCGACGCAGCGAAATGGACAAAAAGACTAGTAAATGAAATATATCGGGCTAATTTACCTAAGAAATTTCAAAAATGTTGATTTATTCACTATATTGGAGATGTTCATTGGGACATAATAGTGCTGGCAAGGTGGCTACATGCTCGAAGATCCGCCACGCGGTCCTTACAATTTAAAGGTCGTTGAGAACTGTTTTGGCTGTGTCACACGAGAGGAAGGGCTCTTCTGTCAGCTTCCCCACGGTGCGCTGACCGAGCTCAACAATCTCCGGCAGACTGCTTTTTACCCCCGGGGGGCGTTGTTGTGTGTTGAGGGGCAGCCGACGCGCGGACTCTTCCTCATGTGCGCCGGGCAAGCGAAGCTGTACGTCAACTCCCTAGATGGCCAAAGCCTGACGCTGCGCACCGTGGAGCCGGGTGAAGTGTTTGGTCTAAGCTCTCTGATTGCGGATGAGCCCTACCCCGCCACGGCAGAAACGTTGTGCCCCAGCCAGGTCGGATTTCTCCCCCGTCTGGCATTTCTCCAATTGATGCGCGCTCATCCAGATGTTTCTCTTCGTGTGGCCAAGCATCTCAGCATGGAACTCAACAGAGCCTGGCAGCAGACGCGCATGCTGGCGCTGGCCCCGGATACGCACGCCAAACTCACTC
>CAYTMD010000446.1:0-5466 GCA_964438685.1 uncultured Acidobacteriota bacterium
CCGTCCCCCCGCCCAATCTCCCCCGAAAAACCTCTGAGCTGCGAAAGTTGGGCTAGCAAACCCCTGCCGACATGGAAGTGATTGTCCGGACCCTTGGCGAGATTACCAAAGTTCGAGGTAATTCAGAGCACCTCCAAGAGCGCCTCCACATGGACACATTGCAAACAAGGAGAAATAACTTTGAATAATCCAATAAACTCAGAAAACTCGCTCGCTGATTCCTGCCGGGAACTCGCATCATTGTGTGCGAACTGGCCAACCTTGACGCCGATGGAGCGCTCCGACCAGTTGCGCGTGCTCGTTGATAAGGGCTGCCCCCGGCGTGACCTGGGCAGGAGGTTGAACTGTAGCGAATCCCTCATCCGGCAGCTTCTCAAGCTGCAAGGCCTCACGGAGGAAGAGTAGAAAGCAGTCAATAAAGGTTCGCTCAGCATGAGGGCGGCGCTACGCAGGACGGAGGCGTTCAAGCTCCCTGCCGGAAAACCCGTGAAGGGAAAAGACAGTCCCCATAATCCCGCCGAGATCGAATCCCTCGTGGGGATCTTTCGGGGATGGGTCAGCGGCCTGGGGCTTTCAAGTGAGATGATGCTGCACAATCTCCTCTTCCGCCTGAAGGGGATCGCAGGACGGGTTCAGCCCGGCTGGATCGGTCCGCAGGAAACACAACGCTGGCAGAGTCGTGAGGGTATGACATATGGGGAGGTGATTGCCGGCAGCCAACCGCGAAGCACGATGCCAGACGATCGGCGCGAAACCGGCCGTTACCTATCTTACCGAATGGTTCATGAATTGGAGCTCGCGCCTGATACCCGATCAGGAAACCAGGCGCAGGGTTGTGGCTGCGGCAGAGTGGAACCACCTTCATAACGGCCGGAACGACTGAACCACAAAGCCTGCCTTCCACCACGGTTCCCCGTCATGCCTACACCCCTTTTCCGTGCACCGACCTTCCGTTCAGTACGAAAACACGATTCAAACCCCATAGGGTCGTGACGCGGCTTCCTTCAAACGGCTATATCGAAGGCGCGCCGTCCCGGCCGTCCCGCAGCCCAACCGCTTTCTCGTCGGCGCGCTTCCGATACAGCACTAACGTTTTTCGTTCCCAATCCGTCTTCGTACTCACTCAGCCGTAATTTCAGTGGCCGCCGTCGCTCAAAAGGCCAGCGATCGTTTTGGAGAGCTGCGCCAAGGACGAAGAGTACGTAAAAGCCCCGGGGAATTCTCGAGTTGATAACTCTTGCAAAGCCCAAGCCCTAGTCCGGTGGGGCCACGCCGCTCACATGGACGGCGGAGCGGCGTCCGGGGCGCTACCCCAACTTTGATTGGGCTCGGGGCCCATATTCAACACCAGTTTCCCACCATTCGCTATCTCGGTATGCGTGAACCAAGGCCGGTTTAGCGGTTTCCCATTCAGGGTCGCCGACTGGATATAAACATTCGCCGCGGAATTGTTGTTGGCCTGGATGATGAAATCCTTTCCGGGCCCCAGGTGCAGCGTCACTTCATCGAAGAGGGGGCTGCCGATTTCATAATTCTCGGTCGCCGGATCCACCGGGAAAACCCCCATGGCGCTTAGCACGTACCAGGACGAAGTGGACCCTTGGTCGTCCATTCCCGGGAAGCCGAGCCCGTACTTATCACTGCCGTACAATTGCGCCAAGATTTTCCGCACCAACGCTTGCGTTTTCCATGGCTGACCACTCCAGTCGTAGTAGTATGCCGACTGTTGATCAGGTTGGTTGCCCTGCACGTACTGCCCGATCATGCCCGTGCAGTCCCGGCAGATGCCGCGGGGGTGATAGGGAGTGCTAAAGAACTCATCGAGCTTGGCATTGAATTTGTCGCGACCGCCTAGCAGGCCAATCAACCCGTTCACATCCTCCGGCACCAACCACAGTGTCGACCACGCTGACGCCTCTTTCATCGTAAAACTGTAATACGGCTCCTGCGGGTCGAAAGGTGAAATCCACCGCCCATCGCTGGTTCTGCCGCGCATGAATCCCACCGAGGAGTCAAAGACGTTCCTGTAGTTGTAAGCCTGTTTCCGAAACATTTTATAGTCGTCTTGTTTGCCCAGCTTTTTGGCAAAGGCGGAAAGCGACGCGTCATCCCAGCAATACTCCAGCGTCGTCGCGGCGCCTGCCTTCCCTTGCCAATAGGGGGGACTGGGGTCGCCCTTAGGGATAAAGTCAGAAATGAAGCCTTTCTGCAGGTACTCCCCAAGGTATGGACGTGCGCCATTCGTGGTGGTGGTGGCATTCTTGAACATATATTCGTACGCCGCCTTGTAATCGAACGGTATACCTCGTAACCAGTCGCCGAGGTACATCCACACGGCATGATCGCCATGGAATGAGGTCTGCATGAATCCGGTTTCGCGGGCCTGATCGAGAGTCGAGCGCAGGATATTCACTTTCACGGCAGGCTCGACAAGGGTGAGCAGCACAAGTTGGTCGCGGCCCGTATCCCAGAATGGCACGGGGCCGTAGCGATCGTAATCAGCCGTTTTTGTCTTGCCGTCGAATCCGCGAAAAGGTTCGCCTTGGCGCGCCACCAGGCGGGGACTGGCAAACGAGTGGAAAAAGTTCGAGTAGAAAAGCGTCCGCTCGTGGTCAGTCCCGCCCTTGATTTCCACGGTGTTGAGCAGTCTGGCCCAGACATCGCGCGCCTGCCGGTGGATGCCGTCGAAATCCCAGCCGGGACTTTCGGCGTCAAGGCGTTTCTGCGCGTCTTCAAAGCTCCCGGCGGCTGCCGTCTTCACCAACACCTGCTCACCTTCGGAAGTGGAAAAGTCGAGATACACACCTGCATAAGGTCCGGATTCGGCTTTTCCGCCAGGCGTTACTTTGTTTTCACCTAGGAACCCGTCGCTGTTGACTTGCTGTGGTTTGATCTCTCTGAAGGTCCCGACGCGATCGAAAGCTTTCGAGAAGACAGCCTCGAAGCAGATCCGCGCCGTGCCCTGCATGTAAGTCCCGGAGACGCCTCCCGGGATGGGGCGTACCGCACACCCTCGGACAGTATGGTCATCAGTAATCTCGATGTCACCGCCTTCAAGCCCCAAGTCCATCAAGATGTGCGATTGCTCGCTTTTCGGGAACGTGAAGCGGAAGATACCCGTCCAGTAGGTCGCCGTCATTTCCGCTTCGACGCGAAAGTCTTCGAGGTAGACACCGTAGTAACCGGGCGTGGCCTTCTCTTTTGCCCGATCGTAAACCGACTCTGTGCGCTCGGGTGGAACAGTCCAGGGACCCACTACCGGCATCACCATGAGGCCCGGCATGCCACTAGTAAAACCGAACATCGTCCGGTGCAGGTAGTTGTACGACATGCCCACGCCGGCTGGGTAGGAGAGGTCAAGATTTTTGTTGATCGGCCCAAGGTAGGTGATGCCGTGCGGCAGAACGGCCGCGGGCGAGGTCATGCCCGTGTACAGCTCTTCCCCCGGTGGCGGAGCATTGCCGATCAGTTCCTGCTTATCGAGCGGCGCAGTGCCCACGAGTGTGTTCACCCAATCCACCGGAGCCTTTTGAGCCCCCAACGCAGCCATGCACGCCAGCAAAATAAATGCCCAAGTCCTCATACACACCTCGTTTACACGCCTTGGTCAGGTCAGCATTGACCTGACTGGGGCGATTTCCAGAGGGGTCACTTCCCCTGCACCATGGTTTACCAACGAATGCACTTTGTCCACTACTGCGCTGTGATCCAGTCCACCCGGAAGGCCACATCAAATGGCTCATCGAGGTGGACAAACGTCTAAGGCACATCTACTGCCTGAGTCCCCACTCAAGTATTACTGTGCCCTCGTGTTCCATTTGAACCAGACCGCCATTCCAGTGGTGGGCCATCACCTGCCCTTGATTCACGGAGTGAATCGCCTTAGGCCATATTGTTGCACCTGCCACGCCGTTGATGTTCCTCGAGGTCAGGTTGACACCCACGAGCCCACCGGCTCCGGAGTTCGACAACACTACGAACAGGGAGTCGTCATTTCGGAAACCGAGCCAATTGACCTGGCCATGTGATGGCAGGATAGGCCTAAGCCCACCCTGTGGCGCCCAAGCGCGGACGTTTCGGCCGAGTAGTGTGCCCGTCAGACTTTCCTCGTCAATGTGGCTAACCGGCCGCGCTCGCCTATTGACCTCCCGCACGAGCCAGCGGAGCGTTAAGGTTCCGACCTGGGCAATGCACCAGTCACTCCAATAACTCTCGAAGGCCGGGCCTACGATGGGAGCCATCCGCGACGAGTCAACGATCCAGACCATTGCTCCCAGATCAGGCTGATACCACCAGCCAACGGCTTTGGGGATCATGGCAAAGGGTCGCCAGAATTCGTCCCCGCTTATTTGCCAAACCGTCCAGGCAGCAAGGGCCATCATGGGGTTGCAATAACTGGCCGGGGGCCAACCCGTCTGCTCGGCAACGAGGCCTGCGGAATTGTTCGGCTCCCGCGCCTCGATCTGGCGCGTGAAGATCCATTGAACCGCGTCCTTCCCGGTCTCGAGGGCCAACCCCCGTTCACCCATCTCGCCAAAAGCCACCGCAGCGATAGCAGCATCGTACCCTTCGCGCGATCCCGGTCCAACGTCTTCCCAGTAACCGTGGTAGTGATGTTTGGCAACGAACTCTTGTGCAAACCACTTACTCCCACGATCGGCCGCTTGGAGGTATTTCTGTTCGCCGGTCTGTTTCCCAAGACGCCACAGAGCCCATATATTCCATATGCTTCCGGAACTCGGCGGGGCATCCACCAGATGGTTCTGACCCATGTCGACCTGGGTCAGCATGCGGCCCTGAATGTCGTGGCCGTAGGGCCAACCACCGTCAGCTTGTTGCGTCTTCAGCAGCCACTCAGTTGCCTCTTCGATAGCCGTGTCGATTTCGGGATCATGTGTTTCGCTCACCTTTCGGTAGTAGAGCAAAGTCCATAACGCTGCGCCGGTGGACTGGCTGGTCAGAATGTGGGTATTGGCTTGCGTGGCGCCCATTTTGTTAAAGCTGGGCTCTTCCCCGTCACGAAAATCCTGCAAGGTGAAAAAGGCGCCACGCGCGGGTCCCTGCTGCATCCGGACGCCGGACCGGCACAGCCATTGGATGATGCTTCGACAACGTTCCCGCGCCAGCTCATCCCCGTTCATGGCGTAGCGCGCCCAATAGGTGGGAACCGAATACGGTGTGCCATAAAGCGCAAAGGCGTCAAAGCCTTTTTTGTAGACATAGTAGTCGTGCGGGTCCCGACTGGGCCAGGAGCGCACGGTGCCGAGAGTGGGTTCCCAGACATCTTCCCCCTGGACCATATAGCGGGAAATCCCATACTGGATTTCACTCACCGGTACGGTTTGTGGCTGCTCCCGAAAGTCATAAATGTCCTCAACGGCAAAGCGGTATGCATCGAACCACTCACCCGCAACCGCCGTTAACAGAACCGGCGTCGGTTCGGGTCCGAGCAACAGCTCGTTCTCC
>CAYTMD010000447.1:0-5443 GCA_964438685.1 uncultured Acidobacteriota bacterium
GGTGACCGGCGGCAGATTTTGAGTCTGCTGCGTCTGCCAATTCCGCCACTCCAGCGCAATCGGGACTAACAATTTAGCACGTGCCACCATTTCACTCAACCCTGTAATTCAGATTTCGCCTGTAAATTCCACGAAATGGGCGAAATTGTTTCCCTCTTCCAAAATCTTCCGTACTTATGTATAGTGTGGGTAATTCCCGAAGAGGAACGCAGGAATGACAGACAGCCCCTCATGGTACCCCGGTACTATTGTTAAGACACGCTAATCACCCCACAATGGATGCCGGAAAAGTGGGGCCATGGCACCGCAGGGTGTTTGGTTTACACCATGAGGACGAGGCTACGGTGAGTTAAGGTTGGACCGAATATCCTCATGGTCTCAGGGAGGGCGCCCCAATCGTGAAGCGACACTCGAATTCAGGTTTTACGATGATTGAGGCCTTGATGGTCGTTGCCATTTGCATGGCTCTGGCGGCAATTGCACTTCCCCCATTTACCAGGGCGATGCAAGTCTACGACCAATCCGCCACGGTCTCGGCGGCGGCGGCGGCTCTTCAAACGACCCGCTTCCAAGCCATCATGCGCGGCTATCCGTATCAAGTTATTTTCACCCCCTCGACTTTGTCCTATCAACTCTATAGCGAAATCCCGCCAGCGACGACCTTCTCCCAAGTGGCGGGTTCGGTGACCACTCCCTTGCCATCCGCCGGTAAGGTGACCATGACTCCCGTAACTTGCAGTGTGCCCTTAACCAGCTGGGTCTGCACCCCCGCTTCCGACTTGCAGACCTATAACGGTTCGACGGTTACGTACACCTTCCTGCCCAATGGAACCGTCACCACGAATCCAGTGGGAGTGGGCTTACAAATCCAGATTCCAGTTAAGTCCAACACGCTTTGGATATCAGGAGTTGGAAATGTGGGAAATGCGAACCAGTAGGCAAGCGGCAGATCCGGGCGGATTCACGCTGCTCGAGGTTCTGGTGTCGATCACGATACTCACGATCGGCCTGATGGCCTCGGCTCTGCTGATGAGCAACACTTACAGGTTTACGGTGCGCTCCCGCTTTATGGCGGAGGCAGCCCAACTTGCTTCAGAAAAGCTTGAGGATTTGAACCGCTTTCCCCAGATCGATGCCCATGTCACGGTTCCAGCCGGGGCGACTACCTGTGCCATCACTGGTGTGACCTGTGAGGGCAGCCTGCTCTCTGATCTTGCCCCGCAGAGCATCACTGTGAGCGGGGCCACCACCACCGTAAATTACTCCGATGCGGTCTTCATCTCTGCCACGAATGCCTCGGGTGCTGGTGGTACGATTGCCAATGGGTCCCTGCAGGAAACCTACCAGACCGCGGGAGGAGCAAATCCTCAATACGCGACCTTAACCTTCAGTCCCAAAGGGGATACGCCTACTCCTACCTACTCTGCTACGGCGCCTACAACGGGAGAGACATTTGACCGGCGCTGGGTGATTGAACAGGATCAACCCATCGTGGGCGTCCGGCGGGTCACGGTTCTCGTGACCTTGATGGATAATACGGTTCAGCCTCCCATCACCTTTCAAATGAGCATGGTGCGGCCATGACCAGGACTATACAACGGAAGCAATTTCCCCGGCGAAAAGGCATGGCGGAGGGCTTTTCCCTCCTCGAATTGGCAGTGGCGATGGCGGTTTTCCTGGTGGTGAGCAGCGCTGCCTTCAGCCTGTTTAGCCGGCATGAAACTTTGCTGAGCCAGGAGCAGGGAATGTCGGGGCTGAATATCGGTCTGCGCAACGCCCTTTCACAAATTCAGATGGATGTGGTCAACGCCGGAAGCGGGGTCATTCAAGGCCCCAATGTTCCCGCCTGGCCGGTGGGAGTTACCATTATCAACAGCAATCCTGCTGCTCTCCCGCCGTGCACCCCGTCGCCAGTCAATCCTACGTATTCCGCCAACTGCTTTGACCAGTTGAACGTGGTCACGGTCGATACCACCACTCCTCCCATACAACCCATAAACAGTTGCACGACGGGTGAATTTGACACCAGCACAGGCACGGCGCTTTTGGCTACGGTTGCTAATCCTCCCACCGGCACCCAGTTAACGGCTACTCAGGTTGCTGCCAAGTTTGTCACAGGCGACAAGATCCTTTTTGTACAGGGAACCGCGCCTTACATGTACACCACTGCCGTTCTTACCGCCAATGGCAGCACCTCGGGCAGTAACGTCAAGCTGACCTTCAGTCCGACATTGGGCCCCCCTCCCCCCACCGGCCAGATTGCGGGCAGCAACAGTCCCGGCACCAACGGGAATCCGCCCCCCAATGATCCGATATCGCTGACCGTCAGCGCACCCGCTTCGGAACTGACCAATTTGTATTGCTCCACGGACTTTGTGTTGCGAATGTTGCCGATCACATACCAAGTGAGTGTTGCGAATGCCTCCGATCCACAGTTGACGCGGACGCAGGCGGGGACCACCAATGTTGTCATGGATCAAGTGATTGGCTTCAAAGTAGGAGCGGCGTACCGGAATGACAACCTCGCGCAGTGTACTGTCACCACCAACTACGAGACGGTGTCGTGGATTTCAGGCACTCCTCTTCCCAGCGATCATACCTGGGACAACCAGACAATTATGATCAACGGCAATTACTATACGGTTGCCTCGGTCGCTCCGGCCCCGGCAAATCCACCCACAATTACACTAGCGTCGGGGCAGGATGCAGGGTGGCAGATGAACGCGACCCTGAATGGTCCTATCAGCCAAAGCTATACCTATCATTACTTGACCAGCGACTACAACAGTGATTTCACCCTTGTGCGGGCTGTGCGCGTTACCTTGATTGGACGCACGACCCCCAGTACGGATCCGACCTACACCTATAGGAATCCCTTTGATTGGGGGCCTTACCAGATTCGCGGTAGCTCCATTATTGTGAACCCGCGAAACCTGACCATGAAGGACTTTTGAGGTGCTCTATGACAATGCTACGGAATTATTCTGATGGGTGGAAATGTGGCATCCCGCGCGCGGTGGTCAATCCCCGAGAAGCGGGAGAGATTGACAACCGGGGTGTGGCTTTGGTCATCACTCTTTTGTTGCTGTTCCTCATGTCGGTCCTGGGGCTCGCGGCCGTGCTTTCCACCAACTCAGACATAATGATTAACGGCTATTACGGTAACAGTCGCGCCTCTTTTTATGCGGCGGATGCCGGGATAAATATTGCCCGCCAGGCGATGCAGACGGAAGTGAACAGCCTCGTCCCCACCGCCTGGAACTCTAGTGCTTGGAACGTGTGCACAGCCGGTACGTCCGCCGGTCCCCTCAGTACTTCCGCTGGCAGTAGTGGTGCGGCTGGGCAGATGATCAGTGCCATTTCGCAGTACGCAAATACTACTTACCTATCCGGTAAAAACGCGGGGACAGGTGCGGGAGCCGCGCAATATTCCTGGGGGGAGAGTTTCTCTATTTCGAATACCGGGGCTACCAATCCCTATCCTGTTCAACTGGCGGCGAACAACCCCACGATCAATTGTATAGATGGTTTCCCCACCCAGTACACGTACCAGTTTAACTATACCTTGACATCGGTAGGCACGGCGGCGGGTTTGGGGAGTGCCACGGTCACGGAGAACGGTTCCATTTTTGTCAACGTTATAGCGCCGCCTGGCGTGGTGCCGGAAAATATTTCCTTTTCTTCCTTTGGAGCGTACATCGGCAGCTCCCCACCCTGCCAGAGCAGTTCCTATGTTGCCGGTACGATTTCCGGCCCGACGTTTGTGGATGCCACAGTCGGGTGTTCGGGTAGTGCGACGCATTGCGGAAGTTGGAATTTTGGAACAAGCGGTTCCTACATTTTTACCGATCCCGTCAATCAGACGGGCCCGAAGTTTTCTTACAACCTCAACGGTTGCAACCTGAGCACCGCAGCTTCGTACTCGAATGGCACTACCACCATCGCGCCGAATTTTGAGTCGGGTTTCAACCTGGGCCAGCAGCCTATTCAAATTCCCACAAACGATTTTAGTCAACGATGGGCGGTGCTGGATGGCATGGGTTGCGGCACTAGTGAAGGTGCCGCGTACGGGTGCGGTCATGTACCAGTTACCTTGCCACCCGCGCCGACACCCGCGCAAATGACCGCTTACAACTTGCAGAACGCTAATCAGAGCAACGCGGCAGCGGTGCCTTATGGCACGGGAACGGGGTCCAATACGGCGGCCACTTCGGGAGTTTTCATCCCCTACACTTGCAGCGGTAGCACATGCACTCTCAGTCCCACGGCGGGGGGGATCTGGGTGGAGGGCAGTGCCTCTGGGGTGACCACCAGCGTACAGTTGTCCACTACGAATGGAGCCGGCGGTTCCTCGAACCCCTCGGGACAGGTGATCGCGGTTACGCAGACCTTCGGTTCGACGACGGGATCGCCTGTGGTCAGCCAATCGGGGAGCACGAGCTGCTCGAATGGAACATGTACAGCTAATTTCCAGCAGCAAACAACCACTACGACACCGTCCACTATCACCACCATCACAATTGACCCGGTGGCCGGAACTACCAAGGTATCTACCGTCCCCTCAAATGCCAACTCCACCGTTACCGCAACCGCCAGCAGCTCTTGTACCTACTCACACGGGAGTTGTACACCTTCCACGCCCGGTTCCGGGAGTTTTCATGGGGGTAGCACGTCGAATTCCACCAACAATGGCTCACCCGTGAATTTGACTCTGGCCGGGGTTCCTCAGGACTTGAACAGTCAGGCTCCCACCTACCCGAATACCTCAACGCCGGCAGCGACGATGATCTATGTGGATGGCGCCGTGAGCGTCAGCGGCCCCTCTTCCGGAGCGGCCATTCAAAACAACAGCATGGTCACGTTGGTCGCCAACGGGAATCTGACGCAGACGGGCAATCTCACTTACGCCACGGAGCCGGTGACAACCACCGCGAACGGTAGCACTCCCGCCGACAGCCTGATCGCGGCGAACGAGAACATGAACCAAGTCCTGGGCCTCTACACGGCCGTGGGGCAATTCCAGTTGAGTCCTTCCTCGAGTGGCGCCAACATGGAAACGGATGGCACCGTCGCCATGATTTCCACCAACCTTACTGGTTGTACGAATGGTGTGTCCTGTTCGAATGGCGACATCGGCACCCCCGGCAACAGCGTTGGCACCTGGACGCTCATTGGCGGCAAAGCCGAAAGCGCGGTTAACGGCGTGAATATGTCCAAGTCGAACATTTATTATGACCAACGATTCAAGGTGCGCACGAATTTCGCGCCACCTTGGTTTCCGCAAACTACCATTCTCGCGCAGGATGTCAGCAATGGTTCCACAGCACCCATCGCCAACATTACTCAGCAGCGCGTTCAATGGGTCAACCAAACGGGCGGTCAGTAAGATCAATGGCGGTGCGCCCGGTTGCTCGCTTGAGCAGCCGGGCGCGCGCCTCTTCGC
>CAYTMD010000448.1:0-5443 GCA_964438685.1 uncultured Acidobacteriota bacterium
CCGCAACCGGCGTTTTCATCAGCCGGGGCGGGACGGGTGAGGGGGTCCAAAACTCCGGGGCCTACAGACCAGTCGTAGCGCGGACCCCCGCCTTTGAGGTCCGCAGCTCTTCCCGCGATTACTACAAATCTCAACAACCGCCCCACGGAATTTGGAAGCAAGCACCTGATGAAAAGCCTGCTTCTGCCCTCCGCCTTGTTATCCTGTCCATCCTGCCCATCCATGTGAATACCGCAGTTGTGGCCATGACCACCCTGCTATTTAATCCGCCGGAAGACTTCGTGCTTGTCCTGAGCGAGGAAGAATCCGCAATCTTGAGGTCGCAAAATGCGACCTCAAGCTCGTGGGGAGGCAGGCGCTACACCCCCCTGGCCTTTACTGAGCAGGGTGTTGCAATGCTCTCGAGCGTGCTCCACAGCCAGCGGGCCGTCCAGGTGAATATCGCCATCATGCGCGCTTTCGTCAAACTCAGGGAAATGCTGGCGTCGAATCGCGATCTGGCTCGTCGCCTGGACGATATGGAAAAGAAATACGACACGCATTTCAAAGCTGTGTTTGACGCCATCCGGGAACTCATGAGACCGCCGGAAAAGGCCCGGCGTAGAATCGGGTTCGGCGTCCCGCCCAGCGTTAGCAACCGGCGGTCAAGCGATTTCCAAAATGCCAAGTCGAAGCAGTCGTAGCGCGGACCTCCGCCTTTGAGGTCCGCGGCTCTTCCCGCCGATTGCGACAAATCTCAACGACACCCCAACAAATTTGGGAGCAAGCATCTGATGAAAAGCCGCAGACCTTAACAACAAAGGTCTGCGCTACGCTTGCTTGGAATACCTACGATTGACGCGAATAAACCTCATCCGCTGAGGGGAGGTCGATGGTTATACCCAGGCTAGTGCCTTCGCTCGTCGAATGGATCGTCAGGGTCTGTGAGTCGTGAGACAACTGCCACTTCTCCTTCATGTGGAGTACAGTACCGCGCACCGGAATGATGGATTCAATCACCAGCGCCTTTCCTTTGAGACGCGCCGTGTCTTTGCTTGGAGAGCCACCCGAAGTGATGTTTTCTGATGGCGAGCCGTCTAGGAAGTACCGGGCGATTCTTGCCTGTCCGGCTTCGCTGAACGTGGCTTCCAGGCTTTTTTCGGTTTGAGTCACTCGAAGGTAGCTGGGTGGTGAAGCTTTTTCGTGTTTGCCGACCTTAGGCGGGTTCAGCAGATAAAGGCCGGAAAAATCGGGTTTTTCTCGGGCCGACGCAGAGGGTAGGAGGAAAACGATCATCAGAGTATATCGCGTTGCTTTCATGGGTCACCTAGGCGGGAATTGAAGTGTTTCGATTCTCGCACGACCGGTAATGTACATGCGAGCGACTTGGAATTCAATGTCCAACCGAGCATTTGGGATCGTTCTCTCGGTGTGCATGTCGTTGGTACACGCACCCCTGCCGGCGCAAGATGTGCTTTGCGTACCGCTCACGTAGTCGTAGCGCGGACCTCCGCCTTTGAGGTCCGCGGCTCTTCCCGCGATTACGACAAATCTCAACAACACCCCTCCGGTCAAATTTGGGAGCAAGCATCCGATGAAAAGCCGCAGACCTTAACAACAAAGGTCTGCGCTACGCTTGCTCTCCACCTTATTATCCTGTCTATCCTGCCCATCCATGTGAATATCGCCACATGGGGTCCGCGGCGGTGACCGTGATCAAGGCGCTTGCTTTCCCTCCAATAGATGGAGCCGAAGCACGCCCTGCAGCCGATCGTGGGGTTTCACTTCGCGGCCGATACCGTAATTTTGCATCCACTCGTCAGCCTGCGACGCGGTGCCGCCAAACCAGTCGCTCAGAAATACCGCGATGCGGTCCGATTCTACCGAGGCTCGCAAATGCTGTGCGCCATTCGATTCAATGTAGAGCCCGCTCCCATCCGAACTTGTAACCGCGGCATGCTCGATGTTGCGTTTAGTGCTGCGAAAGTCATTCGTACCCATGGGACTGTCATCCTCTGCGTAGGCATTCGCAGGCGGGATTGCAGGGCTGACACCGGAGTGCGCCCTGGCGCTTCCCTGGTTGCGGCCAATGTGATCGGGCGGGTAAGCGGTCCACTCGCCGCGGCGCTTCCACGTAAGCGTGTCGATCCAGGGCGGCACACCGAAGCGGAGACCAATCTCGCGGGCATGAACCATTGGCCCCAGATAAGTGAAGTCATAGGTCACATCCAACTCACCCGCTGTCGTAACCCGATAAATGAACTTACCTTCCGCATCACGATACTTGCCCGCTGCCGTCACCACGACGTCGTTGCCGTCGCGCCCGACCTCAATCGGCACGCCCGACTTCCAGGTCCATGGCGAAGGCGACTCCGGCAGGCTGGGATCGGCAGGCAGGATGTGCAGGCTGGGCGTCTCATACAAAACCTGTTGGCCGCCGACGATGATCCGCTTGACGCCTGCGCCGGCTTTATCAAATGCTACTTCGAAGCCGTGGCCCACAACGCAGATGGAAGGCCCCGATAGAATGCGCTCCTCGTGCAACTCCAGCGGCTCCGCTAGCAGCCGGGGCGGCGCCTGCTTGATCTCCTCGCCAAGAAGTATCTGTTCTTCGTCCACCAAACCGCCTGCGGCATTGAGAAAACGAACCTGTAGATGCTCCCCGGAGGAAACTGGCCGCCGCATTGGAATCGCAATATCACCCGTCTGGCGAGGGGCAACATCCGCATGAAGTTCGCCGGACTCCTCGTCAACGTGCCATTTCAGAGTCAGTTCGGAGAGGTTGGTGAATTCGTAGTGGTTCTCAACGCGGAGGTGCAGCGGCGCTCCTGGCTCCGGAACCGGCACCTGCAGGGAAAGGACTTTGACGGGTGAGTACAGTTTCTTGGCATTCCAAAACTCGGGCTTCTTGCGACGCCACCCATCCACAACACCCCACGGCGCGTCGCCCACCACTCCCTTTCCTGGCGCCCCATAGAGCGCGTCGGAGCTGTGCGCCATGGTCACATTGCGCCCGTATTCCGAGCCACGGCCCGGCACCTGGAATACGTCATCCGCCCAGGCCCAAATCATGCTGCCCTGCACGAACTTGCTTTTCAGAATTGCGTTCCAGACCGGAATCAGGGGGGCAATCCAGTAGTCGCGGTCGCCGGGGTCCTCCCATAGTTCCCGTCCGTCGCCCCAGATTCCCTGGAAGATGCACAGGCTCTCATCCCAAATCAGCGGAGTCTTGACCCAGCTGTACTCCTGCATCCGGGGGATGGTGACCGGGTTATGTTTGGTGGCGAGGTCCAGATTTTTGCTCTCGGCGGCGCTGACCGGGCGAGTCGGGTCTGCACCCTTGACGTATTCGTAGGAACGGTCGAAATCCGGCCCCCACGTGCTTTCGTTGACGAGCGACCAGATGATAACCGACGGATGGCTCCGGTCGCGCTCCAGCAGTTCCGCGGTGTGCTGGACCACCAGCGGCGCCAGGCGAAGATCGTGCGACTGGTTCACCCAGCAAAAGGGCGCCTCCGCCTCGACGTAGACGCCCATTTCATCCGCATCGTCGTAAAGGGCTTCGATGGCAGGATAGTGGGAAGTTCGCAGGGCGTCGAGGTTCGCTTCCTTCATCAGTTGCAGGTCCAGACGGGTCAGTTCCGGCGTGACGGCCCGGCCGCGGACGGGATCCGAGTCGTGGTGGCAGGTGCCCCGCAACTTCACCGGCACTCCGTTAATCAGCAACTGCGTGCCGCGAGCCTCCACTTGGCGAAAACCAATCCGGCGCGCGACCTGCTCGGTCTCTTGCCCGTTTTCCGTGAGGTGGGAAACCAAACGATAGAGGTGGGGATGCTCCGCTTCCCAGTGCTGTGGCGTCGCTACCGGGACTTCGACCTTGGCTTCCCACCGTCCCCAGGGCGGCAAGGAGAAGCGCAGGGGAACAAATGGTGCGGGCACCAACGCACCCTCGGGCGATTTCAACTCCCAGCGAATCTCGCCATGCGAGACGCGACGATTGCTCTCGTTGACAACTGCCAAGTCAATTTTGAGCGTGGCATTGCGGTAGCCGGAATCGAAAAGAGTGCTGACATGCATCCGCTCGACATGCGCCGGCGGGACAGCGAAGATGGAAACATCGCGCATAATGCCGGCAAGCTCGAAGTCGGCATACGAGCTCATGGAATCAAGCGAGCTCGACCGAGTCTGCTCGGTGACGCGAAGGGCGAGCACATTGTCCAGGCGATTCACGTCGCTCGTCACATCAACCTCAAACGGAGTAAAACCTCCCTCGTGCCAACCAACGCGCCGTCCGTTAAACCAAACTTCGGCGCCGCTATAGACGCCGTCAAAGTGAATCTTGATCCGGCGGCCCTTCCACGCCTCCGGGATCTGCACGTGGCGGCGATAACCTCCTACTCCGTTCCAGGACTTGAAGCCCTTGAGCCTCCAATGCGAAGGCACATCGATGGAAGACCAGGCGGAGTCGTCGAAGTCAGGCCTCGAAAAATCCTCGGGAGGGTCGGGAGCAAACTTCCACGTTCCGTTCAGACTGGCCGCGGCTTCGAGAGTGTTGGGGAGCGTCAGGCGAAGCGGCAGATCGCCCGCATCGAGTTCCTGCTCGACTACTGCCAATCCCACGCGGGCCACCACCTGGATTTTGCCCTCGAGTCCCACCGGCGCCTGGACGCCAAACATTCCGTGCTCGTCGGTCGCCGTCGTGGCCTTCCAGGGCCTCTCGCCCGCCCTTCCGGAAAGAACAATGGGAGCCTGAATAAGAGGAGCGGCGCCGAACGCGTCCGTCAGGATGCCAATGATGTGCCCGGCCGCATCTCCAGCAAAGTTCATGACTGGCGTGGTGGGGCCCGCATATACCTCGACTTCGTTAAAGTTGGGTGTGCCCTTGAAATCGGTCAACCTGATGGCGTCCGTGGTTTGCGCCTCGACGCTCATCAGAATTAACTTCGGCAGCGGGCTGGCGCCGCGCGTGACGGTTTTTACGGTCCGCCACTGGCCCTCGCTTCTCACCTGAAGAGATACTTGATCCAACTCCTCGTAAACAACCTGGCGGATCAGGACCTCTTGAAACGTCACCGGCTTTGGCCAGGTCAAGCCGATCCAAGCCCCGGGCGAGTGGTTACTCGGGAAGGCCAACGAGGTGTTCAGGTCGCCATCATTCGCGAAGCGGCTCGCATCCCCGGGATTCTCGTCAAACTCGCCGTGACCCACCGCACCGGGAGAAGCCGAGACCTGCGCCGATCGCGCCAAGTTCGTCGGCTCCGAAGCCACGAGGCGCCCAATCGAAAGAAGCCAGAGAAGACAGAACAAAGTGAGGCGAAAGGGTCGCTGATTCGGCATCAATCGCTCCTTTGAAGCCGCGTAGCGGCGACGTCCTTTAGCCCACGGCGAGCCGACCGTGGGATGCATGACCTCCCCCGTGTCCAAAACAGATCGCTTCAGGTTGGGAATGAGGTGCAGCACAAGC
>CAYTMD010000449.1:0-5438 GCA_964438685.1 uncultured Acidobacteriota bacterium
CCGGCTGATGAAAACGCCGGTTGCGGGCCACCCTCTCCCCCAAGGGGGCGAGGGACCGGAATTCCCTCGATTTCCGCTGGAAATAGGTTGGCTCGACCCACAGAGTGCGAATGAGCCCGAGTTTCCCCGCATAGCGAGCGCTTGTGGTGCATCTCATGCCCAACTTGACGCGATCTATTTTGGACACGAGTGACGATCTTTCGCCCGCTTTGCGGGCTGGGTTAGCGCGCCGCTTTGGGGCTGGCTGAGAATCAATGCAAAGGCATTGTAACGGCGGGGCGTAAGCCCCGCCGCTACGGCTGATTCCCCAAAATGTTCAGGGTGGTGAGAAGTCCGGGTTGGACGGACGTGCATGTCAGTGCGAAAAGTGCCGCACGCCCGTCAAAACCATTGCCAGGTGATGTTCGTTGGCGGTGGCGATAACTTCACTGTCGCGAACCGATCCGCCGGGCTGGACGATGGCGGTTACGCCCGCCCGCACGGCTTCGACCACTCCATCAGGAAAGGGAAAGTAGGCGTCGGAGGCAAGCACCGTGCCTTCGAGCGCGTGCTTCAAATCGCGGGCCTTGCTGATGCCCAGCTTGACGGCGTCCACGCGACTCATCTGGCCGGCTCCCACTCCCACCAATACTCCTGCCCGGGCAAAGACAATGGCGTTCGATTTGACCCGTTTCACCACTCGCCAAGCAAAGATCATGGCCTCCATCTCTTCCGGCGAAGGCTGGCGGTCCGTAACGCACTTCCACAACTTGGGTTGGGCGGGTAGGGAATCGGGCGATTGGATGAGCAATCCCCCACCGATAACCTTCATCTGGAAGCCAAATTCGTCGCCTGCGGTGGCTGACATGTCGAGGAGCCGGAGGTTTTTCTTGCCGGCCAGCCGCTCGAGTGCGGGGGCTTCAAAGCCGGGCGCCACGACGGCCTCCACAAAAAGCTTCGCCAACTCTTCCGCCGTGGGTCCATCTACCGGACGGTTAAAGGCGATTACCGATCCAAAGGCGGAAACCGGGTCGACTTCCAGAGCGCGTTGGTAACTTTCCACCAGCGTTGCGGCTGTGGCCACTCCACAGGGGTTGGTGTGTTTGACGATTACGGTAGTGGGCTCATCAAATTCCTGCGCCAACCGCCACGAAGCCTCCAAATCCACCAGGTTATTGTAAGAAAGTTCCTTGCCCTGGAGTTGGGGGGCCGCCGCCATGCCCCGTCCGGCCGTGGTGGAACTGCGGTAGAGCGCGGCCTTCTGGTGCGGATTCTCCCCGTACCTCAAATCCATGGCCTTCCGGTAGTTCAGGTGGAGCGTATCGGGGAATTCTCCGCCGGCCAATTTCTGCAACGTGGTGGAGATTGCGCCGTCATAGGCTGCCGTGGTGGCAAAGGCTTTGCGTGACAGCCGGGCGCGCGTTTCCCGCGAAATGCTCCCCTTATTTTTCTCGAGTTCTTCGAGGATGGCGGGATAATCGGCGGCGTCCACAAGGACCGTGACATCCTCGAAGTTTTTCGCGGCGGAGCGCAGCATCGAGGGACCACCAATATCGATGTTCTCGATCAGCTCTTCCAGCGTAACTCCAGGCTTGGCCGCAGTCTTCTCAAACGGATAGAGATTCACCACCACCATGTCAATATATTCGATGCCATGTTCGGCCACTTGTGCCTGGTGCTGGGGGTTCGAGCGGATGGCCAGCAGGCCGCCATGGACCTTGGGATGAAGGGTTTTTACGCGGCCGTCGAGCATCTCGGGAAATCCCGTCAAATCGGAGACATCCCGAACTTTCAAACCGTTTTCGCGGAGGAGCTTCGCTGTGCCGCCCGTGGAGAGCAACTCGACATTATGCGAAGCAAGTCCGGAGGCCAGTTCAAGAATTCCGGCCTTATCGCTGACACTGATCAGCGCACGACAAATTTTGCGCATGGGGACCTCTTTCTGGAGGAACTGGAAGATTGAAGCTAGGAGTCAGGAGCCAGGAGTCAGAATCCAGGACTCTAAACCTTGCTGCGACCGAAGACAGGAGCGAAGGGCAACGGGAACTGTGCATCATCGTTACCGACGATACCATGCTTATTGCCAAGAGAAGATAGGGTGAAAAGGCCTTTCTCCCGACTCCTGTCTTCTGACTCCTGGCCTTCGACTACTTCCGCCACACTTGGGTTTTGACCCCCTCACCCGTCCCGCCCCGGCTGATGACGGCGCCGGTTGCGGTCCACCCTCTCCCCCAAAGGGGCGAGGGAAGTAAATTCAAATTACCTCTCCCCTCGCCCCTTTGGGGGAGAGGGGCCGGAGGTGAGGGGGTCGCAAGGCTTGCCCACCGGCCGGTGACTAACACAAGTCACAGACTATTCACTCCGGCCCCCGCAGGTGGCGAGACTGCCTGCCGCCTTCAACTTGCTGTTTGCTGGCTACCCTCCACTCGTGGTGGGCGAATCAGCAGGAGTACGCTGATTGTGGCTAACATGGGCACGGTTGCCGCCAGAAAGAACGCGGGGTAGTAAGAGAACCTATCCACCGACCATCCCACCAGCAGGGTAAAGCCAGCTCCCGCCAGGCCTGCAGCCAGTCCACTGAGGCCGGTTACGGTGGCGACGACGTCCTGAGGGAACAAGTCGGACGGGAAGGTGAGCCCCATCGTTGACCAGCTCGCATACCCCCACACCGCAAAACTAATCAGAAAGAGTGCTGCATAAGGGCTGTGAATCCTGGCGGCTGGGATGCCGGCGAGGATGGGCAGGGAACTGACAATGCAGACCCATTTTCGCGCTCGCACTACCGGCATGCCGCGCTTAATTAAAAAGCCGGAGACAAAGCCCCCGGTAAAGTTTCCCAAATCCGCCGCCACAAAGGGGAGCCATGCGAAGGCGGCAATCTGTTTCAGGCTGAATCCCCGCGCGTCACTGAGGTATTGCGGCAGCCAAAACACGTAGAACCACCAAATGGGGTCGGTAAGGGAGCGGCCCAGGACGATTCCCCAAACATTCGGTTGCTTCAGTAGGGCAAGCCAGCGGGCCAGACCCTTTTGGGCTGAAACCTTGGCCGTATCGCGCCCCGCCGCGATCAGCGCGCGCTCCTCGGCGGTGGCACGCGGATGGCGGTTGAGCGGCTTATAGATTAGGAGCCAGGCGGTCAGCCATAGGAGTCCCAGCACCCCGGATTGGTAAAATGCGTAACGCCACCCGAAGTGATAGGCGATCAAAGGGACCAAGAGCACGGCGATCGCCCCACCCACGCTCGATCCGCTATCGAAGATGGCCACGGCCACGCCCCGCTCTTTGGCCGGGAACCATTCCGCTACGGTTTTGCTGGCGCCAGGCCAGTTGCAGCCTTCGCCAAATCCCAATAGAAAGCGAAATGCGCCGAAGGTTGCGACCGAGTTCGCAAACCCGGTGAGCATGCTGATAAGGGACCACCAAATGACGGCCAATGCCATCCCCAACCGGGTGCCAATCACATCAAGCAACACGCCGCCAATCAGCCACATGCCTGCGTAGGATAGCTGAAAGGCGGAAAATATCCTGGAAAGGTCAGTGTGGCTGAAATGCAGTTCCCGGGAGATAACCGGGGCCAACACGGAAAAAGTCTGCCGGTCGATGTAATTCACCACGGTGGAGCCAAAGAGGGTCCACACAATCCACCAACGAATTCGTTTGGAAGCCATAGAAATGCAACTGCCTCTCTGTTTTCGGCCAGCCCCATTCCTGCCGGGAAATCGTGGGACAATACCACACCCACGAAATTTTGTCAGACCTTTTTGCCAGGCATTTGTAAGTCTTCTGATTGCTTTCGAAAGCCCGGTTCAGCTAGAGTAAACAGCGATGTCGATTGCCCTACGATCCACGCTGATGTCCACTTCCTCTGGAGTCATCCCATGCGACCTGTAAAAGTGATCTTGATTGCTCTGTTGGGCCTGCTTGCAGGCTGCCTGCCCGCATTCGCTGAAAACGTTCATGTTCAGGTGGGTACGCTCGAAATTCCGACCTATCTCCTCGGAGCGGAAGATCCCAACCCGCCGTTTCCTCTGGGGAATAAGGTGCGTATTTATCCCTATACCCTGTTGGATGATTTAACCGACCGGCGCGAGGCGAAGAGTTACAAGGCCGTGTTTCTGGAGAATGAGTTTCTGAAGGCCATCGTCCTGCCGGAATTGGGCGGCCACCTTTATTCCCTGTACGACAAAGTGAATAAGCACGAAGTGTTTTACCGTAACAATGTAGTGAAATACGGTTTGGTGTCGCTGCGAGGAGCATGGGTATCAGGTGGCATGGAGTTCAATTTTCCCAACGGACACACCGTAGTGACGGTTTCGCCCGTGGCTTTTACCACGACGCAGAATGCCGACGGCAGCGCCACCGTGGTAGTGGGTGACATCGACCTTGTCACTGAAATGCACTGGGAAGTGGCATTGACGCTCCGTCCGGGCCTGGCGCGGCTCGAACAGCACGTGACACTCTTCAATGACACAGGGCTGACCAAGCCTTACTGGTATTGGGCGAACACTGCCGTTCCGGCGACCGACGATATGCGGTTCATATACCCCATGCGAGAGGCCAATCCGCACTCGCACGAGGAGATTTGGTCGTTCCCGGTACAGGACGGCGTGGACTATAGCTGGTACAAGAACGTTCGACACCCTAACTCGCTCTTTGGACGCCAGGTGCATCGCAATTTCTTCGGCGCCTATTACGAGAAGTCGGATTACGGCGTTGTGCATGTGGCGGACTTCCGGGAAGTCCTGGGCAAGAAGACTTGGACCTGGGGAGTGGGCGACGATGGATTGATTTGGACAGGCCTGCTTACCGACCACGATGGGGCTTATAACGAAATTCAGGCGGGCCGCTTTGAAACGCAGTTGACCTCTGAGTTCATGCCGCCGCGCAACGTGGTGTCCTTCACGGAATACTGGTATCCCCTGCGGGGAATGGGTGACGGTTTTGTGGAAGCCACCCCGCGCCTGGCCCTGAATGCGAGCTTCATCAAGGCGGCGCAATCCGTGCCTCAGCATGTGGAATTTTCCCTCTTTCCTACGGAAGCGATCCCGGGCGTGCGCGTGCGCGTGAAGCTTGGCACGGAGGTTCTGAAGGATTACGGCCCGGTGGGGCTCGTGCCGATGACGACGTTGAAGGTGGGCGTGCCGGTGGCGGATTTTCCAGCGGCCAAAAGTAAGATTGAAATCACCGTAACCGGGGCGGATGGACAGGTTCTGCTCCACTGGTCGGCTGCTGATCCGATCGATGGCAACCCGGATTTTGTCCCCGCCGCCGGCGTTCCTCACGCGCCGCAGAAGACCGCCGAAAAGATGAGCGTAGAGGAGCTTTTCCTGTCCGGCGTCGACGCGGAGAAGAGTGGCAGTGAGCAGACCGCGCACTCCGCTTACGTGGAAGTCCTGAAAAGGGACCCCGGCTTTGTCCCGGCATTGGTGAAGATGACATGGTACGAACTCCGGGCCGGA
>CAYTMD010000450.1:0-5433 GCA_964438685.1 uncultured Acidobacteriota bacterium
CGTCCCCCCGCCCAATCTCCCCCGAAAAACCTCTGAGCTGCGAAAGTTGGGCTAACACAAGTCACAGACTATTCAATTCGGCCAGCGCCGGTGGCGGGGCTGTCTACCGTCTACTGCTCTCCGCCCACCTGAGTTACAATCAACTCCGCATGGCAACAGTTTCCCAAGCTGCTGGTGGCGGAATGTGGCGGCACCTCTGGTCGATGGCTCGTTACCAGATGGCGCGCACGGACCGGCCTGCATGGCGCCGCTTCTGGGGGGCGCTGTTCGGCCTGGGTATGGCCTTCTTCCTCGCCCTTTACTCAACGGCTCTGGGTGAGGCGGGGCACACCGACGGCGCCATGGCCGCGGCGGCCCTGTCGCTCGTTATCGCCGCGATTGTGGCCATCAAGGTTGTCCCCTATCTCGCCAAGCGGACGGCACTCGAACGCTGGATGATCAAGGTTGAATATGAGTTCACGCGCGAGGGCGTGGTCTATTTCCTCGTCATCATGGTCATCGCCATCGCCGCCCTGAACACCGGCAACAATCTGCTCTTTATTATTTTGGCCAATCTTCTGTCGGGAATATTGTTGTCAGGAATTCTCTCCGCCATCGTGCTCTCGCAGATTCAATTGGATTTTGCCCTGCCGGAGCACGTGTTCGCCGAGCAGCCCATGATCTCGCGGCTGACCGTCGAGAACCTGAAGTGGGTCTTCCCTTCTTTCTCCCTCACGCTTTCAGCCCGCGACCCTCTGAAAGGCAAGCGCAAGCGGACTGCTGTGGCCAGACCGCGCCAGATTTTGGACGCTCCCGTGTACGTGCCTTACATTCCCCACCGCTCCGCCGTGACCCAGCACGTAGAACTTACCTTTCCGCGACGCGGGCGCTATACCCAGGAAGGATTTCGCATCAGCACCAAATTCCCTTTCGGCCTGCTGCTGAAAGCGCATGAAGTGGCGAGCAAGCAGGAAATCCTGGCGCTCCCCAACGTGCAACCCACAGAGGAGTTTTACGAAATCCTGCCGCTGATCGGCGGGGACATTGAAAGCCTCCTCAAGGGCCGCGGCCACGATTTATATGCCATCCGGGACTATGTTGAATCCGACAGCGCCCGCCACGTGGACTGGAAAGCCACGGCCAAGGCCCAGCAACTGAAGGTGAGGGAGTATACACGTGAGGATGAACGGCGGCTGGTGCTGGTCTTTGACTCCAGCCTGCCGTCGACAAATGAACAATCGCTGGCGCAGTTTGAAAAGGGGGTTAATTTCTGCGCCTGCCTGGCGTGGCACTTCTTCGAAATCGACGCGCAGATGCAATTCATCGCCAATGGATTCGAAACCCCCATGGCGCCCGCCGGGGAGATCATCTACCCGGTGCTCGAAACGCTGGCGCTGGTCGAACCCAAGGCCGGCACAGCGGATTCCATGGCCGACCTGCAAGCGCGCATCGCTTCCGCCGCGTCCGGCTTCCACATCGTCATCACCAGCCGCCCGCGCGGATCGATTCCCACCAACCTCTGGGGAAATTCCTACCTGGTATTCGTCGATTCACTCTGAAGGGTGTACACGGCACAACGCAGCAAGCAGTGCGCCAACCCGTTCCGAGGGTCCGTGCCTTTTGTTGCGCGGCCCATTTCCACCCGTCGGCCCGAAGAACGGGCCTACGCTACCTTGAGTAGTCCAAACCCTTGGGGATGATCGAGCTGACCAGACGCCATGGCGCGGCTGTACTTGTCTCCATACATGGAAGGGAACTGGGGCCCGCCCTTGAATTTGGGCTCCCGCTCGACCAGAACCTTAGAGATGTCCACACCGTTAAACTTCAGTTTCTGGAGGACCCACACCTGCGTCGGGTCCTGCGGGCGGTAGTGCCCGCTGTCGTTCTTGATCCGGATGATCTGGCCGCGTAACGCGGAGACGGTGCCCGCGCCGAGAATGGGAGCCCCGCCCATGAAGCACGAGTGGAACTTCACCATATTAGAATCGTTGCAAAGCTGGGATACGAAGAAGCCTCCCGAGACGGTCATGACGAATATCAAGCCTGGCCTGCCCTCGGTTTTCATATCAGTGGTATCAAAAAGCTCAAGAGGCGCACCGGATTTTGTAGACGTCCGCCACCAACCCTTGCCGTCAATGAAGATAATCCGAAACCTCTCCCTCTCACTGAGAGTCAGGTAATGCACTTTGAATTCGCGGTCCTTGTCGGCGCCGAATTGGGTCATCTTGGTTCCGTATATCGCCTTCAATTTTGAGGCGACCTGCCCAAGGGGACACCGGAGAAGCCTCGCCACCTGGTTTGCGGCGCACACGTTCAATTGGAGGATCGCAGGTCGCCGCCGCGCGTCCATCTTTTTGGGCTGGGATTTGAAGTTGTTAAGCCACCACATGCTGGTGAAGAAGATCTCCGCCGCGACGTAGAGAGGCAGGGCTCCCTTGGTCTCGCTTTTGGGAAAGTACTCCAAGAGCGTATCAATCGCGACGAGGGGAGAGTCGTCCGCCCGCCGGGGGAATAGGGCCGTCCCTACAAAGCTATCCTTTTTCCATTGCGCAAGCGAAGGAAATTTGTCGTAATAGTCCGGCATAAGTTTGTCCTTTCTCCTCAAATCCTGTTATTAATCGAAGAACGTCTACGAGATCTCTTGCCAGGTCAAGCTTGTTTCGTTGATCCTGCTTCACGCTCCCTTTGACCACCTATCTCTGTCGGATCAAATGGGCCGGATTGCCCCCCACACCGTAAGCCGCAGGGCGCCAAGTGGCACTCGCATCACCCCGGACGCTTGGAGAGAATTGGAACTCCTCGACTCGCGATACCTTTGATGGATACGCTCTGCTCTGCGACCAACAACTGAAAGTGAGCGCGGGGTACCAGCCAGCATTCCCATTTTGGTTTCCGACTGGCTGAGAACGTACACTACGCCGCCAGGGAACGCAATGCCCAAGTCGCCTTTCTGTATGGTGCTGACATTTTGTTCCCTTTGGAATTCTGCATTTATTTTTGGCAATAATTATCTGAGAAATGTCTTAACGGTGAAACTCGGCGAGGTACCGGTAGCCTTCCGCAGCGCCCGCAGTGTTGCCGGAAGGAGGCGTAACGAAACAGGCGCGGAACTGTTCTCCAGGTCCCGCGCCTTTTCCTTCCTTGGCGATGTCGATCCGCCGGCCCACAGATCAGGTCTATGCTACTTTCGGAAGTGTAATCCTCACGGGCTGGACCTTCGCCCAGTTCCCATTGGCACGGAGGAACTTGTCTCCGGTCGTGGTAGGGGGCTCGTCGATCGGGTTCGGCCGCGCGCACTCAATGTCGATCTTGGAGATGTCGACCCCGCTAAACTGTAGCTTACGGAGGAGCTGCGCCAGCGTGGCATCCACCGGCTGATAGTGCCCGCTGTCGTTCTTGATCCGGTGGATCCGTCCTTGCTCAACCTCGAGGGTGCCCGCGCAGAGAATGGGCTCGCCCCCCAGGAAGCACGAGTGGTACTTCACAGAATTACCGGAAAGCGGCGCTATGAAGAAGGCTCCCGAGAGGCTCATGGCAAATCCCTTGCCTTCTCTTCCTTCGGTGGAGTGCCGCTTGGTGTCCACCGGCACCAGAGCGTCCCCGCCCATATTGAGAACGAAAGCCAAGCCGTTCCAAAAAAAGACACGCCATTGCTCCCTCTCAGGAACAGTCTGGTAATGCGGATGCTGCTCGGAGTCCACCATGTGCCCGTGAATGGACATCCCGGTCCCGTATACCGACTGCAACCTTTTGCCAACCTCCCCGGCAGGACACCTGAGGAGTTTCGCCGCCTGGTTTGCGGCGCAGAGATTCAGGCGGAGGATCGCAGGACGACGACGCGCATCCGCTGCTGAGGCGTCGCATTTCAGCGCGCGGTCGGCCGCAACTCTGCGGAAAATCTCGCGGAACTCGTCCTTCGTGGCCGCGCCGATCTGGATCTTGGTCTGAATCCGCCGCATAAAAGCGGCATCCATAAGCTGGTTCGGGTCCAGGTTGGATGCGAATACGACCAGCATTTCAAAGGGAATCTCGATCTTCCTGCCTCCCGCAAGAGTAAGAAAATCGATTCTGCGGTCCAGCGGAACAACCCATCGATTCAGCAGTTCGTCCGGGCGAACCCGCTGCCGCCCGAAATCGTCAATAATCAGGACTCCGTTATTGGCTTTCATCTGCACCGGGCCGGAGTAAAACTTCGTGGCCGGACTGAATTGCAGGTCCAGCATCTCGATCGTCAATTCTCCACCGGCCAGAACCGATGGGCGCTGGCACAACACCCAGCGCTCGTCGTGCCCTGCGGGTTCCGACTGCTCCATGCGCTTGTGAATCGTGGGATCGTAGACGGTAATAATCTGGCCGTCGACTTCAACCGCATACGGTATCCAAACCTCGTCTTCGGCCAGCAACCGCGAAAGGGCCTCAGCAACTGTGGTTTTCCCCACGCCGGACGGGCCATACAGAAAAATCGCGGCGCCGGAGTTCATGGCCGTTCCAATCTGCCATAACGTTTCTTCGTTCAGAACCAGGTGGGCAAAGGCGCGCTGCATGTCGGCAGGATGGACATGCAGGTTGCTGACGCTCTGTTTCCGTATCTGATCCACATAGAAAGCCAGCGGGACCGGCGCGGGACCGGAATATTGATTCTGCGACAGGAGTTCCTGCGCGCGCACTCTGCCTTGCGTCGTAATGGCAAGGTTTGGGATCTGGCCGCTCAAGCCGGTGACTTGGCAAAGCTGTTCCGCGCGCAGCCGATTCAGCAGTTCGCTTGCCACTTCAAAGCTGAGCCGGGTCAGTTTGGCAAGCTCAAGAACCGAGAAGGGTCCTGACAGGTAGAGCGTCTTCAGCGCGAGATCTTCCAGAACGATCTGGCGCAAACCAACTTCGGCAATCGACACAGGCTTGTGTGCCGGACCAACGACGGGCTCGTCTCTCATGAAGTCGCGCACATTCAGCATGGAATTCATTGGCCACCCCGACGATTCTTCCAAGTATTCTCTTCCACTGCCGCACGGTCAACAGAAACCGCTGCCTGCCGCCTTGCTGCGCCGGGTTACGGAGCGCCTCCCGGCGTTTATCCCATCGCAGCCAGCACAGCGTCAGCAAACTGGCTCGTTCCTGCCGTGCCGCCCACGTCGCGTGTAAGCGTCTTGCGCCCGGCGTAAACCGCTTCCAGAGCCTTCTGCACCTTGTCCGCCGCGGCCCCTTCGTCCAGGTGATGCAGCATCAGAATCGCGGATTGCAACAGCGCCGTGGGATTGGCCACGTCTTTGCCCGCAATGTCCGGGGCCGACCCGTGAACAGCCTCAAAAATGGCGCACTCCGCGCCCAGATTCGCGCCCGGCACCAGCCCCAGCCCGCCAACCAGGCCCGCGCACAGATCGCTCACAATGTCGCCGTAGAGGTTTTCCAGCAGCAGCGTGTCGTACTGGTAGGGGTTCATCACCAGTTGCATGCAGG
>CAYTMD010000451.1:0-5413 GCA_964438685.1 uncultured Acidobacteriota bacterium
CAGCATGGTGGGCCTCCAAACTAGAACTGCAAGTACGTCAAGAGGGATGCCTGCAAATTGAGTACTGATACCCGATGTTGTATTCCTCCTAAAGTGACTTTGTCAATAAAAAAATAATCAAAGGTGCATTAAGTTTAGTTTGATAGGAATTATCCTGTGTTGTGTCATATGGCAATGGAGGAAGTGTCTTTTGGACGTTTTCGGAGGACAATTTGACAGGGCAGTCGGACAATAAGTAGCTCTACAAGGTGTGGGCCTCTAGGGCAAAAACCGCACTTACACACTGCTTCCAATGGCTGTGGGGTAGCTGTAAAGTGAAGATTTCGCAGCGGTGGGCATCCCACCCGTACGCGAGCATGGCCAAGATGACCATGAAACAGGGGTTCCGCCGCGGCTGCACGCCGCGTGCTGCTCAATCCCTGGCCACGGCATTCAGGACTTCCTGTGGAGAAGCCGTGCCGGTTCCCTTTTTCATCACCGTGATGGAGGCCACGATATTGCCAAAGCTGGCTGCTTCCACGGGGTCGCGGGTAACCGCCATGGTCAGCGCCGTGCCTGCGGCAAAGCTATCGCCCGCCCCGCAGATGTCCACGGGCTTGTCCACGGGACGCGCCTTGGACCATGTTTCCTTGCCTTCTTCGAGCACCAGCGCACCCTTTGGACCCTGGGTTAAGAAGAGCGCCCTGGCACCCAACGTTTGCCGCAGCCGCTGGAAGTCCACACCTTCGAAAAGCTCTTTGCACGCGGCTTCCGCCTCGCTGAGGTTGGGTTTGACCATGATGTTGCGGAACAGATGCACGCGCCGGCGCGAATCCGCCAGAAAGACTTTTTCCGGATGTTTCGCGGCCAGGGCGATCAGTGATTCGCGCACGGCCGGAGTTATGACTCCGCCCGCCGAGGTCTCTGCCTGATCGGCCACCAGCACCACGTCAAATTCTTCAATGGCCGCGGAAAGATTCGACAGAACCCGCAGTTCCGCATTCGAGGGGAGAGGCCGGGTGTTGATGAAGTCGGCCCGCGGTTGGTCCTCGTCGCCGGTCGTGCTATTCAGGAGTTTTGTGTAGGTGAAGGTCTGCCACTGGCGGACGTCCACCATCAGGCTGGCATCGATACCGCGCTCGGTCAGGGCGCGGTCCAGTTCGAAGCCAAATCCGTCGTCGCCGCGGACTCCCAGCACCGCGACCTTTGCCGGCTGCAGTGCGGCCAGGTTATTGGCCACGGTTCCGCCGCCCCCGGGCGTGATTTCCGAGGATACAATTCCCAGGCGTGGGATTCCGGTTTCAGCCGAGGGCTCGGAGGTGGCGGGGTCGTACGTGCACCAGCGGTCCAGGCAGATGTCTCCCACCACCAGGGCCCGCAGTTTCTTGATGCCATTGAGAATCTCAGGAATCGTCATGGTTGTTGCTCCAATAGGGCGCGCCGAAGGGCAGCGACGGTCGCGCGGTGATCTCCGCAGAAATAGAAACTCTCTCCCCCATCAGCCACAGTCCGTACCAGGATCGTCTTATGGGGGCGGAAATAATAGCCGGGATCCGACTTGGGCAATTCGTGGTGAATGTCGCCCTGAATGGGAACCAGGTCGAACACCGCCGTGGTGAAGTTCTTGATCGCGCGTCCCTGCTGGAGCGCTACATTGCGGACCATGGATAGCGCTTTCAGGTAAACCTCCGGCCCCATGATGGCGGACCCGAAGTTCAGCATGATGCCGCCCTCAAGATTTTCCATGGTTTTGGTGAAGATCAGGAAATCCCTGTAGCTGGCGGCGCCCAGCGCCCTGCCGTCGCAATTCGGGTGCTCGTGAATGATGTCGTACCCTATGCCCACATGCACGGTGGCGGGAACGGAATTTCGATAAGCTGCCGCGAAAATGCTAAGGTCCTTATGAGGGAAGACGCTTTCGTGAATCCGCCGCCCAAGATTCTCACCCAGGCCCAGCATTAACTCGGCGGCCTCCTGAATGATGTAATTCAATTCGCCGGTTTCGCGCCAGAGGCCGAATTCACCGTTGCGGATGTAGCGGGCTACGCTTTCCGTGGTGGCGCCGATGCGCGCCAGTTCGTAATCGTGAATCGCGCCCGCGCCGTTCAATGCAATGTGCGTAAAATAGCCGCGCTCGATGAGGTCAATTACATAACGGCTGGCTCCGGACTTGATGACGTGTGCTCCCATCATCAGGATGCGCGCCGCGCCCTTGTCCCGGGCCGCGATCAACCGCTGTGCCACTCCCGGTAACTTCGGATCGGAGAATTCGGGCGCGGTCTCATCGAGCTTTAAGATGTAATCGAGGTCCATGTCATGCTTGCGCTCGGCCAGGGGTTTGATCAGCAGCCGCGCACGGTTAAAGGTTTCGTATTTTGATTTCATAGCACCTCATGAATTGGGGAACAGTTTTTGCAGAAGCTCCTCGCGTGCGAGGAAGTTCGGGATGATGAAGTCCACACCCACGTCCACCAGCCGTTTGCGCTTCCACTCATCCACGATCTGGCACTCGGGCTCTGCCGTGGCGAGTCCCACGGCAATTCCGCCCACATCCTTTACGTTCTTGATCTCCACAAACCCGTCACCGAATCCCAGCAGTTCGTGCCCGCTGCATTCGAGCCCGGCAATCATTCGCTGAATCAGAATCTCCTTGGAGAAGGCCCGGAAGTCGTCTTGCGCTCCATATATGCCGCCTTGGAAGTATTGCCGAACATCCAACAAGGCGGCTTCCTCCAAGGTGTAGACCTCATCGGTGCCACTGGCACAATACAACTTCAATCCGCGATCGCGCAGGGATTCCAGAAAAGCACGTGCTCCCGGTACCAGATACTGCTCCGGTGATACTGCTCCTCGTCGAAGGTCCTGGCGTCGATACTCGATCCTTGCCATCAGCTTTTCGTGATACATCCGCTTGTAGGCGAGAGGCTCCAGGGGCTTGCCACCCCGCAGCTCGATTTGGCGGGCCAGTTCCATCATCTGGTAAATCGTCTGTTCCCCGGTAAGCCGCGCCACAAAGTCTTCCACCAAAGTGCGCAACGCGGCTTCGGGCTCGCCGGTGCGAAGGTCCACGAGAATTTCCACCATCATCGGGACCATCACCTCCACCCAGCCTGAGCGGATCAGTGAGATGGTGCCGTCGAAATCAAAGAGGCCCACGCGAGCGCGAGCGGCTGAAACATTGGAATGCAGGCATTCGACCGTGTTGTTCAAATTGTTAATTCACTCCATGTTTGAGATTTGTTGAACCTTTTTCCCGAGGCTGCTCCTGAGGGTGGCTGAGGATGGCCAAGCCGGAGACTTTGTTGCGCCGGCCCCTATAACCTTGGGGAGAGGAATCATACACCGGAGTGCGCTGGGAATCACGCATTTGCAATGGTTCGCTCGCAAAAAAAGGCTGCGGACCGAGACAGGGGTTTCGGCAAATGAAGGAATGGCAAGCGGTTGAGGTTGGCGTTTTTGGGCGCGGGCTCCGGAGGCCGCAGCAGTTTGTCATTCCTTACAGGTAGTGGGGAATGCCAACAGTCCCAGGCCATATGTGGTGCTGGAGCGGTTTGGCGTATGCTACTTCCACATATCCTTCGGCCGGACGCTCCGGGCCAGGCGAAAGGCTGGGGTCTAGCGGTGAGCTACGACTGCAAGCCCCTCGCGGTTCTGAATCGTCATGCGACGTCCGCGTGCCACCAGCAATTGCTCACGACGGAAGGAACTGAGTGTGCGGCTGATTGTTTCCGGCGAGAGTTCCAAGACCTCGCTGATCTCCTGCCGGGAAAGGGGCAGTGTCAGGTTCACGGTGCCATTCTCGGCGGGCGTATCGCTGGTAACAAGCGAAAGCAGGAACGTCGCCAACTTCATCCGCGCGTCCTTAAAGCTCATGTCGGTTACTTGTGTCCTGACCCGCTCCAATTTCCCCACCAGAAAGCGCACCATGCCGATGGCAATGTCCGGATTGGTACGCAAATACGCGGAGAAGTCATCGCGAGGCGCCGCGCAAATGTCGCAGTCACGAAGCGCCACGGCAGTCAGGGGATAGGAAACGTCAGTGAGAGATTCGAGGCCAAATAACTCGCCCGGGAAAAGGACGCCGGTAATACGGTCTTTTCCATTATCCAGGGTCTTTACCATCTTCACCAAACCGGAGTGTAGCGCGAAAAGGTGTTGCGCGATGCCGCCTTCGAAAAACAGGATCTGGTTCCGGCGATAGCGGGCAGGGCGAAACACGCAACCGAGCGACTGAATCTGGTCGCTCGACAAATTTTGAAACAGGGAAGTTTTTAAAACGGGACAGTTCGCACATCCAGGTCCCATAGCACACTCCTCCTCGGGTATGCCCAGCCAGCTTTTCGCTGGAAGTGAAGGCCCATTGCCCTCACTACTCAATGGCTGGGTTCATGCGGCCGCATTCGTTTAGTACCTTCCGCGCTTTATGACTTAGAGCGGGTAAGGTATGTGCATGGGTAAACACACAACTAACCGGGGGCACAACCCCGGACCGTGCCAGCTCAGATATCGGAGTAAATCAGGCCGCCTGGCCTGTACCCAGCTCGGAAAAATGACCCAGATAAGGCCGAGTCAGTTTCGCGAAGTCTGAGTAGCGCATGCGGATGCAGTCTTCATGAGTTCCAGCGCAGAACAGGACTTTCTCCGCACTTGCCACGGTACGGTCAACCCAAACTTCAATCCCATAGAGATTGCCGAAGGGCGGAACCGCACCAAGGTCGCAGTCTGGAAAGACCGCCACCAACTCCCTTTCAACGAGCATTTCCAAGTGGTTAACTTTCAAAGCTGATTTGAGTTCTTCAAGATTCAGCCGGTGCGATGCTGGTGTGACCACTAAAACTGTCCTACTGTCCCCCTCCGCCACCACTGCTTTCACGCATTTCTTTCCGGATATATGGAGGGAGTGTGCAACCTCCTGTGCTGTAAAGGCTTGAGAGTGATGAATCGCCTCGTAGGGGACGTTTTGAGCGTCCAAAAAGTCGCGGATCCGTTGGGGTATGGGCATTTTGCCCTCCTTTAGAACGAATTTCGACTCTTCCCTATGTAAAGGCAAGGCAATCGCCCTGCCAGAAGCAACCCTATTCCAAACAAGGACGTATAGCCGGCTCGGAGGAGAATCGCCTTCCTATCTCCATTGTTTCTTGATGTGTGTCAATTTTGTAAAACTGCTATCAAGGGGCGCAGGCCGACTGGTGCTTCAAAGGCTGGCTTGATGCGAAATTAAACGCATGACGAGCGCGGAATTTTTCTCTGTGGTATGTCATAGCGCGTATAGACATTAGAGGCAAAACCAATGCAAATTTCAGTCCCGATTCCGCTTCCTGGCCCCAATACTGCTCATTTAGTGGGTTTCAGGGCATAAGTGGAAAAGGGTTATAAGGCGACCCCCTCACCCGTCTCCGTCGGCTGACGGACTGACGAAAGCGCCGGTTACGGT
>CAYTMD010000452.1:0-5401 GCA_964438685.1 uncultured Acidobacteriota bacterium
TCTCCCGCGGTGAGCTTTCCTGCGCGTCCCCGCAAGCAACTCTTGGGGCGTGCCTTCCGCCCGTGGCTATGACGGCGGCGCCGGGCGGCGAGCTGCGCGCGCCCTACTTCCAAGAATGGAGCTTCGGCGTCGAGCATCAGTTCGGAAATACGTCCAGTCTGCACGCCCAATACGTCGGCACTCGCGCCTTGAACCAGCCGTACCTCACCCAGGTAAACGGTTACCAAACAGTATGCGCAGGTTGCTTTGCTCCTTTTCCTTACATGCAGCCCACCGATCCCAGGTTCGGGGCCGTGACGCAGCTTTCAACCGGTGCATACAGCAACTACCACGGACTGCAATTGTCAGCGGAGCGACGCATGGGGCGGGGTATCAAGGGGCAAGTGAACTACACCCTCAGCCGCTGCCGCGATCAGGTATCCAACGGTGGATTCCTTCAGTTTTCGGCAGGGGGGATTCTCTCCCCCTTGCCGGGTGATCTGGCTCGGGACAACGGCCCCTGCGATTACGACATCCGCCACAACCTCACCGCCCAATACGTTTACGTCCTGCCGGTAAAGGTGCGAAGCCATCGCCTCGGTTACGTGTTGAATGGATGGCAGGTTTCGGGCACGGCGTTTTGGCATAGCGGAATACCTTTCTCTGTGGTGAGCACTCCTTATTCCGAGGGAGGAAACGGTATCGTGCAAGGTGGCGGACCGCAATTTGCGAGTGTTGTCCCGGGTGTATCGTGGTATCGGAAGAGCCCCATTGCCGGTGTGACGCAACCCGGCACGATTCAGTGGCTCAATCCCGATGCCTTTATCTCGGCGGTTGATCCCAGCACCGGCGCATGCGTAGGAGGTGATAGCCCCACGCATTGCCAGTTTGGAACTATGGGGCGCAACGCATTGCGCGGACCGGATTTCCTTTGGAGTGACTTCTACCTTACCAAGTCGTTTCCATTAACGGAACGCGTAAAGCTGCGACTGGAAGGGCAATTCTTTAATGTGTTCAACCACCCGAATTTTGGACTCCCCAGCACCGTCTTGGCCGGCATTCCGGGAAAGCCAGGCACCCAAACGGGGTTCGGGGCGTTTACCTACAGCACCTCTCCCCCCACCGGCCTGCTGGGGGTTGGCCTGGGTGGCGACAATGCGCCTCGCATGATGGCTCTTCAAGCGCGAATTGAATTCTGAAAGATCAAGGGAAATCGTCCGGACACTGGCACGCAATTGTTGAGCTGCGATTGACTTCGGTTTGAATGCCGGAGTAGAATGGGCCTTTCCTGTTAGTCTGCGTCGGGTTATGGGTAAGGGAGGCAAGGCAAATGTCGTTGGAGGAAATTCGCAGCTCACAGGAGGTCGGAACTGACCTTGAACAACCCGTGGAAGTAAGTACGGTAACCCCTGGCGCCACCGAAAGCAGTGAGATGTCAAACCTGCTAGAGGGCATGGAGACGCTTGCCGCCCCCGCCTTGGTGCCTGGGGATGTTGTGCAGGGTAAGGTCCTTAAGGTATCGGATGGAGAGGTCATCATTGACCTCGGGCTTAAAACGGAAGTCAGTGCTCCATTCTCAGAATTCTTAAACGCGGACGGCCAGGTCAGTGTTGTCCCGGGCGATACGGTCGATATTTGGATTGAGCAATACAACGAAGAGACGGGGCGAGTCGAGATCTCCCATCAAAAGGCGGCGCGCCGCAAAGTCTGGGAAGATATTGAGAAAGCCTTCCGGGAACAAACCTCCATCACGGGCAAGGTGCTCGACCGCATCAAGGGCGGCTTGACCGTTGATGTGGGAGTGCCGGCCTTCCTCCCCGCATCGCACGCCGACGCCCGCACGCATAGCAATATTGATTCGCTAAAAGGGCAGGAGATCACCTGCAAGATCATCAAGATTAACCGCAAGCGGAACAACGTGGTGGTCAGCCGCAAGCTGGTTCTGGAAGAAGAACTCAACCGTCGTAAAGGCGAATTAGCGGAGCGTCTGGTGGAAGGCGCCGAGTTGGTGGGGAAAGTCAAAAACCTCGCTGATTATGGCGTATTCGTTGACCTGGGTGGTATGGACGGGCTTCTTCACATCACGGACTTATCGTGGGGACGAGTTAGCAATCCTGCGGAAGTCGTCCAGGTTGGCCAGGAAATCCGCGTCAAGGTTCTCAAGCACGATCTGGAAAAGGGCCGGGTTTCGCTCGGCCTCAAGCAACTTACCCCGGATCCTTGGGAGATGGTTCCCAATACCTATCATGTGGATGACCGCGTCACCGGCCGCGTCGTAAGCCTGACCGATTACGGGGCCTTCGTGGAGCTTGAACCCGGAGTCGAGGGGTTGATCCACATCTCGGAAATGAGCTGGAGCAAGCGTCTGCGCCATCCCTCCAAAATTCTTAAGATTGGCGACTCTGTTGATGTGGGCGTGCTGGAAGTTAATATGCCCAAACGGCGGATATCCCTGAGCCTGAAGGCGAGTTTGCCGGATCCTTGGAGCACGGTCGCTGAGAAGTATGCCGTGGGGGCAGTGGTCCAGGGGCGGGTGCGGAACCTGACGGATTTCGGCGCCTTTGTGGAAATCGAAGACGGAGTGGACGGACTCATTCATCTGGCCAACTTATCCTGGAATCGCAACATCAAGCACCCGTCAGAGGTATTGAAGAAGGGGCAAACGGTTGAATCTCAAGTGCTGGCCCTGGACCCCACAAATCGGCGGCTGGCTTTGGGGCTGAAACAACTGGAAGAAGACCCCTGGCAGACTTTCTTCTCCAAGATTCACGTTGGCGATATGGTTCACGGCAAGGTGACCAGGCAAGTTTCTTTTGGAGCTTTCGTTGAATTGCAGGACGGAATTGAAGGCTTGTGCCACGTTTCGGAAATGGAACACGAGCACGGAGGCAGCGGGAATGCCAAAGTGGAAGTGGGAAGCGAACACGAGTTTAGAGTCATTCGCTTGAGTGCCGGGGACCGGAAGATTGCCCTGAGCATGAAGGCACCCGAGCCTCCCCCTCCACCGCCTGAGCCGGAGATTGCCAAGCCAAAAGAACCGCAAGGTTTATCGACCATGGCACAGGCACTGTCTTCCGCCGGCATCACCCCTTACGAGTCAACGTAGGCTTGTTGATGGGTATGGGGACGAAATAGAAGGTTATTCCCAGACAGGGCCAAGTTTGCGGCTAGCCCGCGCGGGCTATTGCGAGTACGCGGTAAGGGTTGCATAATCACAGGAGTAGCAGCTAAACTATCAGCAAACCTTGCAGCAGGAGATCACTTATGACGAAAGCAGAATTGATCGAGGACGTATCGCGTGTGGTGGAAATGAGCCGCAAGGACTCCGAGATCATTGTCGAAACAATTTTTGACAGCATCGTGAAGTCACTCAAGGCCGGGGACAAGATTGAAATCCGCGGCTTTGGCAGCTTCCGCACGCGGCAACGCAACCCCCGCATCGGGCGAAATCCCAAGACCGGCGCGCGCGTGGACGTGCCGGCCAAGAAGATTCCCTACTTTAAGCCCAGCAAGGAATTGAAAGACTTGGTAAACACCGTCGTTCCCCCGGAGAGTTCTGCGGCTCAGCCTCCCGCCCCGCCCGTGGTCCCGAACCCGGCAACTCCCTAGGAGTTTGCGCCTTCACCTCGCGGGCCATTGGAAAATATGGATTACTTGTGGAGTCCCTGGAGATATCGATACGTCAGCCAGGCAGGCAAGGGTGAGGGTTGCCCGTTCTGCTTGAAGTTGACCGCCGGCCCTGCTGAAGACCGTAAACACTTGGTGCTCTATCGAGGGCAGTCCAACTTCATCCTGCTCAATCTCTATCCCTACACCACCGGCCACATTCTGATAACGCCGTACGCCCACGTGGCCAATCTCGATCAAATTGCCCCGGAAGTCCTCACGGAGATGATGGGCCTCGCCCAACGGGCACAGTCGGCATTGAAGGCCTGCTATAACCCTGAGGGATATAATCTGGGGATGAACCTGGGCAAGTGCGCCGGGGCCGGAGTGGCGGACCACTTGCACCTTCACGTGCTGCCGCGTTGGACCGGGGATTCTAATTTCATGACCGTCGTGGGCGAAACGCGCGTCCAGCCGGAAGACCTTTACGCCACTTACGACAAGCTTATTGCCTTCTTTCCCCACCTCAATAAATAATCATTGATTTCTTCGGAGTAGCTGAGAATTAATCGTGTATGCAGCTTCGTTTTGCCAAGCCGTTTGAAGTTGGCGACAACGCCGATGCTCTCCTGGAAAGTATGCCTTCCGGCGCGGCGGTTTTCGCCTTGTTCCCAGCTCCTCGCGAAGGTGTACCCTCCCCGCCTTATCTTGGACGCACCAGCAATTTGCACCGGCGCCTGAAACGGCTGCTATCATCCCGGCGGCAAAGTTCCAAAATGCTGAATCTGCGCGAACTGACGGCGCGCATTGAATATGAACCCGTGGGTTCGGCATTTGAAGGGACATGGCTTCTCTACCAGTTGAACCGGCACCATTTTTCAAGCCAGTACCGCGACCGCATGCGCTTGAAGCCGCCGGCCCTGTTGAAGCTGAAGATGAAGAACCGCTTCCCGCGCTGCTATTCAACGCGGCGCATGATGAACGATGGTTCCCTCTACTATGGCCCCTTTTCGTCAGGCGCCGTGGCGGATCGCTTTGCCGGCGAGTTTCTCGACTTCTTCAAAATCCGGCGCTGCGTGGAGGAATTGAATCCCGACCCTTCTCATCCCGGATGCATCTACTCGCAGCTTCACATGTGCCTGGCGCCCTGCTTTGCCGGATGTACGGATTCCGAGTACCAGGGGGAAGTGCAGCGGGTGGTGGAGTTCCTGGACTCGCAGGGAAAATCTCTGCTGAACAGTTTGGATGCGGAGCGCGCCCAGGCGTCCGAGTCGCTGGAATTCGAGCAGGCTTCCAAGACGCACCATCGGATCGAAAAGCTGAACGACCTGCTGCGCCAAAGGTCAGACCTGGTCAGAAATCTCCGCGACCTTCATGCCGTGATGGTCTTGCCGGGGGCTGAAGCGAAAACCGTGGTTTTCTTCCGGGTCATGGCGGGCGAAATTCACGGCCCCGCCGCCCTTTCGCTGGACGAAAATGTGTCGAACCCCATTCCCCTCGATCGCCAACTCCACGACTTGATGGAATCACTGGGCGGGGAAGCAGTGCAGACACCTCCGCCGCCAATGCCTCCGTGGGAGCACCTTAGCCTGCTGGCGCGTTGGTACTACAGCAGCTTCCGCCAGGGCGAGTTGGTGATGCTGAACCCCAGCCAGGCCATTCCCCACAGCCGCCTGATCCGGGTCTGCCGCAAAGTTATGGCGTTTGAAACGCGATGAACGGATGTTGACTTAGATAAGCTGCGGCGGTAGTTTATTTTGGCCTTAGGGCTGACGCAAGAATAGATTTACATCGGAGCAATCGTATAGTTCCAGTC
>CAYTMD010000453.1:0-5397 GCA_964438685.1 uncultured Acidobacteriota bacterium
AAGGGCGCTTACATTCTTGCGGATGCCAAGGGTAAGACTCCGGAACTCATTCTGATTGCAACCGGATCTGAGGTGGCGCCGACGCTCGAGGCTTACGAGAAATTGAGCGCGGAAGGCGTCGCCGCCCGCGTGGTGAGCATGCCTTCGTGGGACCTGTTTGAAACCCAGCCGCAATCCTACAAGGATGAAGTTCTGCCGCCGAACGTGACGGCGCGCCTGGCCGTGGAGGCCGGTGTGACTTTCGGATGGGAGCGGTACGTGGGGCCGAAAGGCGCAATTCACGGAATCAATCGGTTTGGCGCGTCCGCTCCGTATAAGGTTATTGCGGAGAAGTTGGGCTTTACCGGTGCGCATATCACCGAACTCGCGCACGAGGTTTTAGGCCGTTAATCGGTTCTGAGTGCAAGGGCTAGTGTTCTTACTCATCTGACACGTGACGCTGGCACAGGCAATTTTGCCTGTGCTCCAGCGTCGTGGTGCATTCGGCACAGGCAAAAACCCCTGTGCCACTGCGGCGACAATGGGGAGGAGAATTTTCTTATGAGCAGCAATCCACTGCGAGTACTGAATAGCCTGGGCCAGAGCGTTTGGTTCGATTACATCCGCCGCCTGGATCTTATCTCCGGACATATCAAGGGGTTGATCGATAACGACGGGGTTTCAGGCATAACATCCAATCCCAGCATTTTCGAGAAGGCCATCGCCGCCGCCGACGATTATGACGAGGCGGTCCGGAAGCTGGTGGAAGCCGGCAAAGAAACGCCCGCCATTTTTGAAGCGCTGGAAGTCGAGGATATTCGTACCGCCGCCGATCTCTTTCGCCCAACCTATAACTCCACCGAAGGCCGGGATGGCTTTGTCAGCATCGAAGTTGCGCCCACCCTGGCACGCGATACGCAAGGCACCATTGCGGAAGCGCGCCGCCTATGGGCCGAGGTTGACCGCCCGAACGTTCTCGTGAAGGTCCCGGGAACACGCGAAGGACTGCCCGCCATCGAACAACTGCTGGGCGACGGCATTAATATCAATATCACCCTGCTGTTCGGCATCGCGCGTTACGAGGAAGTGGCCCTGGCCTACCTTGCCGCGCTGGAAAGACTGGCTCGTGAGGGCAAGCCGCTTAACCGCATCGCCTCCGTGGCCAGCTTCTTTGTCAGCCGCATTGATACGATGGCTGACCAGCAACTGGAAGCCAGGTTGGCAGGGGCGAGGAGCCCGGAAGAAAAGCAGCACATCGAAAGCCTGCTGGGCAAGACTGCCATTGCCAATGCGAAGCTTGCCTACGTGAAGTTCAAGGAGATCTTCTCCAGTTCCCGGTTCCAAGCTCTGGAGAAGAAGGGCGCGCGCGTGCAGCGTATGCTCTGGGCTTCCACCGGCACCAAGAATCCCAAGTACAGCGATACCCTTTACGTCGACACCCTGGTTGGTCCCGACAGCGTCAATACCATGCCGGCAGCGACGCTGGAGGCTTACCGCGACCACGGCAAACCAGCCTTGCGGATTGAGGATGGCGTGGCCGAAGCCCACTCCGTAATGCAGCAGTTGAGCGAGGTGGGGGTTGACCTGGGGGCCATTACGGCAAAATTGGAAGACCAGGGCGTGGATTCCTTTACCAAGGACTACCAAAAGCTGCTGGGGTCGATTGCCGAAAAGCGCAAAAAGTATTCGCCTGCGCCGCCCGTGCAGCCTGCGGTAATGACGAGTTCGTTGCAGGCGGGCACCAACGCGGCCTTGGACCAATTGGACGCGAAGCACTTTGGCAGCCGTCTATGGAATCGTGACGCCACGCTATGGAAGCAGGATCCCGGCCACCAGAAAATAATCCAGAATGCCCTGGGATGGCTGACCGTGGTGGATACCATGCTCAAGCAACTGGATGTGTTCGAGGAATTTCCCCAGTCGGTAAAGAGCGAAGGATTCACCGACCAGGTTTTGCTCGGAATGGGTGGCAGCAGCCTTTGCCCCGATGTGTGCCGCGCCACTTTTGGCACCAGGCCCGGCTTCCTGCAGTTGCACGTGCTCGATTCCACTGTGCCGGCCAGCGTTGCGGCCATTGAAGCTTCCATCGACGTCGCCCGCACGCTCTTTATAGTCTCCAGTAAGTCCGGTGGAACCACCGAGACCATGAGTTTCTTCCAATATTTCTATGACCGCGTCCGTGCGATCAAGGGTGACAAGGCCGGCGAGAATTTTGTGGCCATCACGGATCCGGGCACATCGCTGGAAAAACTCGCCAGGGAGAAGAAATTCCGCCGCATTTTCCCGGGACAACCGGATATTGGCGGCCGCTATTCGGCCCTATCGAATTTTGGCATGATCCCGGCGTCGCTGGCGGGTGTGCATGTTCATGGATTGCTGGAGCGCGCCGCCAACATGGCGCAGGCATGCGGGGCCGATGTGGCCGCGAAGGATAATCCCGGTCTTGTGCTCGGCGCGGCGATTGGCGAAGCCGCCCTGAATGGCCGCGACAAAATCACTTTCGTGATTTCTCCCGCCATTGAGACCTTTGCCGATTGGGTTGAGCAGCTCATTGCGGAGAGCACTGGCAAGGAAGGGAAGGGAATACTGCCGGTAGCGGGAGAGGCGCTGAGAGACCCCGCAGGCTATGGTCCGGACCGGCTCTTTGTGCAAATCAAGCTGGCGTCTGACGCCGACGCGGCCACGGAGGCGGCGCTGAAAACCCTGGAGACCGCCGGGCATCCGGTGATTCGAATTATCCTGCACGACATTCTTGATCTGGGGGCTGAGTTCTTCCGCTGGGAAGTGGCCACAGCCGCGGCCGGCGCTTTGTTGGGAATCGATCCTTTCGACCAGCCCAATGTTCAGGAGAGTAAAGACAATACCAGGACCTTACTGGCGGAGTATCGCGATCAGGGAAAATTCCCGGAGGAAAAACCGGTTCTGGAATCTGACGGATTGAAGATCTATGGCGACGCCGCAACCTTGGGCGTGGCGGACTCATCGGTGGGTGCAGTCTTGGCGGCCTTCTTGAACCAGGCGCGGCCAGGGGATTATGTGGCCATCATGGCGTACATTCAGCCCACCCCTGAGCATACGGTGGCGCTGCAATCCCTGCGCCTGCAATTGCGCGATTCTTCCCATTTGGCAACGACGCTTGGATATGGGCCGCGCTTCTTGCATTCCACGGGGCAACTGCACAAGGGTGGAGCGAACAACGGTCTGTTCATTCAGATAACCGCGGACGACACCAGCGATTTGCTGATTCCCGGCGAGCCTTACACGTTCGGGGTGCTTAAACAGGCGCAAGGAATGGGCGATTTACGATCGCTCGTCAGCAAGCGGCGGCGCGTTCTCCGGCTGCATCTGGGCAAAGATACGGGCACCCAACTGGCCCGGCTCGGCCAACTTGTGCAGGATACCACCAAGCCCCGGGCGCAGGTGAAAGTGGGATAGTTATTTTGGATTTTAGATTTTGGATTTTGGATTAGGGTAGCGGCCTATATCCGAGCCGGTGGCCAAAACGTCCTGTGCCCTCTGCGCATCTCAATCCGTAAGAGAGAGCATAAACGGTCCTCGGTGGCCCCTGCGTTGAGGTTCTCCAGACCGCGGAGGACGCCGGGACGCGATATACAGTAATCCAAAATCCAAAATCTAAAATCCAAAATGGATGGAGAGGTTCCATGCCGGAAACTGCCGAGTTGGTCAATCCCCTGCGCGAAGGAATCCGTCTGCGAAAGACTCCCGATCCGTGCGCGATGGGGATTTTTGGCGCGTCTGGAGACCTCACCGAGCGCAAGCTGATTCCCGCCCTCTTTTACCTTACGCGCGAGCGCATGTTGCCGCCGGGATTCTCCGTGGTGGGCTGTGCGCGCACGCCCAAGACCGATGAACAGTTCAGCAGCGAAATGTCGGAGGCGGTGAAGAAATTCCTCCACCTTACGCCGGAGAGCGACGCTTTTGTGGAGGGGTTCAAGAAGGGACTCCACTACGTCGCCTACGATTTCAGCACCCCGCAGGCTTACCAAAAACTAAAGGACACGCTGGATCACCTTGACCAGGAGCATGGGACGGCCGGCAATCGCCTGTTTTACCTCGCCACGCCGCCGAGCTTCTTTCCGGTAATCGTGAAGCATTTGGGCGAAGCGGGACTGGCCAAACCGAAGGATCCGGGGAAAACCTGGACCCGCATCATCCTGGAAAAGCCCTTCGGGCGCAGCCTGGCGAGTGCGCTGGAATTGAATCAGACTGTCACCAGCATCTTCGATGAAGAGCAGGTTTATCGCATCGATCATTACCTGGGGAAAGAGACGGTGCAAAACCTGTTGGTGTTCCGGTTCGCCAATGGCATTTTTGAACCCTTCTGGAATCGCCGCTACATCGACCATGTGCAAATTTCGGTGGCGGAAGAACTGGGCGTGGAGAATCGGGGCGCATACTACGAGGAGTCCGGGTTGCTGCGCGACATGATCCAGAATCACGTGCTCCAGTTGCTGAGCCTGGTGGCCATGGAGCCCCCCGCGACATTCCAGGCCACTGCAGTCCGTGATGAAAAAGCCAAAGTTATGCGGGCACTGCGCCCCATCCGGCCGGAGAGGGTCTCTGAATTTGTGGTCCGGGGTCAATACGTGGAAGGCTATGTGGGAGGGAAAAAGGTGCCGGCCTACCGGACGGAGCCCAAGGTTTCGCCCACCTCGAATACGGAGACTTACGCGGCTTTCAAGTTCTTCATCGATAACTGGCGCTGGGCGGACGTGCCCTTCTACGTGCGCTCCGGCAAACGCTTGCCCAAGCGCGTATCGGAAATCTCCATTCAGTTTCGCCGGGTGCCGCACCTGCTCTTCAAAGGCGCCGGCGCGGAGGGTATTGAGCCCAACATCCTGTCGATTCGGATCCAACCGAACGAGGGAATTTCGCTGAAGTTTTGCGCCAAGCTCCCCGGCACCACCATGCAGATTCGTCCCGTGGAAATGGAATTCCTCTATGGCGAATCATTCGGCGCGGCCCCGCCCACGGCTTATGAAACCTTACTGCTCGATTGTATGCTCGGCGATGCCACGCTGTTCAATCGCGCTGATGCTGTGGACCTGTCGTGGGAGTTGGTAGACCCGATTCTGGAGCGCTGGAAGCAGGATGGGCAGAATGGGTTGTTCCAATATGCCGCCGGCAGTTGGGGACCCCAGGAGGCCGATGACTTTATCGAACGCGACGGCCGGCAGTGGCGGAGGCTGTGAAGAAGAGTACGTGGAAAGCGGAAGGTAGTCGCATGTCGGCTAAAGGCCACGATGTTATTGAAAGATAAGGAGTATTCTAGTGGGTGGCACTCTTCAGGAATTTGCCCTAGGCGAGCCTCGACCGGCCAACGTAGCGGAAATTGAAGCAGGGCTTTCCGCCATGTGGAGAAGCGCGGCGGAAGCCTCCGGGTCAGAGTCGGCAGTT
>CAYTMD010000454.1:0-5385 GCA_964438685.1 uncultured Acidobacteriota bacterium
CCATGAGCCGCAGGAGCTGGCTTATGGTGCCCTGGCAGCGGCGGATTTGGCTATGCCGGACGCGGCGCGCTACCTGCTTTATGAACAGTTGCGATTGCTCTATTGGTACAGCGATCCCAGCCAGAAGACGCACGACATCCGGGGAATGTTCCAGGCCTGCGCCTCCATCCTCTATCCCGCTTTCAAGGAAAATGTGGAAGCCATCCTGCCCTGGACGGGCATCCTGAAGTGCGGGGTGATGGTGGAAGGGTTGCTTCCCATCCTGGATCAGCAACGGCGTAACAACTTCTATTATTTTGATGCGTGCCACGACGCTGCGGCAACGCACCCGCTGCTACCGTTCATACCTTATGAAAACCTGGGCACGCTGGAGTTGGGCGGCCAAACCGGAGTGGTGGGCAAGGAAATTTACGGCAGTGGAGAAGTGCTGTGGTTGTACCTGATGTTCGAAGCTCTGGGGACGACGAGTGATCGCGAGATGATGCTGGTGAACCTTGACCTGCTGGATGCTTTTGAGCCCAACCAATTTCCTCCCCGCGAGCTGAATTTTATTCTCTTCAACCCCACAGATTCCGCGCGCGGGGTGGACGTTTCCATTCCTGTTGCCCAAGGTGCTCCCGTAAAAATCACGGTGGGGGACCGAACAGTAGGAGGAACGATTCAAGTCGAGGCACGAAAACATGTTCGCGTCAAAGCGGAGTACTGAGGTGAAACCTCCAAGATCGTCTCTTGCCGCGCCGGCAAGTCCCCTTGAAAGGAGACCGAAATCGATGACCGGACGACATATTCGTTTTCTAATCCGGACCACCGCCATAATCCTCTTCGCCGCTGGCCTGTTTGCGGCCGCTCAGTACACCCCGCCGTTCGGGTCTTGGAAGCGCCTTTCGCTTAAGCCCATATTATTCCCCCAAGGCACCGACTTTGAATCCGCCGGTACCTTTAATCCCGCCGTGATTGAGAAGGACGGGAAGATCGTGATGCTCTATCGAGCGCAGGATAAGCAGGGAACTTCGCGGCTCGGATATGCGGTGAGTGAGGACGGGATTCATTTTAAGCGCTCCACCCACCCCGTCTTCGGCCCTGAAGCATCGTATGAGAAGGGGGGCGGGACAGAGGATCCTCGCCTCGTTGAGGTCAAGGGAACGTATTACCTTACTTACACGGGCTATAACAATGTGGACGGAGTAGGGCCGGGCAAGAGAGACGCACAACTGTGCCTGGCCACGTCCCAGGACCTGATCCACTGGGTCCGGCAGGGGGTCATTCTGCCAGCATACCGGGGCGCGTGGAACGTTGGCTGGACGAAGTCCGGCGCAATCCTTCCTGAAAAGGTGAACGGGAAGTATTGGATGTACTACTTCGGCGACGGCTCCGACACGGGTGGGCAGATGGGGGTTGCTTCTTCCGACGATCTCCTGCATTGGGCCAGCGCGCTTGACCGCCCCGTGCTCTCCCCCCGCCCCCATCATTTTGACTCCAAATTGACGGAACCAGGGCCGCCTCCAGTGATTACTTCCCAAGGAATTCTTCTGGTATATAACGGGGCAGACGACAATCTGGTTTATTCCACTGGATGGGTTCTCTTTGATAAGGTTGATCCCACCAGGGTCATTGCTCGCGCGGACAAGCCGATGTTTCATCCCGTCGAGACCTGGGAGAAGATTGGACAAGTTCCCAACGTGGTGTTTGTGGAAGGGCTCGTCCGTCGCGGGAACCGCTGGCTCTTTTACTATGGCGGGGCAGACAAGGACATTGGCGCCGCCGCGGCTGACTCTCTTTAGCGTGGACTTCAGTTTTCCACACTCCTGGTGGGAGGACGCGCGTGAGGATTTCAAGGAGGATCACCCGGCGCCAGTTTATGGGAGAATCACTGGCGGGCGGGGTTGCCGCGACTGCAGCGTGGAAACTGGCTCCGCCCAATGAAGACGCCCCCCCGGGCGCTTCTGGCGGGCTGTCACTAGTGGTCAGGGGTGATGCCCGGCAGGGGTATGGCGTGGTCATCCAATCCTCCGGCCGCCCCATTGCCCGGCACAACCGCGGAGGAGAATTTTCCGCCATCTTTCAGAACGGCGAACGCAGCCTGGAAGACCGGGTGGAAAACTGGATGGCTGCGTTGTGGTCGGGCGATGCGACGCATGTGACGCTGAAGGGCGAATGCCAACTCAAAAACCTTAAGACCTCGCTCCACGTTGAGGTGGACTACGCCGTCATCACTCCCCAGGTTGTCCGCAAACAAGTGCGATTGCACCAGTCGGACATGTACGTACTCTTCTACCAGATGAGCAACCGTCTGGAGCCCATAGATCCGCCGGCCAAATTTTGGAGTTTCAATCAAACTGACTGCAAGGGCGGCGCGCTGCATGAGTATTTTCCCGCCGCCGGGTTTCGCGCCCAGGACGGGGTGACGGTCGGCCTGCTAACCGATTCCGGTTTCCGCAACCAATGGAGCCGGCTGATACGCCGCGATGGACGGCCCGTTAAACCTGCCCCTCGCATTATCCCCGACGCTCGCCTCTATTCGGTAAGCCGTCCGGAGGAGCTGGCCGCCGGTCAATTTTTCGTTGAGCAGACCTTCGGTGAAGCGCTGATCCAGGCTGCGGGTGGCGATCCCGGAGAGATTGTTCCGTTGCCGCCGGCCTCCTCTTGGTCCAAGCGCGGCGAGGTTGTTCTGGAGGAACGGGACGGCGCTACGGTCGTCTCGGTCCGGAGTTCCGACGACGGCGTCGTGATACCCTTCCCGGCCCAGGACGGTGAAGTGTACTCGTTGCGCTTTACTTACCGCTCGCAGCAGGCATTCGCGGTCCAGGTCTGGGATGTGGATGACCGGCTGCAATCAATCGAGAACATCACTCTGTATAACGACCGCGTGCCGGAATCGCCGGATGGCTGGTCGGGATTTCGCACCTCCATCTTTTTCTACTCGCGGCGGGGGCCGAGCGGGGCTTTGTTCATTTCGGCACCGCAATCAGAACAAGCAATCAACGTGCAGTCGCCTGGCGGCATGGCGATCATCGAGATCCGGGGCCTGGAAATCCGCCGGCTTTCGACCCGCCGCGAGCCCTATCACCGTCTGGAAATGGACCAGTCCGAGCAGAAAACGGTTTTCATCTTTGCGGCGGATAAGACACCGGATACGCCGCGTGGCTATCGCCTGGCCAGCCAACTTCATCTGGCCGATGGCCTCGGTTTTCGTGGGGGCGAAACGGAGAGGGTCCTTTACGCTGACCTGCTGATGCTCTCCTGGATGGCGGGGCCGGAAACTCCCCGGCCAATGCTTGCGCCCAGCATCTGGTACTCCGCCGCCGGCGAGATGTACCTTCGCGACAGTTTCTTTGCCTTGAACGGCGTGTATAACCGCGCCATGAATGAGGGCGTGTTCGATGTCTGGGCCGCAAACCAGGGAACGAACGGAGCCATCAACACGCTGGTGGAGCCCAACCTGGCGAACCTGGAGCGCAAGTCGAATGACTCCACGTCGCTGTGGCTGATATGGGCGCTGCAGAATCGCCGGCGCTTCGGCACGAAACTGCCCATGGAAAAGGTCCGCAAGGCGGCAGAGTATTGCCTGGAGACCTATGATCGCCGCCACGACGGCATTTGCTGGGCACAGTTTGTGATGGGGCAACTTGATGTGATCGATTATCCCCAGGGTACGACGGATATCTGCGAGAACCAGGGGATGCTGGCGGTGACGCTGCGCGTGATCAAGGAATTAAAAATTCCGGGCCTCAGTGACACGATTTCCGAAGCCTACCTTGGGAAGGTTGAGGATGCCTATCGCAGCTACTACGATCCGGCGCGGAAGTTCTTTCGCCCAACGCGTAGTATTACCGACGCCATCGGTTTCGCGGAAATCTTTCCGGAGTTTCTTTCCCTATGGTTGTTCCGGCGGAAAATCGTGGCGGATGAAATGATATTGAATCATCTGGACCGCATTCCGGTGATGATGCCGCGCCAGGGCGCTCCCTATCCCGAGGCGGGCGGCACCGTGCGGCCGGTCTTAATCGGGCTTACCCCGGAGGGCAAGGGTTGGAGCTATTTCACTGGCACCTGGCACCCGATGATCAGCGAAGAGCAAGGGGCCAATTGCGCTCACCACAACATGGATGGCATTTACTACAACGGTGGAAGCTGGATGCGGATTGAAATCTGCGGATACGTGGCGGGAAAGTTGCATGGCTGGCATAAAGCCGACATGGCCATCGCCAACCGCCTATGGGCGGAACTTAACATCGAGCCGGATTTCCCCACCAGCCAGGAGTATCTTGCCACCGACCCGGCCCACCCCTTCTTTGGCTACCACCGCGTCTTCGCCTGGAACTCATTCGTTCTGCCGGCGCTCGAGTTGGCGGGGCTGCGCAAGCCCGAATCGGACCCGGATTATTTCTCGCGGCCACAATGAGAATTGCGGACTCAGCCGTTTCTGCTTATCATTCCTGCATGTTTACTGGGTATGGTGGAATGCGTTACCAACGGGCGCTGATTCCTCTTGCCCTCTCCTTTCTGGTTTTCATTCTGACGATGTTGAGTCGGGGGCAAGTGCCGAAGGGGGCTGAAGGTATGTCTCCCGCTGCCGAAGCCTCCTGGGCTGCGGCGCAGAAGGCTCAGCAGCAGAAGGACTATGTTACCGCCGGGCAGGAATATCGCAAGGTGATAGGTCTTTCCCCCGGGTTCGCGGAAGCCTACATGAATCTGGGACTCGTCTATGAGCTGCAGAGTCGCCGCCCGGATGCCGTAACCATGTTTGAGAAGGCTGTCCAGCTCAAGCCAGGGTTGGTGGGGGCGCAGTTCTTTCTCGGCGTGGACTACTGCCAATTGGGAGATGCAAAGAGAGCCACACCTCACCTGGAGGCTGCGGTTCGCGCCCGACCTGATTTCCCTGACGCCTGGTCGTGGCTGGCCTCAGCGTACCAGATGACCGGCCAGACTTCCCGGCAGGTAAATACCTTGCTTACAGGCCTCGGTACGAACCCAAGGAGCTTGGATCTGCTATATCTGCTTGGCCAGGCGTACCAGCAATTTGGAAAGGACGCTGTGGACAGAATACAGCGGAAGGATCCGGGATCGAGCTTCCTCGAGCAACTGCTGGCGGAGAATTACGCGGCGAGCGGTTATCCGGCCGTCGCCATGTTGCATCTTGAGAACGCCCTCAAAGCATCGCCTGACCGCCCCGGTCTGCATCTGGAGATGGCCGAGGTGCTGTTGCATGCCGGCAATCTGAAACGCGCTGATGATGAAATTGCAGCTGAATTACACCTCGCGCCTCACAGCCTTAGGGCCCTGGTGCGGCGGGGTGAGGTTGAACTCCTGCGGAGTGACGTCAAGGCGGCGTTGGCAGACTGGTCCCAGGCGCTTGAATTGGACCCGGCACGTTGTGAAGCGATC
>CAYTMD010000455.1:0-5383 GCA_964438685.1 uncultured Acidobacteriota bacterium
TGGCTCGAGTGGTCATGGCGGAGGTGGCGCATCATGTGACGCAGCGTGGCAACGGGAAACCAGGGGACAGGACACCACGTTACACACGTTTTGATGTCCAAGGAGGACCGCCATGTTAATCAATCGCAATGAAATGATTGAGGAGTTCGAACGGCAGATTCACAAATTCGGTGGTGCTTGGAGCGAGTGGTGTGTGGGCACGGCCAAGGATGCTCGCGGGCCGTTCTCCCTGATCTAAAGCATCGGAGAGCAGTGACAAGTGACAAGCAAGAACAGTGACAAGTGAAAAGTGGCGAGTGACAAGCAAGAAAGGACCGAAAAGGGCAGAGCCCGAGCAAGCCGTAGTGGCCCACCTGGTCAACGATCGCGGGCTTCAACTGGACCTCGACGCCGTCCCAGAGGCCGAACGCTGTTCGGCCCTACAAAACCCCGCCGGCAGAATCGTTTTCGTTTACCGCAAGACCGCCCCCACCCACCCGGCGCAGCGCAATGAAGCTGCCGTATTCCACAAAACTGCAGCGTAGGAGCGAGCGGTTGCCGCGCCGTTATAGTGCTGACCTTGAGCGGGTAGCGCAGCGCGGCGGGGCCGCAACCCAATGTTCGCGGGGCGGGAGAAGAGACCCCTCATCCGCTTCGTACCTCAGCACCTTCTCCCCTCGGAGAAGGTAGGTTGTTCAACTGACCTCTCCGAGGGGAGTCCGATGTCAGGTCCGATCGGATCGGACCATCGGACCCCGGAAATCGGCGAGGGCGTCCCGACGCATCGGGACGGGTGAGGGGTTCCTTCGTCCGCCCACGATGATTTGGTTGCCGCCCCGCCGCGCGGCGCTACCCGGTCAGCGGGTAGACCTTCATTTCCTTTTCAGTGGGATCAATTGCACCGGCCCCAGCAGTCCGGAGGGCCGCGGCTGCCACGTGGCGGCCTCTTTTTTCTTCCACAGTGGGCCGAAATCGCCGATGGCGTAGGTCCTGGCATCCCTGCCCAGCGTCTTCTGCCAGACGACGCCTTTCAGGTCGAGGTCGGCGGCACGGTTCATGGGGGTGTTGGCAACTTCGATTTCCAGCAGGTTGTCGCCCGTTTTGAGGGCAGTGCCCGCCAGCACCCGCATTGGCGTCGTGAAGCGGTCTCCCAGCAAAATGCCGTTAAGCCGTACGCGCGCGGTGTGCAAAACCTCGCCCAGGTCAATTGCCCAGTCGTCCGCCTCTACGGACGGCTTCGAGAAGTGCGCGGCATAACAGGCGACACCGGAGAACCCCTTCAGTGCCGCAACCTGATCACCATTCCAGGTGGTCCATGAGGTGAGCCCGGTGACCGTCTCGGGGTGGGGAATAACCTCGCCGCCTTCCATGAAGCTCACCTGCCACGGCCCCTTGACGGTGATTGGCTCGCCCGCCTTGTCAAAATAGGTCCACGCGGGGCCGGCGACGGGTGCTTTGAGTACACGCAGGATGCAGGATTCCCTGGGATCAAGCTGCAGGAACACCTCGGTGCCGCCCATCGGGCGCGGCCGATGTCTGGCCAAGCCCTTGCGGCCGTCCATGGGGTCAAACAGGACCACGCTGGCGCCAACCGCATTCAGCGGCACCCACCCATCCACCCTTTTCCTGCCCACAGGATTGACCACAAAATAGGTCGTTCCGGCATCGTCCAATCGACGAATGCAGCGCAGGCCGCCATCGAACATCGTCTCGCGTTCGATCCGAGCGTGGGCCAGAGCCGCTACGGCAGTGCCGCCAAGGATAATGCGCCCCCTGCCGAGGCGGGCTTCGCGCATTCCGTCCGCGATGGGTTTTGCCGCATCGTCGATCTGCCGCATCGTGGCACGGAAGCGGGCGCGGCGCTGATCCAGATGAGCCAGCCCCGGAACGTCCGCCGGAGCTCTGCCGGGCAGGATCACCGTGCCGCCTTCTCTTGCGAACTGCACTATGCGTTCCAGAGTCGTGTCGGGCAGCAGGTGACAGTCGGCCACCACCAACGCGCGATAATTCCCTCCCGGCGATTTGAAGATTCCATTCTCGACGCCAACGGATTCCAATAAGCGGTCGCTTACCAGGGAAAAATCATATCCACGGCGCCAGAGTTCCTGGGCGGTCGGCACAGCCCTGATTGTGGTGGGTATCATGCCGGGCGGGCCGTTCTTCTCTTTACCATTCTTGTCCTTGGGACGCTGGGCCCACAAGTCATGGATGGGAAGATAGATCAACAAATCATCGTCGGGCCATCCGGACTGGAGGAAGGACTGGCAGCGGGTGATATAGCTGCACATCTGCGGTCCCTGCCGCCACATGGGGTTAAACGGCCCCAAATGGAAGCCGGCATAGAATAACCAGCCGGGCCAACGGGCTTCGGGCGGTGAATAGCTGATCCCGTGCAGCATCGTATGGTTCATGCCCATGAGCAGGTCAGCGTCAAGCTTGTCCTTCGCTGCCGCCATGGGGGTATCGAGGACGGGGCCGAAACAGGTGAGCGTTTCCGAAGAAACCAACTGCTTGCCCAGGATATGGGCGGGTGAAACGGCCATCTTGCCGCGGTCGAGCATCTCCGAACTTATCTCCCCACCCTGCACGTACCAGTCCAACGGCCCTCCCAAATCCGCCTGTGGAATGTCATATAAAGCGAAGGTGTCGAGATCGTTGGCGGGCTCAAAGATGGTCTCGCCGATGATCCGCCGCTCATGGCTTGCAGCCCAGGCACTGAAGGTGCGGGTGAAATTGTCCACCATCAGGTCCGAGAGCGTCTGGCGGTAATCGCCGGTGACACGCGCCACAGTGTCGGCATTGCCCTCGCCAATGAAAGCCGGCAGCTGCTGCCGCAGGTCGTATCCGCGCCGTTTGCTGAACTCTTTAAAGAAATCCCGTGTCCAGTCGAGATGAATCTCCCACGAATCGTTATTGAAGGCCCGGGGCAGATCGCGGCCATCCACCAGGGAAAAGGCCTTATCGTAAGGTTCAAAATAACGCTTCACAGCCTTGACCGAGAGATGATCAACCACCCAGCCGTCACCGTCATAAGTGGGCATGCGCACTCGGGAACTACCGGTACGCGCCATCGCCGTGTAGAGCGTCCAGGTCCCCACCGGCGCCGTCCAATGCAAAATGCCCTCATCGTCTACCTGGGACCTAATATCCACCAGGGTTCCGTCCGCAGACTGGGCCATCACAGCGGAAAGATCGCGACGTTCGCGGCCCGCGGGCCCGCCTTGCCCGAAGCTGGCGATACGCATGCCGTTCTTGCGGCATTCATCAAGGGATAAACGCTTCACCTCGACCACCGCGCAGGCGTCGCCGCGTGTCACCCAAGGCCCCCCGAACGCCCAGCCGGGCACCGGCGACATATCCGCGTCCATGCCCAAGCGGCGTGCCTCGCGCACGGCGTAGGCGACGGCCTCAATCCATTCTTTCGATAGATAGTGGAGTTTGATCGCCTGATCGTCACGCACATCCAGCAGGCAAACAATGTTGACGCCGCCAATGCCGCTCCGTTGCAGAGCCTCGAGGTTCGCCGTGATGCCAGCTTTGGTCACGGCGCTGCCATGCCACCACCACCAAGTCCAAGGCTTGGTCTCGGGACGGGACACTTTCGGCCACGCCAGAGCGGGTGGATCTTCCGCCCGATCAGGTTTGTTGGAAGGCTGCTCAGTCCTCGCGGGGCTCGCAAAGCACAACACGACGGCCAGGGCAAAGAGAGAGAATAGGCACGGGACGGCATTCACAGTTCGAAAAGCACGCTTCATATAACGACATACTCCGATCAATGGACCAACCAAAGGTAGCGGGATTTCCCCGTTCACAGGGCTTTAAGAGCAAGCAGCGCTATAACGCCTCGAGGGAGCACCAGGCTCCAGTGGGAATAAAAGTATATGACCAAGGCCATCCCCACGGCAAGAATACCAGTCATCGCGACCGCTACTGTCCACACCTCCGCGTCGCGCCGCTGTTGTAGCGCTGACCTTGAGGTCAGCACGTGTAGGGCCCAGCAGCGCTGGGCCGGGCCGAACGCTGTTCAGCCCTACAAAACCGGTGCCGCCCTCCCGACGTTGTCGGGACAAGTTCCGGACGGCGCTGCGTTTGCCATCATGCCTTCGCGGTGGTCAGGAGTATCTTTTGGGCTGGTGGATGGTGGATAATGGGATTTTGGGATCGGACCTAATCCGCGAGGGCAGGTTCAAACTTAGACGCATTCCTCGCGGGGCCCATACGAGGCAAGGCGTCTTGCCGCCGGGGAATTATGGAGCGAATTCACGACATTGCCGGAGCACCCAGGATTGTTCTCCCCATCCGTGTTCGGGGTATATCGCTGGAAAGCCGCTTTTTCGACGAGAAGGCAGAAACCCGCCGCGTGACCAAAGAATTCATTGTGGTTCGCATGCACAGCCGGGTTGACCTGGACGCCGAAGTGCACGTCACCAACCTGAAGAATGGGGCGGAGGCAACATTCCGAGTCGTCTGGTTAAACAGCCACGCTGAGAATGGCGTCTATCCGGCCGGGCTCGAACTGCTGGATTTGGAAGGAGTGCTTTGGGATCAGGATTCATACCCGGGCGGTCAGCAGGCCAATGGCGCTCCGCTGTTCGTGGAACTGGAATGCACGCGGTGCCATCAAAAGCTTCTCACTCCCGTCCCCGAGGCGGAGAATGAATGTCTCGGCGAGGGCTTTATGGTGGCGCGCGATTGCGACACTTGCAAAGCGACAGCCCATTGGACCCTCGCCGGGGAGCAGTCGGCGCCTGTGGAACCGCCTCCCCAAGCCGTAGTCCCAGACCATAAACCGGCGGCGCCCCCCGAGAATAAAAGGGCAAAAGGGCGGGCACCGATCAAGATGTGGATCCAGGTAATCCGCAATAAGTATGACACCCGAATTACGGACCTTTGTGAGACTGTCAATGTCTCCCGCACCGGAGTGTATTTCCTTTCGGAAAAGCCCTACGAAGTCGGAGAGGCCGTGGAAGTCGTCGCGCCCTACCACCCCAACAGTCAGGCCATTCCTGTTCCCGGCCGCGTGGTCCGGCGAGTCAACCGCAAGGATTCCTTCGTAAAAGGGATCGCCGTTCATCTGACTCCCGTCAGCCCGACGTCCAAGTCTCGCTGAACGATCTCATATCTGATGCGCCTTTCTATGATTCCAACGTGGGGCCAAACGGGATTCAGCACTCCACGCAAGGTGCCACGGGCGTCCCGCCCGTGCTGGGGCACGGCCAGGACCTGTCCCGGTGCATTTGATCGGGAGGGCCATGGCACGCCTCTGGTTGCGGCTTCGCCGCGCCGCGTTACCGGCATAAGAACACAGGGCGCGAACATGCGTGATTGGTCATGCGGGCGGTTCTCGAACACTCGTGTCCAAAATAGATTGCGTCAGGCTGGGAATGAGGTGCACCACAAGCGC
>CAYTMD010000456.1:0-5365 GCA_964438685.1 uncultured Acidobacteriota bacterium
GCTGGGGGGCCGCGTCCGCGACAAGGTGAGAATGTACACGCACCTTGGCATGGGCCAGATGAAAGCAGTTTACGAAACCTCCACCGTGGAACCCTTGATCGAGCGCGCGCTTGAATTGTGGACAAAGGGCTACAGCGCACTAAAGGTGGTGATAGTCCCCCTTTCGGAGCCACTAACGGGTTTGCCCGCGGTGCGACATTTTGCCCATTTGATGGGCAAGTTGCGCGAGGCCGTTGGTGACAATATGGACATTATGATTGATTTCCACGGCCGCACGACCACCGGCCAAGCCATTGAGTACATCCGCGCCGTGGAAGAGTTTCACCCCTTCTTTTGTGAAGAGCCTGTGCCGCCGGAGCAGACCGACGCCTTGCTGGAAGTCCGCCGCAGTGTGCGCACCCCGATTGCCACGGGCGAGCGACTTGCCACGCGTTGGGAGTTCCGTCGTGTATGCGAGCTTCAGGCCTGCCACGTTTTGCAGCCCGATCTTTGCCATTGCGGCGGGTTGCTGGAGGCTCGCAAAATTGCCGCCATGGGGGAGACGTACCTGATGGGCATTGCCCCGCACAACCCCAACGGACCGGTGGCCAATGTGGTGGCGTTGCACTTCGATCTTGCCACGCCGAATTTCCTGATTCAGGAGGACATGGTTGGCGACGTCCCCTGGCGCTTCGACGTGGTCCAGACCAACATGAAGGCGGAAAAGGGCTACTGGCTGCCTCTCGATGAGCCGGGCCTGGGCGTTGAGATCAATGAAGCCGAAGCGCGCAAGCACCCGTTCCAGCAGGAACTGCTCGAGCAGATGGTCTTTCACGCCGACGGCTCCGTGGCGGAATGGTAAATAATCGGGGGATCGGGAGATCCGGTGATCCGGAGATCGGGTGAAAATTAGTGCCTTCTTGCTTGTCACTCGTCACTTGTCAATTGTCACTGTTCTTAGCAAGTCACTCGTCACTGGTGTAAACAGAAGCTCTTTTGCCGTTGTTTGCTCGTCACTCGTCACTTGTCACTCGTCACTGTTCTTGGCAAGTCACTCGTCACTGCTGTAAACAGAAGCTTTTTGCCGTTGTTTGCTCGTCACTCGTCACTTGTCACTCGTCACTGTTCTTGGCAAGTCACTCGTGACTGCTGTAAACAGAAGCTCTTTGCCGTTGTTTGCTCGTCACTCGTCACTTGTCACTCGTCACTGTTCTTAGCTCGTCACTCGTCACTGTTCTTGGCAAGTCACTCGTCACGGGTGTTAACAGAAGCTTTTTTGCCGTTGTTTGCTCGTCACTGGTCACTTGTCACTCGTCACTACTTTCGTTAAAGGTCTAAAAACATATGAATCATTTCTGGTTTGGCATGGCAGTCATACTGATAAGCGGCGCGTTGAATGCCGGGTTCGCGATGCCGATGAAGATGTCGCGGACGTGGAAGTGGGAGAACCTCTGGCTGGTATTTTCCGTGGTTGGGATCTTCATGGTGCCGTGGTCGCTGGCATTTGGGTATGTGCCGGGGTTGCTGCGGGTTTTTGGTGAAGTACCGTCGCGAGCGCTGTTTCTGCCCCTGATTTTCGGCCTGCTCTGGGGATTTGCGCAAGTGACCTTTGGCGTCAGCTTTCGGATCGTCGGTGTGGCGTTGTCGTTCGCGGTGGTGTCGGGCCTGGCCAGCCTGTCAGGATCGCTGGTGCCATTGTTGGTTTTTCATCCCCAGGACCTCTTCCGACCGCACGGACTCTTGCTGCTGGCCAGCATTCCATTTCTTCTTATTGGCCTGATTTTTTACGCCTCCGCCGGCCGCCGTCGCGAGAAGGAACAGGCTGACCCCAAAGCCGACGCATCTTCCCCGAAAAGTAGTTTTGCCACGGGGTTGGCGTTGTGCATCTTCACCGGAATTTTCGGGTCAAGCTACAACCTGGGATTCGCTTTTGGCGGGGACGTGATCAAGACCAGCCTTCTGCATGGCGCCGGCCATATGAGTTCAACCTACCCGGTATGGGCGCTTGTCCTGGGAGCGGGATTCATTCCCAACCTGGTTTACTGCATCTACCTGCTGGCGAAGAATGGAACGGCAAATCTGTTTGCGCGGAGCGGCTCGACGCGTGAGGCCGTCCTCGCCGTCTCCATGGCCGCCATGTGGATTACCGCGGTGCTGGGATATGGAATCGGAGCTACGCTGGTGGGCACCGACGGAACATCGATCGGATACATGCTGTTCGTCGCCGCCAGCATCCTGTTCGCCAACGCCTACGGACTGATGGCGGGCGAGTGGAAGGGGACCAGCCCCCGAACCCGCCGCTTGCTGATGGTGGCCATCGCCTTCATCCTGGTCTCCGTCATCCTGCTCAACCTCGGCGGCCTGTTCTGACGTGGCGGCGGGTTTATCCCTAGCTTGTCCAAATTATCCTTTGAAAAAAGGGGCGGAATCTCTGATAAGTTGAGTTTGTGGTTTTCCCGACACGAGGAAAAGAGGACCTCAATATCGTATGCCAACATGCACACCGAAGTTAGGGAATTGAGTTTCTCATCCTCGACCGGAAAGACACCGGCTGTGCGTTACGGGGTACACTGCGGCGTCAAGAGGAATGCATGTTGTGCGCCGTTCACTGTACCCACTCCCGCAATCTGTCCGGCGACGTTGATGGCAAGGGCATTCTGTAACTCCCATCCGGAATTGGCGGGAATAAGAGTGTTCAGATCCCGCATTCCATTCTTGGCGCCCCAGACAAATGCGTGCACCCGGGAGCCACCACAATTACTGTTCCCAACAACTGTTCCAAGAACATTTATGGCCATTGCGCCACTCGAGATTCCACCGGGGAGAACGCCAAGATCCCGCGCAACTCCCGCCCTGTTCCACAAGACAGCGTGAGGCGTATTAAAGTCGCCACAATCGGAGGTACCGACGATTTCGCCCAGATCGTTGATCCCAACGGCATTGCTGCCAAGGCCGCCCGGCAGCGTACCGACCGGATGCATGCCCGCGGCGCTGCTCCATACGAAGCCTCGACTTGGCGACCCTGCAACGATGCAGTAGCCGACCACCTGCCCGAGGTTGTTGATATCGGTGGCCTCAGAGTCCGCGAAACCCGGCAACACTCCAAGACCTAGCATTCCCGCGGCGTTGGTCCAGATAAACGCATGCTGATGGCCCCCTGTACTGAGGGAAGAGGTTCCGGTCACCTGACCACAGGCGTTGATTGCCCCTGCGGCGCTTCCGTTGTCGCCAGGCAGCGTGCCGAGATCCTGCATTCCACCCGCGGTACTCCATACAAACGCATGAGTTTTGCCGCCGCTGCCTGCCAAATCCGACTGACCCACGACCAAGTCGCAGACATTGATTCCAGATGCTCCGCTGCCGCTGCCGCCTGGAAGTGTCCCTAGGTCTTTTAGGCCCGTTGTCGGGGTCCAAAGGAAAGAGTGACTCTCCCCTCCTGCGACTTGTGAGGAACCAACCACCTGACCTTTATCATTGATGTCGTAGGCATCGCTCGAAGTGCCGCCAGCCAATGTACCTAGATCCGTGACGACGTAATACTCAGCCATAAGATCCTCCTCCCGGAAACAGAACAAAACGTGCCGTACCGATCCCTTTCCGTTCAGACTTCAACGAGATAACGCAGGTTCATGCCTCTGCAGGGGCTCCCACCTGACGACTCGAGCCGCGGGATTTCTGCTTGAATGACGTTTCGTGTGTCAAATTGTCTACCTGCAAAGCATGCGCTGTCAAGCTATACATGACGCCACAAATGAACGCGCCTGAATGTCGTCAGGACCCAGTGTTTATAAGGCTTTGCATCCTCTACATTCGCAATTATTTATGACGTTCTGTACAGAATACTCATTTGGCAGTGCAGCCTGCCATTTCGTCGATAGGGGGTAGCGCAGAGGTACGCGTCTTTTGCGTTCCTCTGCGGCTCTTCCTGTCGTTCCCAGTGTGGATCCCTCGCATGGCATTAAATCCGGGTATGCGGATCGGCGGGCAGCGACACGCGGTCCACCGCAAGCCCGCTGGGAGTCATGGGCGCGTCGTTGATGCTGCCGGTGTAATCATGCACGCTCGACCACGGCCAGTCTTCCGGCCGGCTGACCAGCCCGGCTTTCACCGGGTTCAAGTGAATATACTCCACCTTGCGATGGTACTCCCTCACCGTGCGCAGGGCGCGATCGAAGAAGCGAGGCTGGAACAATGGTCCCATTTCCCGGCGAGCACGGTTGATACGCTTCGTGGCGCCGTCCTTGATGGATTCCATCGCCGTGGAAATGGTAAGCGGATATGCTGGATAAATGATGGCGTGCCAGTGGTCCGGCAGAAGCGCCCAAGCGGTGAGCAGGAAGCGGTGCTTCTCGCGACGTTCGTGGATGACCTCCGCCAGAGAGGCGAATTCCAAAGCTGAGAGAATACCCCGTCGGGGCAACATGCGGCAGGTGACAAAGAACCAACGGTCCGAGACAACCAAGCGCCGAAGACGCGACATGGCGGCTATTATAGGCGTCATGCCTGCGTCCGCAACATATATTTAAGAATTAAGAACAGTGTTAATTCCCCAAGAAGAGCCGCAGAGGAACGCATAAGGCACGTACCTCTGCGCTACCCCCGATTCGTTTGTCCATGGGATTTTAGGTTTGGATGCTGATATCGTAATTGATGCTTCCATGTTAAGAACCGCAGAGGAAGCCAAAATACGGCTACCTCTGCGCTACCTGCTTGAAGTTTTTGATTGAATCCCCTCACTCGACGTGATATTCCTTCGGGGTCGGCTACCATGGCCGACATTTTTGAGAAGCGGGCAGGTCAGGCGTTAGTTTTCAGCATCCCAACCGTGCTGAGGCATAACGGGCCGGGAAAAGCTTTTCGAGAGTGGTATAAAGCTGAAGGCAATCGGAGGAGCTGGATGAAACCGCTTCGAAACATCTGCGACAGGATATGGGGACAGTTTATCGGCGAGGTTCCCGAGGACCATGCCCTCTGTGAGTACGACTGCCGCAAACCGCAATGCACCGAAGGGGAGTGGGAGAACTGCATGCGCCGATTGGAGCGTGCGGCAGGTGAATTGATGCCTGCGAAGGAAACATCCTTCTGATGCGGCGGAACCGTCGCCCGCGAATAAAGTCATTCGCTACAATTCCCGCCAGCTTTGAAATCGATAAAATTTGAGGGCGTAGCGCGGAGTTACGCGTGTTTTGCGTTACTCCGCGGCTCTTGGTCGGGGCATCGCCGCGGACGATTATTCGCATGTCAACCGGCCACCTTTCCTCATTTTGTGTTAACAATGCGTGCATGTTTACCATGTTAAGAACCGCAGAGTTTGAAAGACACAAACTCTGCGTTAGCCCCAATGCTGTTCACTTAAGCTGACTGGTCCCGACTCGACCCCCTCACC
>CAYTMD010000457.1:0-5362 GCA_964438685.1 uncultured Acidobacteriota bacterium
AAAGAAGGCAAGGAATACAACCAGGGCGTCGCCTATCTGGATGACGGCACCATGGTGGTGGTGGACAACGCCAAGAAAATGATTTCCAAGACCGTGGACATTTCCGTGACCAGCGTTTTGCAAACCACGGCGGGGAAGATGATCTTCGGCAAATATGATGAGCGGCGATCTTTCGTCGAGGCGGTTCACCAGTAGTCGCGGAATCTTAAGGCACGCAGGGCGACGGAGACGCAGAGTGCTCCGTCGCCTTTCTTTTCCTGGTACTTGTAGCGCCGGCCTTGAGGTCGGCACAAATGCAAAATACTGACACCTTGGTCGGCGTGAGAGTGCTGGCCTGAAGGTCAGCGCTACAACACTGACGAGGCACGAATAGCGCATGATCACGGAGACGGCATGAGTGTTTTGGCGATTATTCCGGCGGCAGGTTCGGGCGTGAGGATGGGGGGAGCTACGCCCAAACAGTTTCTTTCCCTTGAGGGCATTCCTATCTTTGTTCATACCCTCAGGAAGTTTGCTGCTTCCGATGCCATTGACGAGATTTTTCTGGGAGTGCGGACGGAAGACATGGACCGCGCCCTGAAAGAGATTGCCAAGGAAAGTCTGGCCAAACCCGTGCGGGTGCTGGCGGGCGGCGCGTCGCGGCAGGAGACGGTGGCACGCTGCCTGGACGAGGCCCCGCCGGATACCGAAGTGGTGGTGGTCCACGATGCGGTGCGCCCCTTCGTTGAACTCGCCATGATTCAACAGGTGGTCGACCTGGCGCGTAAGGACGGCGCGGCCATTCTGGGTGTTCCCAGCGTGGACACGGTGAAGAAGGTGGAACGCCAAACCATTATGGGCACCATTCCGCGTGAACACATCGTTCTGGCCCAGACCCCGCAAGCATTTCGTTACACCATCCTGCGCCAGGCCGTGGACCGCGCTTTGGAAGAAGGTTTTTACGGCACGGATGAGTCCAGCCTGGCGGAACACGATGGCCACAAGGTGACCGTGCTCATGGGATCGGACCGAAACATCAAGATTACCAAGCCCTCGGACCTGCCCCTGGCCCGCCTCTTCATTGCGCAAGAGCGTGAGCACATTCACGATAAAGCCTGATCTGCAAAATATGAACCCTTCACGTAAGACGAGAAAGCGGGCTGGCAATAACATTGTGTCCCTGCCCGTCGCGGCGACGCGGGCCTTGCCACACAACATCGCCCCTCTACCCTCGCAGATGCGAGTGGGAATCGGGAACGACCTCCACCGCCTTTCCGACGGCCGCAAGCTGATTCTGGGAGGAGTGCGCATTCCCTTTGATAAAGGTCCGGTGGGCCATTCCGACGGCGATGTGCTGGCCCATGCCATCTGCGACTGTCTTTTGGGTGCGGCGCATCTGGGAGACATTGGGCGGCACTTTCCCAACACCGCTCCCCAGTGGAAGAACGCTTCCAGCCTGCTCTTCCTGCGGCACGTCCGCCAACTGCTCGACGCTGCCGGATACAGCATCGTCAACATCGATGCGACAGTAGGTCTGGAGCGGCCCAAACTGGCTCCTCACATCCCTGCCATGGAAAAGAAAGTTGCCGCAGCGCTGGGCCTCAAGCCTGCTCAGGTGAGCGTCAAAGCCAAATCCGGAGAGGGCATGGACGCCATCGGGCGCGGTGAGGCCATCCGAGCTGACGCCATCGCCCTGATTCAAATCCGCGCCTAAACTGCATTTGCCTTGCCGCCCCCAAACCATAGTGACCTCCAACTTTACACACCTCCGTCACCAGGAGTATGTTATCGTGCCGCCGGCAGCGCCCCAGCGGTTGTGTACATCATCCGGAGGTCATAGTGAGAATAATAAAGAGTTTGGTATGGGTAATGCTGTTCGCCGGTCTGGCGAGTGCGCAAGCCGCTGAGCGCTGGTGGGAGCAGGAACCGCTGACGATTCTGGACCTGCACACGTTCGCGGGTGAGATCGATCGCTTCCCCGCCCCCGAACTGGCGCGGATGAAGGCGACGCTGGGGTTCAACACCGACACGTTGTATGTTCACAACCTGTTCGACGGCATGGACGATGAGGGCTTCTTTTTCCGCACGCCGCTGGCGAGTGTGCAGCATCCTGATTATCTGAAGGCCTTTCTGCCGGAGGGGCGCAAGCGCGGGATGCGGACCACGCTCTATATCAACGTGCATTACTACACCATGGAGTTCGCCAAAAAGCATCCCGATTGGGTGCAGATACGCGAGGGCGGCGCTATCCTGGACAACATGTACGGGCATGGAACGACCTTCTGCGTGAACAGCCCGTGGAGAGATTGGGTGGTGCAGTTGATGAAGGACCTGTCGGTTTATCCGATCGACGGAGTTTTCGTCGACGGACCAATGTTCTTACCCGACTCCTGCTATTGTAAGTATTGTCAGGCAAAATTCCGCAAACTCTACGGGCATGACTTGCCTCCCAAGCATGAGCGCCAGGGCAAAGGCGCTGCCGAATTGCTGGAGTTCCAGGGCAACAGCCTGGCGGAATTCATGCGCGACCTCAGCCAAGCGCTCAAGTCGACCAATCAAGACATTCTGTTATATGGCAACCACACGGCGCTCACGGGTAACTGGGCAACCGGGCAGGTTAACCGGCGGCTGATCCAGGAGGAAGACCTGCTCGCCAGCGAGGGTGGATACGTTTACAACGACCTCAACCAGACGCCGCTGTGGAAGGCTGGCCTGCGCGCGCGCATGATTGAAACCCAGGCGGGGGGAAAGCCCACCGTGATCATCGCCTGCCCTGCCCTGAAGCCCTGGACGCACGCGATGCTGCCCGCCGCCGAGGCGCGGCTGATGTACGCCGATATCATCGCCAATGGCGCAAACCCTTGGATGAGCCTCACGCTGACCGAATTCGACCGGCCGGAACTGCAAGCCACGATCGCGATGAATCATTTCATCAAGGAGAACTCGCAGTACCTGCACAAAACGCGTTCCGAGGCGAAGGTCGCAGTGGTCTGGTCCTACGCGACGGCCAACGCCTACTCGCCCGACGCGCAGTTGATCGATATCACCGCAGTGAAGAGCAAGACCGACGCCGGCAACCTGAACCGCGAGTTCGGAGGCATAACGGAGTCGCTGATGCGCGCGCATGTGCCGTTTGACATCATTGATGACACCGCTCTGGAACAAGGGAATCTGGGGCGGTATCGCGCCGTATTCCTGCCCAACGTGGCCTGCATGACCGATGAGACCGCGCGCCACGTGACCGAGTATGTTAAGAATGGCGGCACCGTGTTCGCCACGTTTGAAACATCGCTTTACGATGCGTTCGGCCAGCGGCGGCAGGAATTCGCTCTGCGGGAAGCGCTGGGAGTCTCCTCCGCCGGAAAGATCGCAGGTCCGCGCACCTTCGATTTTATGAGTGCGGTATCAGACGGTCCACTGGTCAAGGGGTTGCCGAAGCCGTTGATCCTCTCGCCCGTCTACTATGAGCGGGTCCGCCCGGAAGGCGCCACCTCGGTTATTCGTTACCTCGAAAAACGCCTCGGACCCTACCGCGAGATACCGCCCGTGTCAGCGGATCCGGCGCTTACGGTGAACCATCTGGGCAAAGGCACGGTGGTCTACGCGAGCGGAGATTTGGGAAACACGATTTCAAACCTGCACATGCAGGATTCCATAGCGATTGTGGAGAATGTGGCAGGGATGCTGGCGCCGGGCGGAGCGCGTCTGGAGGGCGCACCGGGAACCGTGGAGTTGGTGCAACGCTCAAAGGATGACGGAGCGCGCCAGATTTTTCACCTTATCAATTTTACCGGCCAGATGACACGGCCAATTCAGGAAGTGATTCCGGTACAAGGCGCGCGCCTGGTGCTGCCGCGCGGAATGACGGTGAAGCGGGCCTACACGCTGATGGCGAAGCGTCCGCTAGTGCCGCGGGTTGGCAAGACTGGAGCGATCGAACTGGTACTCCCCGAGTTGCAGGAGTACGAAGTCGTGGTGGTAGAAACGCAGCCGGCACGGGCGGGAGAACGCGTGAAAAAATAAACATTCTCACGCAAAGGCGCGAAGGCGCAAAGACGTGCAATCACAACTGCCTTGTTTTCCTTGCGCGCTTGGCGTCATTGCGCCTTTGCGTGAAATGTTTTGCCTTCTTTCAATTCTCTCACAGCTTCGGACGCCCGTGGCACGACGACCTGGGCGGCCAGGGCGGTCTGATTATCTTGGAAGGCCGGCCGCCTTATCTCTCACGCATCCAGTAGACAGCAAGCGAGTCGATCCATCGAACCGGCTCGGTGATGCCGTGCGCTGCCCGATACTCGTCAATGGCGGCGCGGCAGCCAGAGGAGGAATAGTCATCAAAAATCGCGTACCCTCCCACCGATAGTTTCGGGTAAAGGGTGTTCAGCACATCGCGAGTGGACTCGTATAAATCCGCATCGGAGCGCAGCACGGCCAACTTCGCAATCGGAGCCCCCGGCAGGGTCTTATCAAAATACCCCTTCAAGAACCGGACCTGATCATCGAGCAACCCGTAGCGGGCAAAATTGTCCCGGGCTTCTTCAAGCGAAGCAGCCATCATGACCGGGGTCCAGAAACCGGGATTTTTCCTGCGGTCAAAGGAAGGCAATCCTTCGAAGGAGTCCGCCACCCAAACCTTTCGATCTTTGTCCCCGTAAGCCTTCAAAACCGCGCGCATCATAATGGTTACGCCCCCACGCCAGGTTCCCGTCTCAATCAAATCTCCCGGAATTTTGCGGCGAAGCACATCCGTGGCGCAGAATTGCACGTTGTCCAATTGCTTCAGACCAACCATTGTTTCCCCATCTTCCAGCCGGCTGAGATTGAAGTTGCTGGCGCCCATGTAGGCGCCCACGTCCGGCACCGTCAGTTGAACCACTTCATAGCCTCTCGACTGAAAGAACCGGCTGAAGACACCATAGGCGCGGCTGATCAGCCCAATGCGCGGACGGATGGGGTGGCGCTCATAGGGGCCTGCCACCTGGGCGCGGGTAAGCGTCTTTTTCATGAGGTCCAGATACAACTCCTCCGGCGTGCCCGGGGTGGGGCTGGTCTGGACGGCGCAGGCGATGGGAACAGCAGACGGTTCTGCCATCGGTGCCCGGAGGAAAAGGTTTACGATAAGCATCAAACATGCAATCCCCAGGTAACAGAGGGCAGCAACAACAAGGACAAATCCCTGGCGTAGAATGTAAGTCAATTTACTTCCGTTGGCGGCTTTTTCATGGGTGTTCATAGCGATGAGATAATACACCAAGCGGGTGGCGCGGATGTAAATAGCGCGGTGACGCGCCCAGAACAACACCACTCGTGTCCAAAACAGATCGCGCTAGGTTGGGAATGAGGTGCGGCACAAGCGCTCGCTATGCGGGGACGCTGGGGGTCA
>CAYTMD010000458.1:0-5356 GCA_964438685.1 uncultured Acidobacteriota bacterium
CCGGCTGATGAAAACGCCGGCTGCGGGCCACCCTCTCCCCCAAGGGGGCGAGGGACCTTAAGTTCCTCGATCTCCCCTGGAAACAGGTTAGCTCGACCGCCAGCGTGAGAAAAAGCCCTACCTTCCCCGCATAGCGAGCGCTGTTGCTGCACGTCAATTCCAACCTGACGCGATCTGTTTTGGACAAGAGTGATCTTGCTCCCCTGTTGTCTCCCCCTTGTCGCGTAAGATGGGGCATGATAGCTTGGCTTCTACCACGGAGGCGTTATGGATCAGCGAATCACCCGGAATATTGGCACAAGAATTCCTGTGGCAAGGATAGCTTGGACGATTGTCCTGGCGATGTTGGCGATTGCCACGGTCTCGGCCGGTCAACTCTTGGGGAAGCATTACCACAAGGCAGAGTTGATACCGAATTACTCTGTTCTGAAGAAGGTAGTGCTGGGGGGTGACGGAGGGTGGGACTACCTCATTTGCGACAGCGCCGCGCGCCGCATCTACATCTCACGCGGCACTCACGTAATGGTGGTAGATGCCGATACGTTCGCCGTGGTGGGAGACATTCCCGGTACCGAAGGAGTGCACGGCATTGCCCTGGCGCCGGAATTTGGCCGCGGCTTCACCAGCAACGGCCGCTCCAACTCCGTGACGATCTTTGATCTTAAAACGCTCAAAATTCTGGGGACCGCGCCCACGGGCAATGGCCCTGACGCCATTATTTACGATCCTGCCTCCAAGCACGTGTTCACCTTTAACGGTCATGGTGGCGACGCGACGGCCATTGATGCGGCATCAGGGAAACCGGTGGGAACAGTCACTCTGGGCGGCCAGCCGGAGTTTGCCGTTGCCGACGGGCAAGGGCGCATATACAACAACCTGGAAGACAAGAGTGAACTCGTCCAAATCGATTCGCAGAAGCTCACAGTCACCGCGCGCTGGCCCTTGGCTCCGTGCGAAGAACCTTCAGGGTTGGCGATGGACACCGAACATCGCCGGCTTTTCGCCGGCTGTCATAATCAGATGATGGCGGTGATAAATGCGGACTCCGGCAAGGTGCTGGCAACGCCGAGGATCGGCCAGGGTGTGGACGCCAATGCTTTCGATGCGGGAATCCAATTTGCCTTCAGCTCCAATGGTGACGGCACCTTGACCATCGTTCGGGAGGACTCGCCGGAGAAGTTCAGCCCTTATGCAAACGTTGCCACCCGGCGTGGCGCGCGAACCATGGCTCTTGATCTGAAAACTCATCATGTCTTTCTGGTGACAGCGGAATTCGGCCCGCCGCCCGCGCCCACGCCGGAACATCCGCATTCCCGTCCACAAGCCATTCCCGGCACGTTTACACTCCTGGTCGTTCGTGACACTGGCTGGCCAGCAGGCAAATCCGGCGGCCAGTAGGCGAGACGGGCTCAGGAGAAGGTGATTTGAATCTACTGCCCTTTTTGAATCTACAGCCCTCGCCCCCTTGGGGGAGAGGGTGGACCGCAACCGGCGTTTTCATCAGCCGGGGCGGACGGGTGAGGGGGTCAAAACCGTGGGGCAATGCAGCAAAGTAATGTTTCTGTCATCCTAAGTCCCGGTTCTGTCGTGATGAAGGAACCGTTGCTGCCTTTCCCCGTGAGTCCTGGCGCTCTTGCACTAATCCCGTATGAACCACAGGCGGAAGGCGGTAGCTGCTGCTACCGGCAGTCCAAGGCGCTGCGCGCAGGCTCAAACCTTGACCCGTCTTGAGTAGCGTTCAACCCGCGAAGCGTTAGATAATTTAGACAGCGGCCGTCATAGACCGCCGCTACAACTGACAGAAAGAGTTTAGCCACATGACCCAAGACCCTTTGATGACAACTACCACGTCTACTCCAGTTCCGCCAGAGAACCCACAATCTCCAGCCCCCTTGCCAGGCAAGCTGAGAGTGGTGTACTGCCTTATTCTGGCTGCCGTTGCGCTTATGCCTTACCTTGCCTCCTTGCGCAACGACTTTGTTTATGACGACTTTGACCAGGTCCTCGCCAATCCTTACATTCGGAACTTCCACCATCTGCGGGAAATCTTTACTTCCTCGGTGTGGTCGTTCCTGGGCGATTTCCGCGGGGCCTCCAATTACTACCGCCCTGTGATGTCGATGGGATATCTGTTTTGCTACCAGCTTTTCGGTCCTCATGCGCTGGGATTCCACCTGGCAAATCTTTTGGCGAACACGGGGGTGGTTCTCCTCGTTTTTCTGGTCACGCTCAAAATGTTTCGCGCGCCTAAGGTGGCTCTGGTGACGGCGTGCATCTTCGCGCTCCATCCCATCCACAGTGAAGCGGTAAATTGGATTGCCGCCGTCACCGAACTCGAGTTGGCACTCTTCTATCTTTTGACCTTCTGGTGCTTCCTGGCCTTGGCGCGCGCCGCCGGCAAGAGCTCAGTTCCGCTCCAGATCGCCATGGCCGGAAGCTTTGTGTTCGCCCTGCTTTCCAAGGAGCAGGCCCTGACGCTTCCCGTCCTGGCCGCCATCTACGAGCACTTTTTCCGGGAAGATCGCGCGCAAACGACCAAGTTCCAGAAACTTCGGCGCTATGGCTCTTTATTTATACTCGCGGCGGTCTATCTGGTGTTCAGAACGCATTACCTGGGCAGCCTGACGCCCAGTCTGGACCGGCCGGGGTTTGGGACAGAAGACCTGGTGATTTCGGCCCTCGCCCTGATTGGCCAATACTGCTGGAAGCTCGTGTGGCCGGTAAAGCTCTGTGCCTATTACCTTTTCCCTAGTGACATCACCACCCTTTATCCATCGGCGCTCGGGGGCGTGGTGGCCCTGGCAATTTGTGCATATGCGTTTGTGGTTCTTCGCAGATCTGACCGGAATGCCGCTTTCGGAGTCATCTGGTTTCTGGCTACGCTTGCGCCAGTTCTGAATGTGCATTGGATGACCAGCAACCCCTTTGCAGAGCGTTACCTCTATCTTTCCTCGGTGGGATTCTGCTGGATATTGGGCTGGCTGGGCGTCCGATGGTGGAATTCACTTTCTGCGCGTGGCAGCAGGGGCCGTGTTGCCCTGCCCATCGCCGCCGGCTTAATCGCCATGCTCTGTGTCGTTCGCACCGTCGCTCGAGATCTCGACTGGCGGGACAACCTCACTTTTTACACGGCAACGCTGAAGGTTTCGCCGGATGCCTATTACATCCACAATAATCTGGGTACGGTTTATTGGGCACATGGCAATGTTGCGGCGGCGGCGGATGAGTGGCGCGCAGCACTGCGGTTGGCCCCCAACAGCGAGTATGCTCTGCACAATCTCGGCTTGGCGGAACACGAGCAGAAACATTATCAAGAAGCGGAAGATCTCTACCTGCGCGCCTTGGCGGTACGATCAAATTATATGGACGCCCATTTGGATCTGGGGAAAACCTACGCGGCCACAGGCCGATTGCAGGAAGCGGAAGCCCAAATGCGCGCCGCTGAAGATCTTTCGCCCCTCAGCGTCCGCGCGCACAACACCTTGAGTGAATTCTATTTCGATCAACGGCGACTGCCGGAGGCGGAGGCGGAAGCGCGCCGCTCCGTGGAAGTGGAGCCCACCCCGCAGGGGTATTGGGACCTGGGTTTGGTGGAATGGCTCAAGGGAGACCGCCTCGGCGCCGAGCATGCCTTCCTCAGCGCCGAGGCCGCAAGCCCATCCGACAGCAGGGGGCATTTCATGCTCGGGCTCTTTTACATGGACTCCAATCGTAACGCCGACGCCATTCGTGAGTACCGCGCCGGCTTGCAAATTGACCCCACCAATGCCGAAGCCATCGCCAACCTCAAGAAGTTGGAGTTTCTCGGCGCACAGAATTGACGGGCTCTGGCAAGTCAAGAAGTGAAGTTATTGACGGCGGGCAGTGGTTCTATTATCCTCTACGCTGCCAGACCGGGATAAGCATGCAGATAATAGGCCCCGAGCGGTGGAATAAAGTCAACGCGCGCGTTGACATTCCGGCACCCGTGGGGTAATTTCAGGAAAGGGACCTGCGTCCCCTCCCGGACCCTATGACTCCTGAAAGCAGTGTCGTCGAGGTGACTCTGGAAAGCGACCTCAAGAACGTTGAGGTGGCGGAGGAGATTACCCGCCGCGTTGCGGTCACCGCGGGATTCGATGAAGACGAGCAGCACCGCATTGAAATGGCCGTGCATGAGTCGATGATTAATGCCATATGGCACGGCAACAAAAATGACTCCAGCAAGACCGTTTGGTTGCAGTTTCAGATTCACCGCGACCGGCTGGAAATTCGTATCCGGGACCAGGGGATCGGCTTCAATCCGAACTCAATCCCCGACCCGCTGGGAAGTGATAACCTGCTGAACGTGTCCGGGCGTGGAATCTTTCTGATTCGCGCCTTTATGGATGAGTTCAGGGTGGAAAACACCAGCGGCGCCGGAACGGAAGTTACCATGGTCAAACGCCTGAGTTCCGGAATTCAGACTAAACAAGGAGGAACCGACCGTGAGCATGAAAGCCACAATTCGACAAGTTGATTCCGTGACGGTCGTCGATGTCAGCGGCAGGATTACATTGGGAGAAGGGTGCACCCAGTTGCGGGAATTGATCCGTGACCAACTCAGCAAGGGCAACAAGAACATTTTGTTGAACCTTGCCGACGTCACCTACATCGACAGTTCGGGGATCGGGGAATTGGTGAGCGCCTATACAGGTGTCTCCAAGCAAGGTGGGGGGTTAAAACTCCTGAACCTTACCAAAAAGGTTCACGACCTTTTGCAGATTACCAAACTCTATACGGTCTTCGACGTCCACGACGACGAAGCCAAGGCCATCAGCAGCTTTAGCAAACCAACCACATAGGGGAACGGCCCCATTGCCTTCAAGCCGGCGCGGATCGCCTGTATATGGAGACCCGCAGCCGGCGCACGGCCTGCCTCCACGCAGGTCGTACTTCCTTCAAATTCATTGCCGGGTCCGGCGCTTCCTTGGATGAGGAATCCAGGAAGCGCCCATCCCTTGATTCCTGCGCACAGCCTCTGCCTGCCGGCCGCCGGATGTTGGTGGCGCCTTACGCGTTCGATCAGCCAGACAAAACTGCCCGACTCAAACGCCTGGGCGTTGCACAAGTAATTGCTCGGACCAAGTATTCGGCAAGCCGCGCAGCCAAACAACTTGGTGACATGCTGGGAAATGCGGCCTACTCTGCCCGGGCGCAGGAAATCGCACGCATGATCGCCAGGGAAGACGGGGTTCAATCCGCCTGCGATGCCATTGAGGACCATCCGCATACAGTCGCCATTGGAGTCCGTAAGTGAAGTAATTGAAAGGCTTTGAAGGTTTTGGTAGCGCTACCGGGAATCGAACCCGGGTTTTCAGATTGAGAATCTGACGTC
>CAYTMD010000459.1:0-5351 GCA_964438685.1 uncultured Acidobacteriota bacterium
ACGGGCATCGCATAGCTGATGAAGTGGATGTCGTGCCCTCGCGCGGCCAGTTCAAGGCCGAGTTCGGTCGCAACCACACCACTTCCGCCGTAGGTGGGATAGCAGGTAATACCGATGCGCATAGTTGGATAGTGGGTGCCCGGAGCCAAACCGCCGCGACGCGGCTAAGAGTGCGGCTCCTTCTTTTTGGATTCGCTGGCAAGCAATTCGATTCGAGTTACCGTGCGGTGGTCGGCGCGTTGGTCGTAATAAACGATGACATGCGTGCCGGGCGACAGGACGTCCAACTTTTTCCTGAAGCCGTCGGCGGTTTCAACGTGGGTGCTATGCTTGATGGGGAAGATTTCCGTGTTTCCTCCCTCCACCGAACTCACGCTCAGGGTGTTATGTTTTTCGTCGACCGATTTGATGGAGCCAGTAAAGGCCAAGTGCTCTTGGGCGCTGATGATTTTGTCGAGGCCTGGTATCTTCGGCTTTTCTTCTTGCGCCGGAGCTGCGCTTACCAGCATAAGAATTGCGGCAACTACCGTCGCCAGCAGGTAACTCGCGCGCCGCAAGTTGTGCGCCGCGCACCCCAGTGTTTGGATGGCTCGTAAATTAAAGTGGGACGTATTAAAAAACCTCACGGTGGATTCCATTACGCGGATCCCTTGCTCGAAGCCATGCTAGGCCGCCCCCCGCATGCTGTCAAGTACCGTGCCGGATGGCTGGATGGGTTGCTCCTTCGCCGTGCGCCAATAACTCTTACGTGATCAACTCCGGGAACGATAATGCAAGTAGCTTCCAGTGGTTCTATTTCCAAGACAAAAAAAGCGCGAAGCAGACACTTTTCAGGAGACTACTCTTCCTGATCCACATCTTGCCCCGGGTGGCTTTCTCCCTCGTGGTTTGCTCCATTTCGGGATTCGCCATCCTTATACATATATCGGATGCACGATTTCATGATAAGGAGGTTTGGCTCATTGGTGCGATGAACTTTGATACAAGTCCGGTCATACCATTCGATGACCCCGTGGATTGTTTCTCCCTGGTCCAGGATTACAGCCATGGGGGTTCGCCCCTGCATCTGCTTTACATAATAGAAGTTTTCAGCATTGGTCTGATCGGGCGGTGCAGGTTTCTTGCGTTGCATACGTGCGCCCATTTGGTCCTGCACATCGGACAGAGAAGGGCGGATTAATCGTCGATTCATGTTGGTTTGCTCCTGAAGCCCCAACAGACGGGCAAGGATTAAAATTTATCCCGGTGATACGCGCGGGTCGCCTCTGCTTACCTTAGACGCTTTATCTGGCGTCCAGGTTTCAAACGGCAAACAAAAAAACGACCATGCGAGGATGACAGCCGCGAATGGAGTTCATATTAGCACACGCAAAACCATGTCGCAATCGTTTTAGCCGGGGCGGAGCCGCATCAATGCTAGTCTTTGCATTGATGACACTCGCCGTTTGGGATTCATTGAATTGGATGGCAGGGGCAATTTCTTCGTTGCCCGTTCCATTGAAGGAACTTGTTCAATGCGGGCGTATGGTGACGCTTCGACGCATTCGCGGGAATCGGAAGGGTGCAGAAAATCAAGGTGCAAACGAGTTGCCCTACTGTGACCCAGGCTCACGGCCCGAGAGCATCTCGATGCCCAGCGTCTCAAAGCCGAGTTGAGGGTTGACGTTGCGGGTTTGTAGGCGGTAGGCCTGATCGAGGCCTGACTTAAGCTTTTCGATACCGGCGAGAGTCAGTTTAGGCGCCCAGCCTTTGAGCCGCGCCGCCAGGTCAACGTTCACCACAGCGTTTGCCGCCGGGTTTAGCAGGACGTGCAAAAGGTCGGAGAGCAGAGAGTAGCCGACCTTCAGTGTTCCTTCGAAATCGCCGCGGTTCTCTGCCAACGCGCGGGCCGAGTCAAACATCTGCCGCCAGTCGATTCCCGCTCCAGTGGCCCCGCGCCGTGACGTCGCTTCAAGGAAATCCAGCCAGGGCTGCCGCCGCCGTTCATATTCAGCAGGGTCGAAAGAAAGTGCCTGGGCCACGCTACCCGCTGCCACGCGCGCGGCAAGCGCCCTCTGTTGGTCAGTGAGTTTCCTCTCCCTTGCCAAAAGGTCCTGGATGATGGGCTGGTCAACCGGCTCGAAGGCAATGCGCATGCAGCGGGAACGTATGGTGGAGCGCAACTCAAAGGAATTTGGGCAGATCAGGATGAAGCTAGTCGTTTCCGGTGGCTCCTCCACCACCTTGAGCAGCAGGTCCACGGCTTGCCAGTGGATCGTTTGGGCTTCATCGAGAATAAAGACCCTTCGTGGGAATTCGAAGGGCCGGGTGTAAGCTACGGCGCGCAACTGCCGGATCTGCTCGGTGAGTATGAATTTTGTCAGTGGTTCGAGAAGCTGAAGATCGAAGTAAACCAGCCCTTCGACGCGGCGGGCGGAATCCTTGAGTTCGCGGCGGCGCGCCAGATCTTCGCGTTCCGCGGCGAATATCTGCTCGGCTTTGCGGCACCGCGCGCATTGATCGCAGAAGTCCGCGCCCCCGCGTTCGCACACCAGCGCCTTGGCCATCATCAGGGCCAAAGTCTTCTTGCCAACGCCTTCGGGCCCGGTAAACAGCAAGGAACCCGGCACGCGCCCGCCCGTCAACATTTCACGGACCGCAGCTACCGCCCGCGCATTGCCAAGAAAAGTGTCGAAGCCCATAAGTTTAAATCCAGAAATCTAATCACGGCTGCAAATCGAAATTCGAAACTGGAAACTCGAAATTCGAAGCTTGTTACAATTTTCGAGCTTCGATTTTCGAATTTCGGTCCTTCCGCGCAAGGAGTGGCTCGATGAGCGCACGAATCTGGCGTTGCAACTCATTGATGGACTGGTCAGCGCACACCAGCTTGATGCGCTCCGGCGCGCGGCGGGCGATGGCAAGGTAGCCGGCGCGTACCCGCTTATGAAAGGCCAGACTGGCAGCTTCAATACGGTCGAGGTGCGATCCCCGCCGGGCATCGCCAAGGGCGCGCCCCCGCGCGCGTTCGGGATCGATGTCGAGGATAATGGTCAGGTCCGGCTGGGTGCTGCCGCAAACAACGCGATCGAAGGCGCGGACTGTAGGCGTACCCAATTGACGCCCGTAACCCTGATAAGCGAATGATGCGGTGTTGTAACGGTCGCTTACCACCACCTCGCCGCGGGCGAGGGCGGGGCGCACCACTTCCTCCAGCACTTGGGCGCGTGCAGCGTACATCAGGGCCAACTCGGTGAGCGGCGCAAGTTTTCCAGCCTTCGATGCCAACAGGATGTCGCGGATTCGCTCACCAGTCCGCGTTCCCCCGGGTTCGCGCGTCACCACCACACGGTGGCCGGATTTACGAATGTATTGGACAGCGCGGCGCAATTGCGTGCTTTTGCCCGATCCGTCCACCCCTTCAAAAGTGATAAAGAGGCCAGATTTCATAAGTCTTATGTCCGTCGTTTATAGCCAGTTGTGCGCGGTTCGTCTGACCACATGGATTATCGCAAGTTCAATAACTGCGCGACTTTCTGCCTTGGAGCTTCCTCGTGCGGCGATCCAGGGCCACGGGCAACGGGCCAAGGACCACTGACAACTGACCAACCCTGCATCCTAACACCCGCCCAACGTGGTAACAAGGTGCCTCCCCGTTATGCGGGGAGTGATAGAATGACACGGATTTAAATTGCCAAGTTCTAAATAATTACGCGTGGCTCTGCCACGTTCAAGTTTCCCGGGAGAAATGATCGCGAACATTCAAGAAAACATCGTGCGGGTCGAAGAGCGAATTACCGCTGCCTGCCAGCGCAGTGGACGTCGGCGTGAAGATGTAAAGCTGGTGGCCGTTTCCAAGACGCAACCGGCGGAATCGGTCCGCGCGGCATATGAAGCCGGCCTCCGTGATTTTGGCGAGAACCGGGTGCAGGAAGCGAAATCCAAGCTCCAACCGCTTGCTGATTTGGCGGTAACCTGGCACCTCATTGGCCATCTTCAGTCCAACAAGGCGCGCCTGGCGCGTGAGCTTTTCCATTGGGTACATTCCCTCGATTCGCTCCGTCTGGCGGAAAAACTTGCGCAGGCCGTCGAACCCGGTGGTGCGCGATTGCCGGTGCTGATTGAAGTGAATTTGGGGGAAGAAACTTCCAAGACGGGAGTTCGGGCAGGGGATGTGTCCACCCTGGTGGAGCAGGTTGCGCAGCTTGATACACTCGACTTGCGCGGCCTGATGGTGATTCCCCCTTTTCTCGAAAACCCGGAGGATGTGCGGCCCTATTTTCGCCGGCTGCGCGCTCTCGCCTCCGTTATTGAAGCGCGGAATCTCCCCCATGTCTCCATGCGCGAACTATCGATGGGTATGAGCCACGATTTCGAAGTTGCCATTGAGGAAGGCGCGACAATCGTACGCGTGGGGACAGCCATTTTTGGAACGCGACAGTGAAGAGTATGGAAGCGAAACTCGAAATTCGAAAATGACCCGAGTTTCGAATTTCCAGTTTCAATTTTCGGTTCTCCGGCCATGCCTGACTTCAAGGTTGAACGCGAAAACGTAAGCTTCTGGTTGCGGGTAAAGCCTCGCGCCGCGCACGAGCGGCTGACCGTGGATGCGTCGGGTGAATTGCGCCTGGAATTGCATGCCCCCGCCACCGAAGGTCAGGCGAATGAAGCCTGCGTTCATTTCTTTGCCCGCGCGTTACGCCTGCCGCAAGCTTGCGTCGTAATCATGTCTGGCCACAAAGCGCGGCGCAAACTCATACGCGTGACGGGGCATTCGGCGGAAGACAGCATCGCGCAGATTAAAAAGGCAGTGACGAGTGGCAAGTGACCAGCGCCCGAAAATCGAAACTCGCCGCGATTTTCGAGTTTCGATTTTCGAATTTCTGCCCTTGCTCTTCACCTGTCACTGTTATTGAGGGGAGAAGCCATTGAGTTTCACGCAGCGCCTGGCGGAGATTCGCACCGGATTTGAGCGCGCCTTCTGGGTGGCGAATCTCACTGAACTATTCGAGCGTCTTGCGTACTACGGCGCCAGCGCCGTGCTGGCCATCTATCTGACCGAGCAGTTGCACTTCTCCAAGGAACTTGCCGGCTGGATGATGGGAACCTTCGGGTTCGTGGTGTGGCTCCTGCCCGTGCTGGGCGGCACGCTCGCCGATCGCTTCGGCTTTCGCCGTGCCTTGATGTTCGCCTACCTCGTCATGACCGTCGGCTATTTCCTCCTGGGCTCACTTTCAGCGCCTTGGATGCATGTGACGCGCCAGGCGCTCGGTGACCGGTGGCTGGTGTTCGGCATCCTGATGATCCCGGCGCTCGGGCCTGCGGTGGTGAAGCCCTGCGTGGCGGGAACCACGGCGCGCGCGTCGGCGGAG
>CAYTMD010000460.1:0-5339 GCA_964438685.1 uncultured Acidobacteriota bacterium
ATTGTTGGTGCCATGAAGTCGATAGCGGAGGAGTCAGGAAAGTGACCCCTCACCCGACTCGCCCCGGCTGATGACAGCGCCGGTTGCGAGCCACCCTCTCCCCTGCGGAGAGGAAAATTGTTCTTTGGGGGCGTGCGCGCCCCGGGAAGAGGATTTGTTTCCTTCTCCGAGGGGAGAAGGTGGACCGCGCCGCGCGCTTTCACCAGCGGGCGCGGGCCGGATGAGGGGTCACTTCCACCCCCACGACCACCAGTTGCCTGCCACGCACAACCGCGGGTTGGCCGTATTACAGCCAAGCGGATTGTTCCACGCCTTGAAGCGCGGACATTGAGGCGCAGGTCCGCACTACCTTGCTTGCTCGATGGCGGCGTCCACTCGCAGATCGGCCAGATGCGCAGAGATGCCGCCAAAGAAGATCACTTGCGGACGCTCGGCATTCGATTGTTGCGCATTCCCAACGCCATGGTATTGGAACACCCGGACGAGTTCGTGCGGACGATTGTTGGTGCCATGAAGTCGATAGCGGAGGAGTCAGGAAAGTGACCCCTCACCCGACTCGCCCCGGCTGATGACAGCGCCGGTTGCGAGCCACCCTCTCCCCTGCGGAGAGGAAAATTGTTCTTTGGGGGCGTGCGCGCCCCGGGAAGAGGATTTGTTTCCTTCTCCGAGGGGAGAAGGTGGACCGCGCCGCGCGCTTTCACCAGCGGGCGCGGGCCGGATGAGGGGTCACTTCCGCCGCCTCGACCACCGGTTGCCTACGACGCACAACCCGCCTGTCTCAACTCTGACGGGTGGCGCCCTCCCGACTCTCAACTCGCGCCCTGCGGACGACGTGGAAACGACCAGCGGCGAAACTGTTCCAGACTCAGAGTTCAGCGGCTAAATCACGCCTTGCTCTCACCTTGCGGCGCCCTCCCTGTTCATCCTGGCAGACCAATCGATTAGACGCTACGCCCGCTTGGTAATTACGCAAGCGTGCCTACCTTCAGGCACGTTTCTTCGCTTCGTTCGTGGTAGAATCCGCCCATAAATTCTTCTGAGTCCTCCACAGCCGCGCGAGGTGGCCATGAGATTCCGCAAAACGCTGACTTTCTTCATGCTGGCGATTGGGCTGATTTTTATCCTGTCTGCCTGGGCGCAGCGAAAGCCATTTACGCAAGAGCAGGTTAGTAACATGGTGCGCGCTGGTTTGGGAGATGACACGGGCGCGAAAGCTATCGAGCAGCGCGGGATTGATTTTGTCCCGGCTGAGGACTTTTTGCAGGGCCTCAGAGCCGCAGGCGCGAGTGAGGCATTTCTTAAGGCACTACGCACACCCAAGCTGCCCGAGCCCGCGAGCGCGAAGAAGCCGATAAACCAAGTGCAGGTTTTCGCCCTACTGGTGGGCCAAGTGCCGAGCCACCGAGTCGCCATGCTGGTCCAGGAACGCGGCATCGATTTTGAGCCCACGGATGACTACCTTCAGGAAGTCCGCTTGGCTGGCGGCGAGGACGAACTAGTCAGCGCGCTCAAAACTGTGAGGGTGACGAAGCCCGTGCCCGTTGATCCAGCAGCGCAGGCGCGACAGACTGAAGTCCGCCAACACGTGGCGCACGGTTCCGAACTCGGGAAGAAGGGGAAATTTGCCGAGGCTGAGCAAGAGATTCGGGCGGCGGTCCTTTTGGCTCCCGACGATGCCGATCTTCACTACATGCTTGGCGAGGTGCTCTGGTTTAGAGGTGATGTGGACGGGGACATCGCTGAACAACGCGCCGCCTTGCGCTTGAACCCAAAGATTGAGGGAGCACATATCGATCTTGGCGTGGCCCTCGGGAACAAAGGTGACTGGGACGGGGAAGTAGCTGAAGAGCGGGAAGCTTTGAAGCTTAATCCCAACAGCGAATCGGCACACGCCGACCTTGGATTAGCGCTCGGGAATAAAGGTGACCTGGACGGTGCAATCGCGGAAGAGCGTTTTGCGCTCAGCCTCAACCCAAATAACTTCTTTGCGCATTGCAACCTAGGTTTGGCACTCGCAAACAAAGGCGATGTCGATGGGGCGATTTATGAAGATCGTGCAGCAATACGGATAAACCCTGATGTCGATGTTCTGCATTCTAACCTAGGCGTCGAGCTGGCTATCAAGGGTGATTGCGATGGGGCGATTAGAGAAGAACGGGAAGCCCTACGCCTGAACCCAAACAATGCTTTTGCCCACCTCAATATCGGTATGTGTCTTGGCAGCAAAGGCGATTGGAAGGGCGAGATCGCTGAAGAACGAGAGGCCTTGCGCCTTAACCCAAATGATGACGCCGCCCACGTAGCTCTTGGCGTGGCGCTTGGGAACGTAGGCGACTGGCAGGGAGACATTGCTGAGCATCAAGAGGCCTTGCGCTTAAACCCAAGAAATGAGGGTGCCCACCGAAACCTCGGTATCGCTCTCGGGAAGAACGGTGACTGGACCGGCGAGATCACCGAGCAGCGGGCTGCACTGAAATTGAATCCGAATGATGCTGCAGCGCATTACGACCTTGGGGTTGCACTTGAGCGTACGCATGTCGCACAAGATGCTCTGCAGGAATACCGCGCTGCATACGAATTGGATATGAATAACTCCGATTACCTGAAGGCATACAACCGCCTCATGAAAAAAGGGAAGCATTAGGGACGGCATTCCGGGGCACTGGCCCGTTGTCAAGGGCAAGTGGAATCTGCTTTCAGTTGGTGCAGATAGGCCGCGACCTCCTCGTGCGCACGGTACCAAATGATTTCAACTCCAAATTGCTGCATTAGTCTTTCCATGCTCTTTTTCATTTCTTTGCGCGGATTGGGAAGATCTTTCTCCCTCCTTAACCAAAAGTGTCGAATCGACGCATATTTGGCTTCGATATCAGCATCCGGGTAAGACCCGTTGTAAATCTCCCGGAGGTATTTTCCACGGTCCGATTTTCTTTCCTGGTACGAGTTGTGGAGCCAACGCCGTATGTTGATGTCGTCCAGAGAAGTTCCGATGAACAGTAGGTTGTAGCGCTGCAGAAACGAATGAGCTGTGTAATTCGCAAACCCCCTGGAATCTGCAATACTCTCGAAATACTCAGATTCGCGGAAGACGAGTGTCGGCACAGGCTTGTCCGCGTTCCCATCTTCAGCTATTAATTCATTCTTCGGCCTGTACCGAACATCGAGATAACCGTGCAGGTGGAAGACTGGTATCATTTTCGGGTGTTCCCCGGCGCTCGGCCTGTCAACGGTATTCAGAATTCGGGGTTCCCCTACCGCCGTCGCCTTACTTCGCGCCAGTACGTACATCTGCAGCAAGTTATCGGCGTTAACCGTAATTACGGCACGTATATTTGGATTTGCCCTAAGGTTTGTGTCCTGGGTATCGCACAAAAGGAGTTCGGCGACGGCCTCAAGGGTTTTGTTCTTCCTAAATTCAGCAAGGATATCGTCCCAATGCTGATACGTTTCTTTTTGGGAATGATTTGGTGGAATGTCTTGCAGCCATTTCTTGACCTTTGAAAACTGCTTTCCTCCGTACAGGGAGTCGTAGATACGCTGAGCGAACGCACGGCCCCGCACCGAGTCAGACGCTTCCCCATTCTTCGAATCGTCATTTGCAACCATTTCGAACTGAGCAATCAATGGCAGCCGGGCATCTTCCGTAAGTATTTGCGATGCAGATTTTTGGCAGGTTTTGCTTCTCCCCGAATGCACGTGCATCTTTCCTTTTTTGAGTAAACCGTTAATCAAGGATGGCCAATTTGGTATCCCGCTGCCAGTGCTAACGCCAGCCCCCAAGAACAGGACCAAGCCGTCTTTCCTATATTGATTCCGGCACCGGTCCCGTGGGCTGAGCCGCTTTTCACCATCCAGGTAGCATGATTGCCGCATTCGTTCCCGCAAGCCTTTCCAGTCGCAGTCGGAACACGCAGGCTGCTTCAATTCCTCACCTTCCTTTAGGTCAACGACAATCTCAGTAATATGCTGACAGCAAGGGTGCTTTTTGCATCTGTTAAGCGGCATGAACGCACCTCTTACCCTTGTGGCAAAGTTCAACAATCATGCACAGCTCCACATATCCCATTGCCAAACGTGCCCAAGCTATAGCGACCTCTTGAACCGAATGTGCCCTGTACAGGCCCGAGAATGCCGTTTATTACTTTGTTTGGTCAGGCTTTGCAAGAATTTGGGCCGCAGCCTTCTTCAAGGCATTTCTGACCATGAACTCCTCAAACGTATCGGGGCTGTTTGCATAACGTGCCAAATCCATCCGACTGAACCCTTCGAGGACATTCCATTTATCAATGTGTACAATGTGCGGACGTTCTTCCGGTAGGCCATGTGCCTTGTGACACTCATCGATTGATGTGCCGAAGGATCTCTGGTGTGCCTCTTCGGCGCACAGATACCAAATGTCACTGCCATAATGTGCATAGAGCCATTTCCTTAGACTGGCCCTGGCCTCGACAAGGTCGTAGTGTTGGTCCATCGTAAAACGGCCGAATGGGTCATACGAATCGTCAGAATCAAAATCAGTTGCTTCCTTTGTGACGCGCTCTAAATCCTCGCGACTAAAGGCTTCTTGCACCCAAAGCCAAAACGTGGGGTTTCGTCGGAAACTGCGCCACCGTGCAATTGAGCGTCTAATAGATCCGGTCATAGGCGCAATCCTACCGCAGTTCGGACCGCATTCCAATGTTCCATTGGCGACTCAGACCTTGTGTTTGCGCCTTTGTCTTTGATCCGGTTCTTTGAGCAATCCGGAGGGCCGCGAGCATGCTGCCCCATACGGGTCTAGCTTGGACTGTACACTCGCCAGATTGCCTTTTCTGGCAACGCCTCTCGCGCGCACGGCGAGATGGGAAATCCGCCTGCGCGCTAGCGGGACGGCGGGCGTTAAGAGCAAGTAGCGCGGACCTGCTGTTCAAGGTCCGCGGCTTTTTGTTGTCTCGGGCGGAAGAACCGCGGACCTCAAGAACGGGTCCGCGCTACATGCTCCGGGAGTAGGTTTCTTGAGAGATGCCGTGTGTTGGGAAAAGACCCCTCACCCGACCCGCGCCCGCTGGTGAAAGCGCGCGGCGCGGGCCACCCTCTCCCCTCGGAGAGGGCGATGGTCTTCTTGGTGCGCCTCCGCGCACTTCGATTTTTTGCGCTATCCATTGGGGGGAGGGAAATAGTGTTTTGTTGATGGCATTTGCCGCAGATTGCCGCGCCTTCAGCCACGGAGTGGCGTGGGCTTAACGACCACACTGCTGTCCAAATTAGCAGACGCTTCCAGTGGACCACGCGGGACCGCGCTCAACCATCGTGAATTCGACATCGAAACTAAGGATACATTTCCCCTCGCCCCCTTGGGG
>CAYTMD010000461.1:0-5328 GCA_964438685.1 uncultured Acidobacteriota bacterium
GAGGACCTGGGCGCTCGCAAAGTGGCCGGCAGCGGTGCCAGTCGCCATCTCGGCGGTTTGGCGATATTCCTTCAACGCGCCAGCAATCTCATGCACATTGTAAAGCGAAGCTCCCAGAATATTCCGCGCTTGCAGGTCGTGGGGATTCAGGCGCAGGGCAGTGCGCAATTCGGGAATGGCTGTGGCGGGATCCCCACGCAAGCTGATCGCCAGGCCTAAAGCGCCGTGAGCCTCCGCGGATTGCGGGTCCACACGGATGGCCTCGCGATATTCTGCCAGCGCCTCATTCCATTTCTCCTGTTTGGCAAGAGCCCGGCCCAAGCCTACGTGCAGGGTGCTGTTGTGGGATTGAATGGCCAGGGCGGCGCGATATTCCTGTTCGGCTTGGGAGTAGGATTCCAGCTTTTCCAGTTCCAAGGCCCGGGAGAAGTGCTGTTCCACCTGTAAATCCGCCGTGGAACGCTGCCCCGTAACGGGGTGAGAGCCGGATCGATGAACCTCGCGCAAAACCGCGAGCAGGTCCTCCTTGCCACCGGCAGCCCGAACCTTCTTCAGGAAGTCCTCCTGCGGGTCGAAATCGACGCCGTTTTGCTTAACCAGATTCGTTACGCTTTGGCTGGGATTGTAGTTGTTTAAGAGAAACAGAATATCGTCGTGTGTCAGCGGTCTACTGGCAGGGCGCGGAAATGCCGCGACGCCCAAGCTGGTTGCCAGCAGAATGATAATCGCCCACTTAGCCCTTGCCACGTGCGCCTCCTTGGTCTCTGCGGAAACTTTGGATTTGCCCAAAGGATACGCTGGAAGAACAATGGATACAAGGTTATCTAACAGGCTGATGAAAAAGGGCGTAGCGGCGGCTTTATGCCGCCATCGAGCGTTTCAATCATAGGTGGCGGGGTAAACCCGCCGCTACACCGCACCCAACAATATTTTCATCAGCCTGCTACGCTGACTCGAATCCTTGCAGCACGGCGCGAAAATAACCCAAGGCAAAGGCCATGCCGGCGTGCCAGGGAGCCCCGCAGTCCATTTGTGGAGTGTGGTCGGGAATAATGACGCCGTCAAAATGGTTCCGTTGCAGGATTTCAAGCACGCGCAAGGCATTGACGTCGCCATCGTCGATGAACGTCTCCCGATAGTGTGGCGCCTTGCCGTTGACATTGCGCATGTGGACATAAGCCAGTTTCCCCTGCCGGCTGTAATGATCCACAACTTCGTAGATATTTCCCTCCGTCATTTCCGCGAGCGTGCCCACACAGAATTCCAGCGCGTTTCGCGGGCTCGGCTTCAGATCGATCAGCTTTTGGTAAAGCCGGGGCTGGTAAACCAACCTTGGCTGCTGGCGCAGCACGGGAAGGGGGGGATCGTCAGGATGGGCGGCAAGCGTCACGCCCGCTTCCTCTGCCACCGGCACCACCGCCTCCAGAAAATCCGCCAGTCGCTGCCACAATTGCTCCGAGGTGATCGAAGGAACGTTTCCGGGAGGCGCGTCAGGGTCATAGACCATGTTCCAAATCGAACCGTTGGGAATAGGCGTGTCGTCCGTGCCATTCATACCCACGGAAACCGCGCCTCCGCGGGCGAAGGGCCCCTGGATTCTTCCCGCCACGCCGGGAAGTGAAAAGTTGTATCCCAATACCGGAATGCCCGCCCGCCCCATATTGCGGACAATGGTTTTTACGTTTTCCAGGTGCTGCGCCTTCTTGGGACCATCCAAAAGCACATCGTGCCAGTGGGCCGGGTCGAGATTCTCAATGGCGTGCCATTCCAGGCCGTAGGAGTTGATCTCCTGCTTCAGCGCCGCCAGCTCTTCATAACTCCAAAGTTTGTTCGGATCGCCCGCCCGGCCCCACCCGGCCTTGCTGCCCACCGGCTGGTTTTGCAGATCTCCTCCACCCTGGTGAAAGTAGTCCACAAGGTGAACGATGACATGCGTGCAGCCGCACTGCCGCGCAAAACGAAAGTTTTCCGGCGTCAGCATGTGCCGGTACAGCCCTAAACCTAGCTTCATGGAGTATCGCCCTCCCTGAACTGATCTTGGATTTTAGATTTTGGATTCGAAATCACCCATCGGGTATCCCGGTTCGATCCCAACATGAGCACTCACGCATTACCGAATATAGACTAACTCAATTTCCGATCCAGGATGTGATTTTGGTTCCGGATGAAGTGGCAGAGGGGAATTTCCCCTTGTTTCGCGTTCTTCTTGACAAGGCAATCATGTTAGGCTAGAATGCTTGGGAAGAACCGAGGCCAGATACGCACTGGGCGTTCTGGAAGGCGGTTAACAAGCGCGATGGTCAAGAACGAGGCAGGTCGACAAACTGTACCAACCGCATCTGGACTTTCTGCCTTAGATGGACAAAGTGCCCCAAGCTGATAACTTACTGAAAATAAATGTTCACAACACCGTTTTTCCCCACCCTAAAGCTGAGAACATACTGAAAACTAATCCCGTTACAAGAAAGCCTGACGAAGCTGAAAATGGGATGCAAATTGTCCGGACGATGGGGCGACAAGATGTCACGATCGTAGGCCAGCCCACCCCCTCCGGCTCTTGTCGCGGACCCAATGGAATGGCCGATGCGGCTTCGGTTAAGGTCCAAGTTTTCAGGTTGATGCTTATGAGCCAACGGTGCTGTGAGCTGAATCCAAAATCCAAAATTGTCCCATGCCAGCACTTGTCAAGATTGTGTGTTAGCATTAGAAAGATTAATAGGAGGCACGTATTCCATCGCTAAGTCATAAGTTTAAGGCTATTCCGCTCGGCGGCTTGGGCGAATTCGGGATGAACATGATGGCGTATGAGTTTGATGATGACGTCATCATCGTCGATTGCGGCGTTATGTTTCCCGACGCAGAACTGCTGGGCGTTGACATTGTCATTCCCGACCTCAGTTACGTCCGCGCCAATCGCGAGCGCATCCGCGCCGTGCTGCTGACGCATGGCCACGAAGACCATATTGGTGGCCTTCCCTTTTTGCTGGAAGAGATTGATGTCCCGGTTTACGGCAGCGCATTTACGCTGGCACTGGCGCATTCCAAGCTGGTCGAACACGACCTGGCCGAAAGCACCGTATTGCGGGAGATGCAGCCCAGCAAACCGTTCCAGGTGGGACCCTTCCACGTGGAATTCATTCACCTGACGCACAGCATCATTCAGGCCGGCGCGCTGGCCATCACCACGCCGCTGGGCACGATCATTCACACAGGCGATTTCAAATTTGACCCCACCCCCACCGACCAGCATGTCAGCGATCTGCACACACTCGCTGACTACGGACGGAAAGGCGTGCTGGCGTTGTTCGCCGATTCCACCAACGTGGAACGCCCGGGCCTTACACCGTCGGAGCGTGCCGTCCGGCAGCGTCTGTCGCACATTATTGGCGACGCCAAGGGGCGCGTGTTGATCTCCTGCTTTGCCACCTCCATGCATCGGCTGCAGATCGTCACAGACCTGGCGTATGAAGCGGGCCGAAAGATCTGCTTTGTGGGCCGGAGCATGTTCAAGAACTCCGAGATTGCGATGCAGATGGGCAAGCTGAATGTGCCGCCCGGCATGCTGGTGCAACCACAGGATTTGCGCAAACTCCCCCGTGAACAGGTTGCCGTGGTTATCGCCGGCAGCCAGGGCGAGCCGATGTCGGCCATGGCCCGCGTGTCGGTATCGAACCACCGTTGGGTTACGGTTGATCCCGGCGATGAAGTGGTGCTGAGCGCCCGGGTGATTCCCGGCAACGAGAAGCCCATCTTCCGTATGCTCGACCATCTCTACCGGCGCGGGGCGCACGTACATTATCATGATGGCAGCCAGCCGCCCGTCCACGTCTCCGGCCATGGCAGCGCGGAGGAATTGAAGCTGATGCTGAATATCGTCCGGCCCAAGTACTTTGTGCCGGTCCATGGTGAGTACCGGCAACTCTTCCGGCACATGGAAATGGCCAAGGAGCTGGCGGCGGTTTCACAGGAAATTTTCCTGTTGGAAACCGGCGATGTTCTGGAGTTTGATGAGCAAGGCGCGCGCCGCGAAGGCCGCGTAAAGGTGGGCCGCATTTGCATTGATGGCGGCACCCTGGACGAAGTGGAAGAGATCATCCTCAAAGAGCGCCGTCACATTTCCGAGGACGGCATCGTGATCCCAATCCTCGCCATTAATGAGCACACGGGCATTCTGGGAGCCCCGCCGGAAATCGTCTCCCGCGGATTCGTGCCCCTTGATGAAGCGCCCGACCTGGTGGAGAGCGCACGGGAAGTCATCATGCGCACCATTTCGAAATCCAACCTTGAGGAAGTCGCTGACTGGGGCGTCATCAAGGAGAAAATCCGCACCGCCCTGAGGAAACACTTCAATGAGGAAACCGGCAAACGCCCCATGATCTTGCCGGTCATCATGGAAGTTTGACAATTTTGGATTTTAGATTTTGGATTTTGGATTAGACATTCAAAATCGCCGTGCGAAACTATCGCTCTGATGTGGCTGAACAGTTTTATTTTGGATTTAAGATCACATCCTCTCGGGGTCCGCTGGTGTGGACGAACAAACATTTAAGAGTAGGACAAGACTATTAGCCCTGGAAGTGGTTCGGCTGGTTGAATCCCTGCCTCGTGGCAGAACGGCTGATGTGCTCGGAAGGCAACTGCTCCGCTCGGGAACCCCTGTCGGGGCCAATTACCGCGCCGCCTGCAGGGGAAAATCCGCTTCCGATGTCATCGCCAAGCTCTGCATTGTCGAAGAGGAAGCGGACGAATCGATCTATTGGATTGAGTTGCTCGTCGATGCGGGCGTAATCGCAGCCGATCGGGCGGATGCCATCCAGAAGGAAGCCAACGAACTGCTAGCGATGACAGTCGCATCCATCAAGACCATGCGAGCCCGGAAACAGCCATAAAGCTTTGGACCGAAGAAAATAGGATGAGGCCACGTTGCTAAATCCAAAATCAAAAATCTGAAATCCAAAATCTGGAGTCCCATGCCTCTTTACCAAGCCATCGTTCTCGCCATTGTGCAAGGCCTGACGGAGTTTCTTCCAGTTTCAAGCACGGCGCACTTGTGGATAATTCCTTGGATCTTAAAGTGGAACGACCCCGGTCTGACATTTGATGTTGCGCTGCATGCGGGGACCCTGGCGGCAGTGCTTCTCTTTTTCTGGCGCTATTGGCTGGAAATGATCAAGATGGTGCTGGGAATCGGCGGGGACGGCACTCCTGCCCAGGCCGGGTCAGTAGCCCTGCTCGGCGAGAACCGCCAACTATTCTGGTTCCTTGTCATCGCCACGATTCCCGGGGGGATAGCGGGGTGGCTCTTGAGCGTGCCGCAGACGAGAAACT
>CAYTMD010000462.1:0-5327 GCA_964438685.1 uncultured Acidobacteriota bacterium
GCGGCGCTGCTGGAGAGCACCAGGCCCCGGCCGTCTCCCGTCAAATAGAGTTGCCATTGGTATTTAAAGGTGGCGCCATCTGTCAGGTTTGACAAGGTTGCCCGGCCGGCGGGATCGATCGTGCAGGAACCCGTGAAGGCGATGGGGCCCTGCGGCTCCAGCTCCGTGAGGTTGTTCCAATTGAGCATGCCGGCAAGACTGCCATCAGCGTTGGCGGTGAACATTCCAGCAACTTGGAGCGACCCGCTGTCATTCGTGGGCCAGCCAGCCACGGCGAATACAAAGCTGGAACCAGCGAGTGAATTACCCGTGAACTTTCCCGTGCTGGCCCCTTGAGCAAGGGCCGTTCCACCCAGGACTCCCATGAATCCATCGCCACTGGTTTCAACCAGCCGGATGTGGGTGGCATCCACAATGTAGCCAGCAAAATAAAGCGATGGGAAGGCTGCGGGAGTGCGGGGGAGCAAATGAAACACGACTCGCCCGAAACTGTCGGGACTCGACACCGTGCTGGCAGCCAAAGACTGTGCGCCCAGGAAGGAGCCCTGATCGTTGAAATCCAAAACACTGCCGGCTCCCGAGATTCCGCCCACACTGTCGACGTTGAGGATGCCTCCCGCTCCGGCTCCCACGCCGTATGAATCTACGCCCGAAACGGAAAATGCATACCCGCCCGAGGGCGCGGCCATGGCAGTTTGCAGATCCAACGAGCCGTTGGCGGCGGACCCATTGATTTCCTCCACCAGCGCGCGCGAACCAGAGACGATCACGCCGTTGAGCGTTTCATCCTGCTCGGAATTGAAATAGAATTCATTCGATTTAAGGGTTATCTGAAGGTTTCCGTCGGGGGTCGAGGCATAGCTGCCACCAGTGATCGGAACGAATTGGGGTAAATACGACGCATCCCCATCCTGATCGGTAGTGTAGCTGACAGAGTCTTGCTCGCCCCCAATGATGGCCCCGTCCTGGGCCGTGATGACTCCAGTTATGTAGTCAGACCCGGACGCGACCGGTCCAGTCAACTGAAAGACATAAGTGCCGTTCGCTAAGGTTCGAGCGGTGCCGGTAATGGCGATGATGGCGGAGATCGACTTGGTGGGATCGGTCACCGAAGTTGCGGTTACGGTCACGGTATTGCCAGAAGGAATGGCAGAAGGCGCGATGTAATTAGCCACGACATAGCTGCCCGTAGTGGTGGGGTTGAAGGAGCCACAGGCCGCGCTGGCACAGGTTACTGTCCATTGCACCTGGGGATTCGCGGAGACATCGTTGGTAATAATCACGCTGATTGCCGTCGTGGCGTTGATTTGCAGAGACGCGGGCGGTACGCCTTGGAAAGAAACGGCAATCGGAATCGGAGGCGTAATGGTTATGGTTGCCGAGACCGATTTGGTGGTATCGGCTGCGGAAGTCGCCGTCACGGTCACCGTCCCGCCCGTGGGAATGGCCGAAGGCGCAATGTAAGTGTTCGGACCGCCACTGACGGATGTGCTGGAGGTAAAAGAACCACAGGCCCCCGGGCTGCCACAGGTAACCGACCAGTTTATCAAGGGGTTCGAAGTATCGTTGGTGATCCCGGCCATAACCGGTGTCGAGGCCTTGATAGCCAGGGAGGTGGGTAGAGTGTTAAGGAACAAAACCGAAATCGGCTTCGTGGGCAAAGTGAGTGTGAGGGGCGCAAGGCCGCATCCGGGTAACCCGCCGATCATTCCGATGCCAATGAGGAGAAGAATTGGCTGGCGTCTTTTCATGGTACGCCTCCTGTCCAACTTGCCTATTCACGGGCTCGTATCCTATGGTTAACCCAATAACTCATATTTACTATTTTCAAATACCTTCACTTTACTGAGACGGGGTAACAACCCGGCAAGTTACACGTCATAACATCACGGGGCCACGGCGTTGCGTCGGGCAGTTGGAACCTAGGCAATTTGTCATTTGGATGGGAGCCACGCGCCGTGTTTTCCATCTGTGAGCTTTTCGCGAAGACTTGCCGGTGTTACGGAGATAAGGGCATTGGATAGCGGGAGGTCCACGAATCTCGAACACCGTGTCCCGCCCGCTCGCCCGGCTATATTCCCCCTGCCGTGTTTTCCTTGCACTTTACTGTCGGCGAATGCCGCCTATGGCGACGAATAGGCGATTCGTGAGGCGCTTACCGGTAGCCGCAGACAGGGCCAAGCGCGTGCCGCGCACCCCGCTTCAAATCAGCGAAATACATAAAATATCAATTTAAGTATTTGAGGGCTTTAGCCGATATCAAGAGTTTGGAAAGTGCCGTGCCCTCCTTGGGGCCGGAGGCAAACCCTGGTGCGCTCAATTCCCTGGAAGCAGATTGTGATCTCTGTGGGAGTACTGGTTGTGATCGTCTGGCGCGTTCCTTTCGGCGGATTGCGCGAGGCGTTCCGGAATCTGGAAACGGGCAGCCTGCTTTTGGCGCTCTTCTCATTTCTGGTTTTGCTTTTCCTGCGCGCCTACAAATGGCACACGTTGATGGCCGCCGCGGGCAAAGGGCATCTTGGCCAATCGTTGCGCTCGCTCTTCGGGGGCTTTGCGTTGGGATTGATCACGCCGGGCCGATTGGGCGAATTGGGCCGCTGCGTTTTTGTTCGTGAACAAGAACGCACCCAGGTCGTGCTGCTGACGGTTTTCGATCGGCTGCTGGATTTTTGGGCATTGCTGACGTTGATGAGCGTCAGCCTATTCTGGCTGGTGCCACACCCCGCTGCGGTCTTCGGAGTGGCGGTTTGGCTGGCCTTTCTGCCCGTGGTAATGGGCTTCCCCGCCCTGATCTCGCACGCTTCCCAACTGGCACGAAAGTCGCGGCGCTTCCGCCGGCACTTTTTGGACGGCTCCACGGCAATGCCGCTGGTTCCAACATTGCGTTTCGCCATCATGGCGGTGGGCGCGATGGTGGCGGAACTGGCGGCGTTTTTCTTCCTGCTGCGCGCGTTCTTCCCCACCGGATTCACCACGGCGCTCGCCACCTATCCCTATATTGTGCTGGCGGGGGATTTGCCGGTCTCCTTCAGTGGAATGGGCGTGCGTGAAGGCGCTGCGGCTCTGCTTCTGTCACCCTACGCCGTACCCTCCAGCGCCGCAGTGGATGCCTCGCTGGTGTGGTTCGTTTTCGCCGTGCTGCTCCCTGCCGTCCTGGGCGCTTTGTGGCTGGTCGGCGAACGCGTCAAGGCTCAAATGCGAAAGTCGGACAGGGTTGCACCTATGGCTGATCTCCCATGGATTCCCAAAACCTTGACCCCAGTCCCTAATCCCATTATTGCCGAAAGCGTAAGCCCGCCCTGCGATGTTGGACAAAGTACGATATCCCCCTTATCAGTATGAAAGGGCGTTACGTTTCACCGCAGTACCATGACATAAAGTCCGCTCCCCTCACCTCGCCAGCGCCTCGATCAATTCCCTTTCGATGGTGCGGAACTGCTGCGGGTCGCGCACATAGTCAGTAAGTCCGGTAATGGCTTCCTGAGCGATGTGGCTGGCTGCGGTGGGGTCTTTGGATTTGAGGGCCATCAGCATCTCGTAATCCTCCGTACCTTGCAGCATGGTTTCCAAGCGAATGGAGGAATAAACGGACATTCGGGCCTTGTCGGGGTAAACGATGAACGCGTCACCGGAGGGCAGCAGGTTCCGGTTGGCGTTGATGACGGGTTGGGTATCCAGAATGGGGTCGGGCGTCCAATAGCTCCACCCCCAGTGCAGGAATCCGGTAAAGCCGTAGCGGAAGTCGAGCCATTGCAGCAGCCGCACCTTGATCAGCGGCGAGTCCATCAGCCGGTTCATGTAGCGTCCCTGCGGAGCCAGGCATGTGTAGAACCACACCTCGTGGCCGCTGGCGATTCGTTGCTGAATCATCCCCATCTGGGCATCAAACTTGCCAAGCTGGGGGACCCAGATGTCGCTATTCTTCTGCAACTCATCCGGCATTTGCGATGCGTCGATGGCATCCATGGTGGGAACCCCGGGCAGGCAGCGGTGCACCAGTTGGGCGATGCGCGCGTAATACGGCGGATCGTTACCGTGGGGCTCGTCCAGGATGTGCTGGTAATAGATCGACTTCCAGCCCTTCGCTTCCAGGTGAGTGTTAAGTGCGCCAAGGAACCCGGTGAGGAAAGTCTCCACCCGAGGGTCATCGACGGGCAGTTCCATCGTGGAAGCCTTGCCGCCCTTGATCTGAAAAGTGCTGGCGCTCAAAGGACCGTGGTAACTCCCGGCGTGCCCTAGCAAGTGGGTGCCTTCGATGTACCCAATGGCTCCGGCACGCTGAAAGGTTTCCACCCAGCGGTCGAAGTGGGCGAAATCGTACGCCAGACTGCCGCCTTCTACGCGCGGTTCAATCAGATCCATCAAGGGTGTAATAACAATGTTCTGGCGATGCTCGGCCATAACGGCGCCGAGGTTTCCCAGCAGCGTCCAATAGGCGGGCGAAAACCGCTCGACCTTGTAGAACTGTTGGGAGTGGGCTTCATCGAAGGTAAACCAGTTGGTCAGTTTCAACGTGCGCTGGCTGGGCACCGTTGCCGCCAAGACCTTCACGCGGATTTCCCGGCGCGCCACTTGCCGATCTCCCACGCGCAGCACCACCGCGCCGCGATAGTCGCCCGGTTGGGCGTTGACGGGCACCGCCACGCTAATCCACAACGGCTGCGTGCGCCGGGGTTCGAGCTTAACGGGAAAATCGAACAAGGGGTCGGGAAACCATCCCGGCGCTTCCCCCACCAGTTCGTCATCCGGAGTCTTTTCGGTGTGTGAACCCACCACCACGAAGCCCTCACGGCGCACCGTGGCCCCCGCCAGCGATGTTCCGGCGGCGTCTTTGAAAGGGCCCACTTCAGCCGTCAGGCCCTCAACCGCACGCGATGAACGCACGGCCAATTGCACACTTACATGCTGGCCGCGCGCGGCAATCAATTCGGGGCGGATAAGCCGATGGCTTCCCACCGCGTCGCCGGGAAAGATCTTGATGAGTGAATCCACGAGCCATGCCCGCGGGACGGGTTGGTCAGCCGCTCGGGCCAACGGCAGCGCCAGAACGGACGAGGCAATTAAAGCGAGTACAGTAGAACGAGTCATGAAATAAGTCCTCAAAAGTATGAATTGGAGTCTTTCATCGAGCCGAAATGGTCTCATCTAACGGGCGGAAGGGCAAGGTGGAACGCATGGCCGTCCAACTGTTTCTTCGGCAATGATTCGGTAGCGGGGTAGAGCAGTGCGGCCGGGCCGCAACCAAACCTGTCATCAGAAGTCGTAGAGACGCGCCAAGGGAAGAGGCACCTCATGCAAGCTGAGTGCGCGACGCGCCTTGGAGTGCG
>CAYTMD010000463.1:0-5321 GCA_964438685.1 uncultured Acidobacteriota bacterium
ACCCCCTCACCCGTCCTGCCCCGGCTGGTGAAAACGCCGGTTGCAGTCCACCCTCCCCCCCAAGGGGGCGAGGGTAGTGAATTTCCTCGATCTCCGCTGGAAACAGGTTGGCTCGACAGCCTGCGTGAGAAAGAACACCAGCATACCCGCATAGCGAGCGCTTGTGCTGCACCTCATTCCCAACCTGACGCGATCTATTTTGGACACGAGCGCAGGTCTGCCGCCCCGATGCATCGCGAGGATTACCTGGCCCGGCCTAACGCACGGTTATCTTTCCGTAAAGGGAGTGCTCGATCTCGTTGGGGTTATCGAGGTCAATAAAAACCAGGTGGGGTTGGACGTGGTTGCAACCAGGGTTGATGACAGTGGTCGAGCCGATCCGATCGCAAAAGGATCGGGAAAGCCTGGGGCTCTCGTGGATGTGTCCGTGTAGCGTAAGGCAAGGCTGATTTTTCTCGATCCAGGTCCGGACGGCCTTGCTGCCAATGTGGCTGCCATCGAAAAGCACGTCGCAGGCGGTGTTGAAGGGCGGCGTGTGAATAACCGCTACCGTGTGCCGGGGGTCCTTCACCGGAAGGCGCTGGAGTTCCTGTTCAATGCCGGGCAGGGAATCCAGGTAGGACCGGAAATCTTCAATTACCGAGAAACCGCGTGGCGTTCCCATAACGCCGCGATCGGAATATGAATCGGAATCTCTATCCGGCGCGTCGTCCCAGCGTTCAAAATCCTTTAACTGAAATGGTGTGGGCGGCACAAATGAAAGGCCCACCAGCGTGTAGCCGCCCAAAGTGCGAGTTTCCTGATGGAGGTTTTCAATGAGATTGTTCATCTCAAGTTCCGCCAGCGCCGGCAGAACGGTCTGGCAGTCGTCGTTCCCGGGGATGGCAAAGACGCGCAGCGCCGGATGCGCTTGCTTCCAACTGGCCAGGAGTGGGGACAGACGGTAGAGAATGAACTCCGCATGGTCGATGGGAAGGCGGAGGGAAGCACCGGTGGGCGTGCCGGGGCAAAGGTCTCCGCCGAAAATCAAAGCGTCGGCGCGCGTGCGAACCGCTGCTTCCCCTGCCGCGCGGTAGAGGTCCAGGTTACCGTGTAAGTCGGATGTGTAAACGAGGCGTGGCAAGCGGAACTCCCATCGGTGAGTAAGATCCTGAGTTCGGAACTATCTGCGGATGCCGAGCTGCACCAGAATAGCATCCTCCACGGCCCTGAGATCTTGGGGCGAAAGCGCGCCCATACGATTGCGAAGCCGCTCCTTGGATGCCGTCATAATCTGGTCAGCCATGGCCTTCGACTCTCGCCCCTCCACATTGACCATTGCCTCGCCGGGGTAGAGCTTGTCGGTCTGGCTGCTGAGTGGAACCACAACAACCCGATTCAGCACCGTATTGGCAGCGTTGTTGCTAACGATCACTGCGGGCCTGGTCTTACGAATCTCCCCGCCCACCGCAGGGTCAAACGAGACCCACCAAACGTCACCCCTCTTGATGGCTTGCATCGTTGATCAACCCCTCAGACCATTCATGTGCTTCTGCCTCCCGCTGCTGGTCAGCGGCCATTTCACGGTAGCCAGCGAGCAAGCCGCCTTCTTGTGAACTGCTGAGTTGCTCAGCTTCCTCGCGCACAAGTGCGCTGAATTCCTTCGGAACAACGAACCAAGTTGGCTTGCCCCTGGACTGGGGGTTTCCGATGCCAGCCTTCTCTTCCTTGCCATTCCATCGCATTCCAATCCGCTCTTCCCCGTCATATTCCAAACGGGCAACGGACCATCCGCTGGGGCCGCTATTGTAGATAATGTCCACGGCCCCGACGAGATTCTTGGGGGAGAGCACGGTTTGCGGATCAATATAAGCCATATTCCACCTCCAATCCGAGTATACGTCTATTAATAGCTATACATCAAGCTATGATCATACGTAGACTCATACATGGAAACGGTACGCTCGCATCGATAAGCAATATTGCCTACCCCTTATCAGCGCCTCGCAGGCAATGACGAATGGAGTGACCCATCACCTGGCGTCTTATTTCGGTCATCTTCTCCCCTGAGAGGGTCATTATATCGGTCGAAGTGCAGCCCAGAGTGGCAAAGTCGTTGCGCCAATCAGCGGGCATAGACGAGTGCGCCCGCGCATACACATGACATGTTTGCGCGGGCGCTCGAACAACTTGCAATCGAATGTTTCTAATCCAGAATCCAAAATCCAAAATCCAAAATCAAGCAGCGTTCCCTTTCAGTGAGTACGAGCTCAGAACCTTGACGTAGTTCGCCCTCTGGAAAGCGGAGGGGTCAGCCACGGCGCGCTGGCTCATGCTGCCTTGCATTTGATGGATGGATTCATACTCATGGTCTTCCATCCACTTCATGACATCGGTTAGCACGGTTGCCAGATGGCCGATGCCATTCTTGAGCAATGCCGAAGTCATCATGGCCACGCGAGCACCTGCCATCATGGACTTCAGCACGTCCTCAGCCGTGTGCACTCCGCCGGTGATCGCCATGTCTGCCTGGATTTTTCCGTAGAGAACCGCCACCCAGTTGAGGCGCAGCAGCAATTCGTGCGGCGTGCTCAGGATGAGGTTGGGAACAACCTCCAGGTTTTCCATGTCGAAATCCGGCTGGTAGAAGCGATTGAACAAAACCAGCGCTGCCGCGCCCGCCTGGTCCAAACGCCGGGCGGTATTGGGCAGCGAACTGAAGTAAGCGCCGATTTTTACCGCCACGGGAATGTGGAGGCTGGCCTTCACCTGCGAGACCAGGTCAACGTAAACCTGTTCCACCTGGCTGCCGCTCGTTTCAGCGTCGGTGGGAATGAAGTAGATATTCAGTTCCAGCGCGTCGGCGCCGGCTTCCTCAATCTTCTTCGCGTATCCCACCCAGCCGCCCATGGAGCTTCCGTTCAGGCTGCCGATGATGGGGACCTTCACGGCTTGCTTGGCGCGACGCAGGTGTTCGAGGTAGCCGTCGGGGCCCAGATTGTACCCGGTCATGTCGGGAATGTAGGTCAGCGACTCCGCAAAACTTTCCGTCCCCTGCCACAGGAATCGGTCCAGCGTATTGCTTTCCACGTGGATCTGTTCCTCGAACAATGAGGGCAGCACGATGGCGGCTGCGCCGGAGTCCTCCATGCGCCGAATATTGCCAATGTCTTCCGACAGCGGCGAAGCGGACACAACGAGAGGGTTTTTCAGGGTCAAGCCCAGGTATTTCGTAGTTAATTCAATCATTTACTTTGCCTCCTTCGCAGCGCCGTTCATCGGCATCGCGGCCAGGTTCTGGTAGTCTCTCCAGCGGGTCCGGACGTCTTCTTCCGCCAGCAGCAGCAAACGCTTGGCGGCTTCCGGATCGCTGTGGGTGAGCATGGTGTAGCGAGTTTCGTTGTAGATGTACTTTTCAAGTGGAAGCGCTGGCGGCCGTGAATCCAACTGGAAGGGATTCTTGCCCAGCTTCACCAGATCAGGATTGTAACGGTAGAGCGGCCAGTAACCGGATTGCACCGCAGCTTTCTGTTGATCGCACCCGTGAACCAGGTCGTACCCGTGAGCGATGCAGTGGCTGTAAGCGATGATGAGGGACGGCCCGTCAAAAGCGTCGGCCTCATTAAAAGCTTTGAGCGTTTGCATGTCGCCCGCACCCAGGGCCACCTGCGCCACATAGACGCTGCCGTAACTCACCGCCATCATGCCCAGGTCCTTCTTGGCCCGGGGTTTCCCGCCCGCGGCAAACTTGGCCACGGCTCCACGAGGAGTGGATTTTGACATCTGCCCGCCGGTGTTGGAATAGACCTCCGTGTCCATCACCAGGACATTCACGTTGCGGCCGCTGGCCAGTACGTGGTCCAAGCCTCCGTAACCGATGTCGTAGGCCCAGCCGTCTCCGCCGAACGCCCAAACGCTCTTCTTAACCAGCGTTTCCGCGACGTTGGTGAGGTCGCGCGCCTCAAGTTGCGTGAGGCCGGCGAGCTTGGCTTTAAGAGCCTTTACCCGCTCGCGCTGCTCACGAATGCCGGTTTCGTTGGATTGGTCGGCGTTGAGCAGGCCCTGGACGAGTTCGTCGCCGAGGGATGCCGCGAGGCGCTTGACCAATTCGCGGGCGAACTGTGCCTGCTGGTCAACGGCCAGGCGCATACCCAGCGCGAATTCGGCGTTGTCTTCAAATAGTGAATTCGCCCACGTGGGACCGCGGCCTTCATGATTGACGGCATACGGTGTGGTGGGCAGGTTGCCGCCATAAATCGACGAGCAGCCCGTCGCGTTGCCGATCAACGCACGATCGCCGAACAACTGGGTCATGAGTTTGATGTAAGGTGTTTCACCGCAACCTGCGCACGCGCCGGAGAATTCAAACAACGGTTGCAGCAATTGCACATCTTTCACCTGTCCCATGCTGAGGGTGCGGCGGTCAACTTCCGGAATATCCAGGAAGAAATTCCAGTTATCGCGCTCCGCCTCGCGCAAAGGCATCTGTGACGCCATATTGATGGCCTTGTGCTTGGCCTCACTCTTGGACTTGGACGGGCAGATTTCCACGCACAACGCGCAGCCCGTGCAATCTTCCGGAGCCACTTGCAGCGTGTATTTGAACTCCTTGAACTCTTTCCAGCGCGCCGCAGTGGACTTGAAGGTGGCGGGAGCTTTATCCAGCAATGCCGGATCGTAAATCTTGGCCCGGATCACGGCATGTGGGCACACCATTACGCATTTTCCGCATTGGATGCACAGGTTCTCATCCCACACGGGAATATCCAGCGCGATGTTGCGCTTTTCCCACTGGGCCGTGGCCGTGGGGAAGGTGCCGTCGATCGGCATGGCGCTGACCGGCAGGGAATCGCCTTCTCCCTCGATGATTCTGGCCAGAACATCCCGAACAAACGCCGGCGCCTGGGACGGTACCGTCTGGCGCAGGTCGAAGTTGCTGTTGACTTCGGCCGGGACCTTAACCTCGTGCAGGTGATCGATGGATGCGTCCACGGCGGCAAAGTTCTTCTTCACCACCGCTTCGCCACGCCGTCCATAGGTTTTCTCAATGGCGTGCTTGATGGCCGCGATGGCCTCGTCGCGCGGCAACACACCGCTGATGGCAAAAAAGCAGGTTTGCATCACGGTGTTAATGCGCCCGCCCATGCCGGCATTCTTTGCCACCTGGACGGCGTCGATCACGTAGAAGCGCAGCTTCTTTGTGATGATCTGGCGCTGTGTGGTGCGCGGCAACATGTTCCAGACTTCTTCGGCGCCGTAGGGGCTGTTCAGCAGGAAGGTGGCACCAGGTTCCGCCACCTTGAGCACGTCAAGCCGCTCGAGGAAAGAGAACTGGTGGCAGG
>CAYTMD010000464.1:0-5296 GCA_964438685.1 uncultured Acidobacteriota bacterium
TCGGGTGATCGGGTGATCGGGTGATCGGGTGATTACTTATTGCGTACCCGTAATTTCTCCCTTTTTGCAAGAGCTACTTGAGGCGCGGCTTTTCACTTTTGACTTTTGCGCTTTGCGTTTTGCCTTTTGACTTTCTTCTGCGGCTCTGCTGCCCTCTGCCGGCGCGGTCCCTGTAATGCGCTTTCGAGTTGCTGCCCTGCGGCGAGGCGATCGATGTTTGCGGCGATGAGTTTGAATCGATTGTCCTGCGTACCTTTCATCCACCCGGCAACGTGCGGCGTCATCAGAATGTTGTCCAACTTATGGAACGGAAAACGCGAGGGTGTGGTTGGGCGTTTGTCCTTGGGATACTGATACCAAACGTCGATGGCCGCGCCCTGGATGCGGTGTGTGTGCAGGGCATGGTAAAGGGCTTCTTCCTCCACAATGGGACCACGCGCCACGTTGATCAGGCAAGCGGTGCGCTTCATCAAACCGAATTCCCGCTTGCCGATCAGCCCGCGAGTATCCTCATTGAGGGGGGAGGCGATGACTAGATAATCTGCGGCTTTCAGCAGGTCGCGGAGCCCACCAATCCCCTCGTAAGAGTCGATGTGCTTCGGCGTGCGTGCGGGAGGATGGGCGCTGATCACCCGCACTTTCATTCCAAACGCGCGGGCCCGCGCGGTCACTTCCTTACCGATGTGTCCATAACCGATTAAGCCGAGAGTCTTTCCCTGAATTTCTGCCGGGGGTGGGGCGCCCCAAAGGGAGCTTTCGTACCACACGCCGCGGCGAAAGTGCGCGTCCATTCTCATGAGGTCACGATTCAGCGCCAGGATCATCATCATGACGTATTCACCAATGGCGGGTCCATGGAAGTAGGCGTTGGCAACAGTGGTGTGCGGGCTGAGCGCGCTGAGGCAGAAGCCGTCGATGCCTGCACCCGTAGACTGGAGCAGCCTGAGCCGGGGCGTGGCGCGTGCCATGGGTTCGGTGAAGACACTGCCCACCACCACGTCCGCGCGCGCCAATTCCGGGGGAAGCGTGCGCTTTCGGGCAGGATCGGTGACCGGCCAGAAGCGGCAAGGCGCGTGAACACTATTCCGCAAAGGCTGCAGCCATTGCGAGGCGATCCTGCCCCACAGGACAACGTTCAGGGGCGGATGGCTGTTTCCTTTTGGCATCAGCTTCACCTCAATTGGGACAGATGTCGCTCCATGGGGATACGGAACTACAGCGGACCTTCAATGCAAGTCTGAGCTTCACTCAGAAGATCTTCGTCAACTATGCCATAGATTTATTGATTTAGGACGTGCCCACTTCGCCCCACCACCACGGTCGAAGGCTGGACTGGGGCTGCTTGCCGACCCCTTGAAAAGCGGCTTCCGGCAAGCTCGGGACTCTCTTGACGATTCGGAATTTCCCCGTCAATATATTATCCTAGTTTCATGTGGGCCTGTAGCTCAGCTGGGAGAGCACATGGTTTGCAACCATGGGGTCGGGAGTTCGATCCTCCCCAGGTCCACCAACATACTCCTTAAGTTTCAATCAGTTTCGCTGCTTCCTCGCTAAGAATGTGATCCCCAAGTTCGCCGTAGATTTTCGCGTTGGCGAGATTCATTGCCTCCCGAACTTCCCCAATTGATATCGGCGTTTTGTTTCCGCACTAGAATGGCGCATGGCTTTTGTAACTCTCGACACCACACAAGACCCTTACGAACGCCTCGCCCTCTGGGAAAAGGAAGTCCTGCAACCTATCGCTCAAGGAAAATCCAATAAAGAAATTGGGGCCCCCCTCAACAAAAGTGTTAATGCGACGGCCGTCCTTCGCGCCCGGATAATGGACAGCCTCGGCCTCCGTCCTCCCGGGGAAGCGGTGCTTTTCGCAGTGAAGAAGTGACCAGTATAGCCGTAGGCCGTGTCCTATTGAATTGCCGGCGCCAGCGGTGGAATCAGCACGTAGCCGTGGCGCGTTTGGTATTCGCGCAAATATTGCTGATACTCCGGACTGTTCGGCGCGCGGTCGCGGGGGCCGGGCGGATAGTTTGACATTCCGCTAAACGGCAGAGGCTCAACGGTCCATGCGAACGATGTGTTGGGCTCGCCGTCCTTGGCATAGCCGCGCAGGTCGAGGAAGAAATCGCGCTTCCATCCCGGCTTGACGGCGGGCAGGTCGCGAGGGCTGAACTCCACGGTCATCTCGTCGCCCGTGGCCAACACCACTAATTGATCGTCGGGTTTTGCCAGTAGTTTTTCCACTGACCCATAGCGCGTGTAGCGGCCGCGCAGCGGGTTCCACGGAGCCGTCGTCATGACCTGCTGGTAATCAAACGCGTCAGGCTTGACGTGATTCGGGTCACTGGCGAGTACAGAGAAACCTCGATAGTGCAGGTCCGCATCGATCAGGGGCAGCGCGATGGCAGCCGGGGCCGGAGCTTCGTGCGTGGTGAAGAAGATCTGGTCCCAATAGACACAGAGGTTGGTGACGATTCGCACGCGGTGATCGGCGGAAAGGAATTTCCCCGTCAGGTCCACGCGCATGGTTCGATTGGTGCCGCTGGGCAGCCCCATGTCCTCGATGACCGTCACCCACTTTCCGCTGCCATCGCGGACCTGCAGGTACGGCGCAATCATCTGCAATTGCCGATTGGATTCGAGCGCGCGAGCGCCGTTGGAATCCGTCCAGAAGACCCATCCGTTGAGCCACAAACTTAGGGGCGTATTGGCGGGCACTTCGCCTAAGTCAAGTGTGAGTGAGTGCAAATCCGCCATACCCAAAATGCGATTGTGCTCAAAGGCAGACGGGTAGTGCCCATCCCGCTTCAACAGCAGCGGCAGCACGTCGTGGCCCTGATCGTCCACGGCCGACACGGGGAAGCGTTTGTCGGGCACCGTGTAAAGTGCCGGCGGGCCGGGGTTTGAGGCGTAAATCTCGTTCGCGTAAACCTCCTCGTTCGCAGGATGATCCACGGCGACGAGCTTGACTTGGTCGAAGAAGTCAGCCTCGCGCATCTCATCGGTCAACTGAAATACGTAGTCACCCTTGGAATTTGGGGTCAGGTCGGGCAGGCGGACAAACTCCTCAGGGAAGGGTTTGACGCGCGTCCCGTCGGAAGCAAGTTCGCCGAGCGGGCCCACCCCCAGTACGTCGGTGACGTAAACAAACTTTTGGCCATTCCACACATACAGGAACGGGCAGGAACTCGCCAGGCGCTCAGATTCCCGGACCTCAATCTGCTTGTCCGTGGCAACATCGATCCAGTTCTGCACCACGGCATTTGGCCAGGTGACGCGGATGACATCGAGCTTGGCAAGATCGCCGGCAAAAACCCGCAACGGGCTGCTGGTAACAAGGACCTTGTTGTAGTAATTGCCCGCCTTGAATTCCACCACGCTGCCGATTCCCTGGCTGTTGCTCTTGTAGCCGTTCATCTTTACATCCACCCAGTGCGAGGGCGGGCCCTGCTTTTCCAGAACGAGAACCTGGCCGCCGCGGGTTGTGGCGAGGAGCTCCAGCCGACCGGAATTCGCCAGTCCTGCCGAGATCAGTGAGGTGATGTTCGAAGGGTCAGGCAATACAGCCAAGCCTTCGCGGAAATGTCCCTGGTGGTTAACCAAAAAGTGGAGCTGGCCGTGCGCGTCGGCGGCGAGGAGATCCGGAAAGCTGTCACCGTTCAAGTCTGCCACCGCGCCGCGGAAAGCAAACAGGTCGGCCGGCGCGGAAATAGGCGGCGCCGCCGCGGGTGAGAATTTCCAATCGCGCTTGTTGAGCAGCACCTGATACCCGTTGGTGGACCAGATGGCCAGGTCGAAGTAACCATCGTGGTTGAAGTCGGCCACTTGTGCATCCAGCACCACGGACTTCGCCAGCGCGGATCCAGCTTCCCGCCGCAGCACAAACTTGTTTTCACCCTGATTCTCGTAAAGCAGGGGCGGGCCATCATCGCGAAATAGAAACAGGTCGGAGTAGCCGCGATTGTTGAAATCGGCAAACACCGCCCCCCGCATCCGTCCCTTGGCTGAAGCGAGGCCGGCCGCGGAAGTCTTCTCCGTGAATGATCCATCACCGTTGTTGCGATAGAAGTGCACTGCGGCGCCGTGGAAATCATGGGGAAACGTGAAGGAGTCCATTTGCGGAGGAGCATTCAGATTTGTGTACGCCGTAATGACGAGGTCCAGAAAGCCGTCGTTATCAGCGTCAAACAGCACGGCACGGGTTTCAAGTTCACCGGGCGCAGGCTTCAGTCCTGCCTCTTCCGTAATGTCCCGAAACACACCCTCGCCCGAGTAGCGATAGACTTTCACGCCGTCGAGGCCGGCCACAAACAAACTCATCTTGCCGCTGTTGTCAAAGTCGGCAAACGTAGCGGACAAGCTCGCGCCCGGGCCGGCGACGCCTGCCTTCTCCGTGACGTCGGTAAAGGTTCCATCCCCATTGTTGTGAAAGAGGTGATTCCGGCCCGAAGGGTTTACGACGTAGAGATCCGGATGGCCATCATTGTCATAGTCTCCCACGGCGATGGAGGCGCCAAAAAGCGGGATAAGATTCCGGCGGGCGAATTCCAACGAATAATCGGAGGCTTTTACGGGCGAACTGGGATTGAAAGTGCCGGCGCTTTCCGCAGGAAGGCTGAGCCCCAGCTTCTGGCCGATCTCTGCAAACGTCACCTTATCCAAGCCGGCGGGGCTCGCGATTTCCTTGGGCGCCGTGGAGGGCACTAGGATTCCACCGTATTTGCCGGCTTCGAGGGCGGGGTCCTGAAGAGAAATATTCGGGACCTTTTCGCGCATGCCTTCCCACTGCTTGAGTACTTTCTGGGCATCATCCGGGCGTTTCAAGCGAACGAGCGCGGTAAAGGTGCGGAAGAGCGAAGCCACGTAAAAGTTCTGCCCACGGCCAAACCCCATCTCGATGATGTGATGGTAGGCATCCAAAGACTCATCGATTTTCTTTTGGGCGAAATACACCGTCCCCAGATTGAACCAAGTGGCGGGGTCCTGGGAATCGGCAGTGCTAACCTGCTTTAGTGCTGCTTCGGCGTCCGGATTGCGAAGTTCGTGTTTATAAAGGATGCCCAGATTGTAGTCAGCGGCCACAAGATGCGGATCCATCTGCTTGGCAGTGGTCATTTCGCCAAGAGCGGCGTCCAACCGGTTGGCCTCCATCAGTGCCATGCCCAGGTTCAGGTGATCGGCTGCCAACGCTTTTCCGTATGCAATCACCTTCTGAAGTTGCTCGATGGCCTCAACATATTTGCCCTGTTCAAAATAGGCTTTGCCGACGATGCGGGAGGTTTGCAATGAAAGGGATGAC
>CAYTMD010000465.1:0-5292 GCA_964438685.1 uncultured Acidobacteriota bacterium
CCTGCGCGGGGTGGTCGACCTGCTGGACCTCGGGCTTTGCCAAGAGCGCGGCCAGCCTGTCTCAGGCTCTCCGTCCCTTCCCACAAATGACCCCGAACAATCTTTGGAACGCCGGCGATGGTAACGGCTGGCTGGCCTACGATTCTCTCCAAATCATCGTTGAACATCGTTTTGGCGATCTGAACTTCGAAAGCAGTTATGTTCGTTCCAAGAACATGACGGACAATGCGTATATTCAGATCTTCGGACAATACAGCCAGGTAACACTTCAGGATCCCAACAACTTTGCTGACGGCAAGACGCTCGCCAACTCAGACTACCCGAACTACGTCAACTTCACCATGAGCTATCGACTGCCCTTCGGTAAAGGCAAGAAATTCCTCGGTTCCGCCAATCCGATAGTCAATGGTTTCCTGGGCGGTTGGACGATCGCGGGCGTGGGTCAGTATCGCTCCGGCAACTTGATTGAGATTAGCAACCCAACCAATTACCTCAACACCTATATGGGCTGGGAGATCACCAAGGCAACTTACACGGGAGCCCCAATCAAGACCGGCATTGCCACCAATACACTGGATCCCAACAACGCGAGCCAGCATTGGTTTACTAACAACGGTTGTACTACGGGTTGCTCCAGTTACTCCTCGGCGTTTGCAGCCACCCCACTCGGAGTCGAGGGCAACCAGTCACTCTACAACACTCAGTTCAGGAATCCGTGGTTCCGCAATGAGAACATTTCGTTGAACAAATTGATCGGAATCTACGGCGAGGGCAAGGTTACCCTCCGGTATACCTTGTATGTTGCCAACCCGTTCCAACGGACGGACGTTGGTTCCATCACCACCAGCCTGGTCAGCGCGAACTTTGGACGTCCGAGTGCCGTAATGGATGGCGCACGTCAGATGTCCATGGGCCTCCGCCTTTACTTCTAACCACCATCAACCAGGAAACGGGGGGGATTCAATTCCCCCCCTTTCCACAATCGCCGCAACGCTTCGCTTTGTGCAATCCCGATCTGCTTGCAATCAATTCCATTTGCATTGCGCAAAGCGTAGCCTTGCGTTACGATTACCCCCCAGCAGGTGATTCGTCGCAGCGCTCCGCTCTGCGCAATCCGAAGAAAGCGCTATCCGAATAGAAACCTCGGCGTCTCGGGAAATTCCATGAGCTTCGCACGGAGAATCGTCGTCTTACTTGCCTTGCTGGGCTTTTGCCCGGCGGTTTTGCTGGCGCAAGGTAATGGCGTCCTGGGCCAGGATACAACCGACACTCAGGGATTTAGAGTCCTGGCAGGCAAGGTTGTGAACCTCCATGGCGATCCCGTAGCTCACGCCACCGTCATGATCTACCCTCTCACTCCCTTCCGGCTATATGAAACCGACAACCGAGGGGAATTTCAAGCTGAACGCGAGTTTATTAATACACATAGTGGTATGGATGATTTTTCCGTGACGGTGAAGGTCAGCAAGAAGGGCTTTCAGGATGCATATAAATTGACCGTGATGGGGGTAGAGGGTAAGTTCGAGGCGATGCTCATTACCCTGCGTCCACCCCAGAATGACCCTACGGTGCTCTCGCAATCCGATTTGATCCAAGGCATCAGCTCTCGTCTCCGGCAGCTTGGCCCTGAGGACGGATTATCGGCCAAGCAAGAGAAAAATTACGCCCATGGAGTGCAGGAGTTTCTTGACCGCAACCACCTCGACAGGGCCGTGCAGGATTTCGCCAAGGTGGTAAAGGCGAACCCATCGTGCCTGAGGTGCCGGACGATGCTGGCCATGGCGGAGTTGAAGTGGGGCGATTGGGACGATGCCAACATCGAACTGGGAGATTCCGTCAATGCCATCATCAAGAACAGCAAACTGGGCCGGCCTGAGCCCCTGCTGGCTTACGGTACGCTGGTGAGCTGGCAACATGATCCCGCCAAGGCCGCCTCCTATATTCTGGAAGCGACGAAGTTTGCCCCCCGGGATGCCCTCACGCTCCAGGAGTTGGGCCGCGCCCAATGTATGGACTTTGACTGGGAAGCCGCCGGCCAAACGCTGAAGAAGGCCCTGGATGCGGGGGCGGGGCCAGAGGCACGCCTCCTGCACGCCGAGGCACTCCTGTGGGTGGGAACAGCCCGGGAGGCGCAGGATGAACTGAACCGCTATTTGGACGGGCAGGAAACTAAGAAGATGTCTCCGCTGGTTCGCTCACTTTCTGATCGCATTGAGGAAAAGAGGAAAGATGCCAAGGTATACGTTGCTGCCTATGCCAAGCTCCAGGCACGGGGAGAGGATCCTATTGACTATCTGAGTCATCCTCCTAAGCAAATCGCAAATCTTGAGCCGGCAGCCGACCAATCATCCTTGAATTCCATCATGGCCTCGGTGGGCAATAGCATCGAGGAACTCTACAAGAACCTTCCCAATACCAGTTCCGTCGAGAAGATCCACCAGGAAACACTGGACAAGAAGGGGAAAGTGGGACTGACGCACGATCAAAAGTTCCGCTACTTGTGTTTGATACCCACGGAGCTCAGGGGGCCTTCGGTGGATGAGTACCGCGCCGATCCCACCGGAACCCTCGCCACACCCAGCGGTCTGGAGGAAAACCTCATGTTGACCTCAGGGTTTGTGGGCGCAGCGCTTATCTTCCATCCCTTGTATCAACAGGGCAGCACCTTTCGGTATTGGGGGCGCGAAAAGGTCAAGGGAGCTTCCACCTATGTGATTGCCTTTGCCCAACAACCGGCCAAGGCGCGCATCTGCGGAAGCTTCCATGTGGGCGCCACTTCAAGAATGGTCTACTTTCAGGGTTTGGTCTGGGTGGACGCGGAATCCTTCCAAATCGTCCGCCTCGTCAGCGATTTGCTTACTCCTCTACCTCAAGTCAAACTGGACAAGGAAACTACAGAAATCGACTTCAACGAAGTTAAGTTCAATAGCGTCAACCGGAAATTTTGGTTGCCCGGTCAGGTGACCGTCACCTTGGATTGGGACGGGCGCACCCTCAGGAACAAACACCAGTATTCTGATTTTCTCGTCTTCAATGTGCAGCAGAGCTCAAGAACCGGAATGCCGAAACAAGCCTCGCAAGCCTCCCATGATATCCAACCTTGAATTTTCTGCCCCTCCGCGCCGCGCTCAAGTAAAATGCCTTCCGCGCTGGCGCTGCCCAATGCTTACTTCGACTCGCTCGGGCTTCCGAGATTGACGGTCCGTTAATCGCTCAACCCACACCGAACCGCCGTATGCGGACCCGCATGCACGGTGGTGTGACAGGGACAGCGGGCGACCGCTTACCTATGTCGATTTCTGCTATCGCCTCTGTCCCGTATTCAGCCTTTTACCCAACGGCAACGGAATCGAAACCCCACACTTTCACCTTTCACCCCGCCTCCATGGCTCGTGTGCCGCACTGAATCTGCATCAAATTCTGTCGGCGGCCCTCTGCGAATATTGCAAACACCGATAAACTGTCAATTTGAAATAAATACTTGACATCGGTCATTATGGCTGATTTAATCCATCCATTGTTTCGCGCCGTTTTGTCTGATTTCTGGCGGTGCAGCTACTGCCGAAACCAGAGCACATTCCGGAGCGATTTTTCCATTTGTCAGTCTTAGCGTCCAGTCTTGTTTGGGTCTCCTTACAAGTAATGCGGGGGGCCGAGATTTATTCTCGGCACGGCAGCTTTTGCCCATCGCTGTGTTCCCATGGGCGGCTACCGAATCCACGATTTGTAGTGCTGTCGCGTCAGGGTGCCACCTAACTTACTCAACAGCGGGCAAAAGCCACTGCTTTTGCATGACGGCCTTTCGGGAGGCCTCGGAATCCGCAGGCAATATGTTTGACTATTCCAAGAACGAGAGGAGATCTGACCTATGAGGTTAGCGAAGCACATTTGCTTACTTCTGGCATTGAGTATTGCTCTCCCACTGGGAGTGCTGGCACAAACTCAGGCAGGTTCTATCTCCGGGACAATCACCGATCCCAACGGGGCGGTGGTTCCGGGGGCGAACATCGTGGCCACGCAGATCACTACCGGCCGCCAATACACCGTTAGCTCGACCCAAGCCGGTCTCTACGTTTTCGCTGACCTGCCCACGGGTCCGTACACCATTACGGTGAAGCAAACCGGATTCAAGACCTTTGTCCAGACCGGCATTGAGGTCCGTGTGGGACTCCGCGAATCCATTGACATCAAGCTGGACCTCGGTACCGTACAGCAGACCGTGGAGGTCAAATCGACGGCGCCTCTGCTCGAAACCGCCAACGCTACGCGCGGAGAGAACATTAGCCCGCAGACGTTGACGAACCTTCCCCTCTTCACCACGGGATTACGTACGGCGAATTCCTACATCGGGTACATGGCCGGCGTCAATGGCAATGGTGAGACGAGCATCAACGGTTCCACCGGTCGCGCGTCGGAATTACTGATTGATGGCGCCACCATCACCAACCCGGAATCCGGGGGCGTGGACTTCACCTTCCCTGGCTTCGAGGCCTTCAGCGAGGTTAAGTTGGTCACCTCGGGCTTCCAGGCGGAGGATGGGCGCGTGGGCGGCGGCATCCAGGAATACGTGTCCAAGTCGGGCACCAACAAGGTCCACGGCGACGCGTTCTTTAACTTTAACCGCCAGATCTTTAACGCCAACTCGTGGTCCAATAATCAGATTCTGAGGACCCCCGGCAACATGGGATCCTTTACCTGCGGCTACGTGCCGGTAGTTCAACAAAAGGCCTGCCGTCCCAAGTCGCGGTACAACGAGGAGGGTGGATCGGCGGGTGGACCGATCTATCTCCCCAAGATTTACGATGGCCGCAACAGGACCTTCTTCTACTTCACTTGGGTGGGGTTTTGGCAGCCGGCGATCCCCAGCGTTCAAACGGGTGAGACCACACCTACCGCTGCCATGCTCCAGGGCAACTTCCAGGGTTTGTATTCGGATGCGGGGGCTACGCCTCACATCTTCGACCCGGCCACAACCTCGGGCGGTGCCCGTCAGCCTTTTGGCACTGCCGGGGCTTACAACATCATTCCCACCGCTCGCTTTAGCGCCATTGCCAAGAATATTATTCCTTTCATCCCCGCTCCCAATATTGGTTCGGGGCTGATTGGCAACTACGCGTTTCAAAACACGACCGTGGTAAAGGACGGGACGTGGTCGATCAAGATCGACCATAACATCAAGACTCGGAACCGGATTGCGTTCTTCTATACCCACCGGTTCAACACCTCCAATCAGGTTCTCTATTTCCCGGGGCCGCTCAGCGATGGGCTGGACAGTCCCAACGCTCCACGCCA
>CAYTMD010000466.1:0-5279 GCA_964438685.1 uncultured Acidobacteriota bacterium
TCGACCTGCCCGAGCAGATCCGGAATAACATCGTGGAAGCCAATCCGGAATCCGGAATCCGCGCGCCCGGCCCCTGCCCCGCGGGAGGTGCTGCGTGGGTAAGCCTACCGGATTTATGGAAGCCACACGCGAGGTTCCGACGCGCCGTCCCGTGGAAGAGCGCGTCAACGACTATCAGGAGGTTTATCAGCAATTCCCCGAGCAAAAGCTGCGCACCCAGGCGGGGCGTTGCATGGATTGCAGTGTGCCCTTCTGTCACACGGGGTGCCCGCTGACAAACATCATCCCTGACTGGAACGACCTGGTATATCGCGACCGCTGGAAAGAAGCCATCCGCACATTGCACGCCACGAATAACTTCCCCGAATTCACCGGCCGCGTCTGTCCCGCCCCGTGTGAGGCCGCGTGCGTGCTGGGCATCAATGAACCACCGGTGACCATCAAGAACATCGAAAAGACCATCATTGAGCATGCTTTCAAAGAAGGCTGGATCCATCCGGAGCCACCCCCGCTGCGCACCGGCAAACGCGTGGCCATCGTCGGCTCGGGACCGTCGGGACTGGCCGCCGCGCAGCAACTGAACCGCGCGGGACATTCGGTAACGCTATTCGAAAAGGCCGATCGCATCGGTGGCCTGATGCGCTATGGCATTCCGGATTTCAAGATGGAGAAATCCGTCCTCGACCGGCGAATTGACCAGATGCTCCAGGAAGGCGTGGACTTCCAAACGAATGCGCACGTGGGCAAGAACGTTCCAGTGGAAGATTTGCGCCGCGACTTTGACGCCCTGCTGCTGACGGGCGGCGCGGAAAGTCCTCGCAATCTCCCCGTGCCGGGACGTGAGTTGAAGGGCATTCACTTTGCCATGGAGTATCTCCCGCAGCAAAACCGCCGCAACGCCGGCGACAATGTTGACGGGCAGATTCTTGCCACGGGCAAGCGTGTGGTGATTATCGGCGGCGGCGATACCGGAGCGGATTGCCTGGGCACCGCGCATCGGCAAAAGGCGGCTTCCGTCCATCAATTTGAGATCATGCCGCAGCCTCCGGCGGAACGCTCGCCCTTCACTCCCTGGCCGCTCTGGCCGCTGCAGTTGCGCACCGAGAGCGCGCACGAGGAAGGCGGAATTCGCGATTGGGCAGTTGCCACGGCGCGCTTTACCGGCGACGAAAACGGCAACGTAAAGCAGTTGCACGCCCTCCGCGTGGGCCCGGCGCCCAAGTTCGAGGCCATACCCGGAACGGAGTTCGTCATTGAGGCCGACCTGGTGCTGATTGCCATGGGCTTTCTCGGCCCCGTTAAGAATGGAATGCTTGAAGCCCTCGGCGTGAAGCTCGACGCGCGAAGCAATGTGGAGACCGACGCGCATTACATGTCATCGGTTTTCGGAGTCTTCGCTGCCGGCGATATGCGCCGTGGCCAGTCATTAGTGGTCTGGGCGATTTCCGAAGGCCGCAAAGCCGCCCGCGGCGTCGATAAATTCCTGATGGGCGAAACCCACCTGCGGTAGCGGTCGTCAATTATCAGTTTCATCTGTCAGTAAAGACGGCACGCGCCATCCATAGGCGCACTTGTTCTGACAACTGAATACGGGCAAATGATGATCTCGCCCTGCACTATCGTCTTGAAAAAGAATTAAGCCCTGTTTTGGGCCTCGAGGCGCATGGTACACTCTACCTCGGGAGGATAAAATGCCTTTGACGATTGAGGAGATTATCGCAGCAGCAGCGCAACTCCCCGAGAGGGACCGGCTGAGGTTGGTTCAGGCCCTCAGCGCCGGGGGGATAGATTCACGGTCAAGCATTACCGAACTGCGTGGCCTCGGCAAGGAAATCTGGCGCCACCAGGACGCGCAGGAGTACGTCAACCAAGAGCGTGACTCGTGGGAAGGCTGACCTCCACCATCACCGGAAAGTTTCTGGCCTTCGACACCTCTCCCCTTATTTACTACATCGAACAGCATCCTCAGTACTCCCCAATTACCGACGACCTCTTCGATGCCATTCACCGTGGCAACACAAGAGCAATGACCAGCGTCCTCACGCTTCTGGAGGTGCTGGTGCAACCCCTGCGTAATGCACGGCTCGATCTCGCTCACGAGTATCGCCGAATACTGACCGCGTCGACAGGAATTAGCCTGTTCCCAATTGACGCGGACATTTATGAGATTTCAGCCAAGCTGCGCTCGAGCTACCCTTGGATTCGTACTCCAGATGCGATTCAAGTTGCGACAGCGCTTCGAAATGGGGCCGAACTGATCGTTACGAACGATGAACGATGGCGGGGATTGACGGAGATTCAAGTGGTAATCTTAAGGGACTTCTTGAAACCGTAACCTTCGAACAAGCCACGGTCAGCTAACCGCTGACCGTGGGCTTTTCACATCCACGATATCCTTGACAAATTCCTCATGGGCGAAACCCACCTGCGGTAGCAATCATCTGTCAGTCGCCATGAAATTCGTAAACCCAAAATCTCTGTTCACGCCCGTGGCTCTATCGATGAAGAACCCCATGCCTGGGTTGCCGGTCTTAAAGGTATCATCGGTGGTTTGGACCATCTGCACACCGTTGATGTAAACCGTGAGCACGTCTCCAATCATGGAGGCCTTCACCACATCCCCATTCGCAACACCGTATTTTGAACCGAAAGACTTTTTTAAGAGAGTGAACTTTCCCAAGGGCCCATCCCACCGGGCAATGTTGCAGTAAGCTTTCTCGATTTTTGAGCACCGGAACATGATTTCATACCCCGTGGCATTGTGGGGGGAAAGGGAACTTCGCAGGCGTATCTCCACTTCCTCCCAAACCGTGTCGTCCTGGTTCGGGTTGACGGAGTGGACGGTGGCTTGGACCGTTTGGTTCGGGCCCCAGGTGCCCGTGAGTAAAGCCGTGGAATCGTCGTAGTTTTGTGGTTCCGGTCTTGTCCCGCCGATCTCCGTCCCAAAGGCCAATCCTGGAATCGTCTGGACGTTGGCCCAGTCAAGGCCGTCCGTCTGGCCATTTGACCATTTGCCACGTTCGGAAATGGGATTCTCAGCGCGGGGAAAGTTGGTGCTGTAGGGCCCGTGCGTTCCCGCGGGAGCGGAAGCAGCTGGCAGCACGCTTGCGCTCCGCGTCGCCTGCGGCCAGAACCACAGCACGCTTACCAGCACGACTGCCGACAACCCCACAGCCAGCTTGCCTTTCGGACCCCTGGAATCCTTCCATGAGCACTGAAACATTCGTCCTCCTCTTTTCTTAACCCTGTCCGGCCGGAACCAGGCAGTGCGTGACCACAGTCATTGGATTGCCAACCCTGGGCTTTGCTGATGCACGATATCTCCGTGGGCACATGTAATCAACCTGGGTTGGGTGGGCTGCTACGATTGCCTTGTCCAAGGCAATGCCCTTCTCGCTCGGCCGCCGTCTGAGGAACCCCGGGTCAGAATCGCACTGAGCGCGGCTACAGCTTTGGGATCTTTGCGCTAGCTAAAGGCCGCAAAACCGCCCGCGGCATCGATGAGTTCCTCATGGGCGGAACACACCTGCGGTAGCAATCATCTGTCAGTGGCCATGAAACTCGTAAACCCGAAATCGCGGTTCACGCCGGTAGCTCGATCGATAAAAAACCCCATGCCTGGGTTGCCGGTCTTAAAGGTATCGTCGGTTGTTTGGACCATTTGCACACCATTGATGTATACCGTGATGACGTTTCCAATCATGGAGGCCTTCACCACATCCCCATCCTTGACGCCGTATTGCGAACCGCCGGAGTTCTTTAAGTAGGTAAACTTTCCCAAGGGCCCATCCCACCGGGCAATATTACAGTAAGCTTTGGCGATTTTTGAGCACCGGAACATGATTTCATACCCCGTGGCTTTGTGGGAGGAGAGGGAACTTCGCAGGCGTATCTCCACTTCCTCCCAGACCGTGTCATTCATGTTCGGGTTGACGGAGTGGACGGTGGCTTCGACCGTTTGATTTGGCCCCCAGGTGCCCGTGAGTAGAGCCGTGGAATCGTCGAAGTTTTGCGGTTCCGGCCTCGTCCCACCAATTTCGGTCCCGAAAGCCAATCCTGGAATCGTCTGGACATTGGCCCAATCAAGCCCGTCCGTCTGGCCATTTGACCATTTGCCACGTTCGGAAATGGGATTCTCAGCGCGGGGAAAGTTGGTGCTGTAGGGCCCGTGCGTTCGGGCGGGAGCGGGAGCAGCCGGCAGCACGCTTGCGCTCCGCGTTGCCTGCGGCCAGAACCACAGCGCGATAACCAGCACAATTGCCGACAACCCCACAACAAACTTGCCTTTCGGACTCCGGGAAGCCTTCAACGAGCACTGAGGCATACGCCCTCCTCTTTTCTTAAACCTACCTGGCCGGAACCAAACAGCGGGTGACCATAGTCATTGATTTGCCGGCCCTGAGCTTTGCTATTGCACAATATCCCAGAGGTAACGCGTAATCAACCCCAGTCGGGCAGGCGGGTACGATTGCCCTGTCCACGGCAAGATTGTTGCAACTTGACCATCGCAGAAGAACCCCCCTGAGGTAGCGTGGCACAGGCACTCTTGCCTGTGTCCTATGCATGGAATGCATCAGCCTTGGGCGCAGGCAAGAGTGCCTGCGCCACCGCCAGTTTTGTGGGGGCTGGGCTTGCCCTGCCCGCGGCAAAAGCAAGTCAAAGTGCAAAAGGCAAAACGCAAAAGTGAAAACCCTATCGACTCGCGGACACGTAGAATCTGTGCCAGCCCGCCGGATGGGTCAAGAAAGGCTCCATCTCAGACATCTGTGATACAGTTTTTGGCGCCTTCGCCGGGAGCTGTCCCATCTCTCTGGATACCGAGGTTGTCGCCCGAACCAAATCCAGTCGGGTAAATTGAACCACGAGCGCTTTCCCTTCGACATAAGCAGTGAACGCAAATGGATGGTGAGAATCGAACACGCTACGAGTGGCTCGCGCTCCGTTGCCAATCTGGCGAGCCGGGCGCTTTTGAAGACCTTATTGCGGTCTTGGAGCGGCCGTTGCTCTACTACGCGACCAGTTTGACCGGTAATAAGGACAGCGGGCTCGACGTTCTTCAGGAAGTGTGGATCAAAGCATTTCGTGGCATTCGGGGACTGAAAGAACCTGGTTCTTTGCGTTCGTGGCTGTACAGCATCACCCATGGAATCGCAGTGGATCGAATCCGCCGCAACAGTTCCCGGGAGCAAGCCGAGAAGGTTCAACTCGATAACTCCCCGGAAGCTGAGTTTGGCAACTTCTTTTGGCCCATTTGCGGCGGTTTAAATTGGCCCACCTTG
>CAYTMD010000467.1:0-5269 GCA_964438685.1 uncultured Acidobacteriota bacterium
GGGGCTCTGATCGACCGCAGCGGCGGAACCGCCGACCTCGGCCTGCCCAAAGCCGCGCTTATTACCCTGAAGATTCAGAACTACAATCCTGCCGAATGCCCGCTCTGCCAGGCAGGAATTCCCGCGGTAAAACCAGGAAGCAGGGTCAAGAAGATCGGGTGATCCGGCGATCGGGCGATCGGGTGAACAAATGATCATCGAATCGGGCCGTTGAGGAATCTGCCGCAAGGTGGCCAGTGAATCGACGGAAAACACGATTCCGCAACGAGGTTGGATCTATCATTTTCGATGATGCGGCAATTTGGCAAACGGTCTTCGTTCATCCGATCTCCCGATCGCCGGATCACCCGATGATCACACCGCTGGCGCGAGCGTCGGAGGCGAATCAGGGGGAGAAGACGGTTGTACTTCCGGCGGTGGGGGGAAAACCACGGCGCCCAGCGCGGGATAGCGGGAACCCAAAAAGTGGAGCACGTAGGACTGGAAAAACACCATGGCAGGGGTACTGATCAGCGCGATCAGATAAAGAATGCCGGTCAGAACGACGCCACCCATTACCACCAGGATGCTGATCGTAGTTACGTTTAAAGTGAGCCCCAGGGCTTTACCGCCAAAGAAAATAATCAGTCCCGCAATCACCAAGGCAATGATTATCATAATAAGACACAGGAACGTAATGATGCCAAAGATGATGGCGCTGCCGATGGCCAGAACGATCTTCATCAGGAAATAGCCGGTGAATGCCATCTTCTCGGCTGCCATCATGGGAAGCAGCCGGCGCCAGGCCTCGACCACGCCGACCCTCTCCATTCCCATGATGGGGATGCAGAAATCCTTGGCAAACAGGCTGATAAGCGCGATCAACAACATGAACGCAATGAGCAGGAAGAGCAGCGCCACCCCGCCCAGGATCAGAACCAGCAGGTGTTCGCCCGGATGGTGGAACAGCCCGGCACGCCAGGCGAAAAGCACCGGCAAACCAATGATCAGGCTCGAACCGGCACAGGAAACCACGAGGACAACGAGGCACCAATAGAAATAGCTTCGGCCGCTCGGTTCCCATCGGCCCCAACTTCCTTTCAGTTCGCAGCGATCGTAGAGGACCGATTCAAACAGTACGAAGCGATAGACCGAGGCGACATAAATCCAAAGGAATATGAGCAGGAAGAGGAGAACGACGCCGGCCACGATCCAGGGCAGCCAGGGAAGGACCTTGCTCCAATCAAGGTTGGGGAGAGCGAATAGGTTCTTCCCGCCCTTGGAGTGCGTTACCGGGAGATTGAAGTTTCCCGAAGGTCCCCCGCCCCCGCCGCCGGCGAATTCCCCGGTGAGCAGGCAAATCACGGCTAATCGCAACCAGCGGCGAAATCGAAAGGGCGCAAAGAGCTGGCGCTTTGTCTGGCTGAATGCCGGGCCGATGCAATCTATAGCAGAGAGGGGTTTGGACATTCTGCAACCGCCTTGGGAATCTCGTTCACATATTTCGAACGCAATCCATAGACTTGTTGCCGAAGAAGATAACGTTTCACCCAAAGGGAGTCAAGCGGCTCTTTGGAGATGCTCTTTGGAGATGTGTCGCCGGGAGGGCCGCCTTACATTACATGGTCCTGCTCGGAAATAGAGCCGAGGGTTGTGAGGACATGCCGGGGAGGAGGCGGTCCCGGCAGCCGGTGGCGATCCAGCCAGTAAGCCCAAACCACGAGCAGCCACAAACTCAGGCTCGCGATGGCCACGGCTTTTTCGCTGGGGGGCGGAGGACCGAAGAGGTTGACGAAGTAGATCAGCAATAGAAAGGCGACAAAAGAACGGAAGGCGATGGCTCCGATGCGGTCGCGGGCATGGGTGCCCCTCGTATAAATCCTCAAGCCGACCAGGAAAATAGCGCCTTCCACGAAGATCGTCCCTGAAAGTGAATTCCACAGGCCAAGGCCAATATAGGTCGAACTGCCGGGATAGAGCGGGAGGTCCGGCTGGTGGGTTAGGGCATCAAGCAGCCAATGACTGATCAGAACGAACCACAGGCAGACCGCGCCGCGCGAATCGCGTTTAACGACTTTATAAATCCCCGCGAAGAGGAAAGCCCAGCCGAGATCGGCAAGGAGGCTGTGGGATAAAGGGTAAGAAAGGAAATCCAGCGGAGTGACCACCGTCGCGCCCGGCGCAATGACAACCCTCTCAACACCCAGGAGAAGAAAAAGCGGCCAGATCAGGTCCACGAACTGCGCCGCCATCACCAATGTTCCCAGGGAGGTCCGCGGCGCAATCTTCTTGGCGGCCAGTGCGACTCCGAAGTGGCCAATAAACACAAAGACTCCGTAATTCAGTGACAAGTGACGAGCACGAAAGGCAGTGACAAGTGACAAGTGACGAGTGACGAGGAAGCACCGCAGTGCACCGAGGGAAGAATGCAGAGTGACCACCCATGTCAAGAGGGTTGGTGTTCTTCTTGCTCTTCACTTGTCACTCGTCACTTGTCACTGCCCTTCTCACTTGTCACTGCCGTTGTCACTCGTCACTAAAACTGGAACTCGCGCTTGAGCTTTTCCGATTTTTCCGCAACTGCGCGCGCCAACTGTTCCTTGTGCTCTACGAGTTTTTGCGCCATGGCGGGGTCGGCGGTGGCAATGATTTGCGCCGCGAAGATAGCGGCATTAATGGCGCCGGGCTTTCCGATGGCCGTGCATGCAACCGGAACGCCGCCGGGCATCTGCACCGTGGACAACAAGGCATCGAGTCCCGCCAGCGTGGTGGTGGCCATGGGAACGCCGATAACCGGAAGTATGGTTTCCGACGCGATCACGCCGGCCAGGTGGGATGCTCCACCTGCCCCCACGATGATCGCTTTCAAGCCCCTCTGTACCGCCGTGCGGGCATACTCAGAGGTGCGCACGGGAGAGCGATGGGCGGACGTGATTTCAATTTCGAACGGGATTTTGAACTTCTTCAAGGTTGCGGCAGACTCGGCCATGACAGGCAGATCCGTGTCACTGCCCATAACGATGCCAACCAATGGCTTCTCAGGCATCTCTACATTCCTCCATAAACAGTTGATTTGGGATAGACCCTTGATGTATCGGCGCTACTTGCGTGACGACGGACGCTCTCCCTTTGCCGCTCGCACTCGTTTGGGCGCAGGGGGTTTCTCGACCCGTTGCAGCGCTTTCGCCCCGATATCTTTCCGGTAGTGCATTCCTTCAAACTGAAGCTTATTAACTCCCGCATAGGCGCGCTGAATGGCGGAGGGCAAATCCTCCGCAATGGCAGTCACGCCCATGACGCGGCCCCCGGCGGTAAACAGTTGATGATCCTTTACGCGCGTGGCGGCATGGAAGATCTTGACTCCCCCTATTGCTTCAACCGATTCATACCCGGTAATCGCCTTGTCCACCTCCGGCTTGGCAGGATAACCCCTGGATGTCAGCACCACGCAAACCGCAGGATTGGGGCTCCAATGAACATCCACCGACGCCAGTTGGCCCTCGCGCGACGCCTTCAGCAGGTCAGCCAGATCGGAACGCAAGCGCATCAGGATCGGCTGGGCTTCCGGGTCACCCAGGCGGACGTTGTACTCAAGCAGCATGGGGCCGGAGGCCGTCATCATGAGCCCGCAATACAAAAAGCCCCGATAAGGAGACCCTTCCATTTCCATGCCCGCCAGAGTGGGCGCGACAATGGAACGAAGGATCTCGTCGTGCAGGGGTTCGCTGAGAATGGAGTCGTCGCTATACGCCCCCATGCCGCCGGTGTTGGGGCCCTGGTCCCCATCCAATAATGCCTTGTGATCCTGGGTGGGGACAAGAGGAAGAATTCCGCGACCGTCGGTAAGAACTATGAATGACGTTTCCTCGCCCTTCAGGCATTCCTCGATAACGACACGGTCGCCGGCGCTTCCCAGGGTTTTGCGCCGCATGAAGTCCTCAACGGCCTGCTCCGCCTCCTCGTGGGTATGGGCAACCACCACGCCTTTGCCCGCCGCCAACCCATCGGCCTTGACAACCACCGGCAGGGGGAAGCGTGCCAGCGCGTGGAGGGCGTCTTCAATATTTCCAGCCACCTCGAAACGTGCCGTGGGAATGCCGTGCCGCCGCATGAATTCCTTGGAGAAGATCTTGCTTCCCTCCAGGCGCGATGCGGCCTTGCTGGGACCGATTATGGCCAGCCCCTCCTTCTCAAAGTCATCGACGACACCGGCCACCAGAGGAGCTTCCGGCCCCACAATAGTAAGGTCAGCGCGCAACTGTTTGGCCAATTCCACGATGGCTTTGGTTTGAGTGAGGTCGATCGCAATGCATTCCGCTTCCTGCGCGATGCCGGCATTCCCGGGGGCACAATACAACTCCTCCATCTGCTGGCTTTCATGCAGCTTCCACGCCAGAGCGTGTTCACGACCACCGGAACCGAGGACAAGTATTTTCATAGACTGGCGTACACTATTCGCAATGACCGCAGTTTGTCAATCCGTTAGATGTGAAATCTCGATAGACAGCTGCCAAGTGGTTAATTTCACAGGATGAAGGGTTGCGGGTGAATTGGGATGGCAATGCCATTTGGTGCTTGCTTGTCACACCATTTCGGCCTATATATTCCCTTTTCCCGCTGCCTCGCCTCTCTGTTATCGGCTCTGCGCATTGTGTCAAACGACTTGTTCGTCTGATGAAATGAAACGAAGGGAGACTCCGATGGCAACTCCACAGCACATTCTGATATTAGTCCTGCGAGGGTTCCGATTGGCTTCGAACCCGAATGCCCAACTCTTCTGGGCATGGATTGCACTTTGCCTGGCTCTGGCTCTGCACGTCCTCGACGAAGCCAAAACCGGATTCCTCTCGGTCTACAACCCCACCGTGATTGCCCTGCGTGCAAAACGACCTTGGCTTCCCTTCCCCGTATTCACATTTGGCGTATGGCTGGCAGGGCTGGTGGCGGCAGTTGTCCTGCTCTTATGCCTCTCCGTTTTTGTGTGGCGCGGCGCTCGCTGGATGCGTCCCCTCGGCTTCGTCTTCGCCGTCATCATGCTTGCGAATGGCCTGGGTCATGTTGTGGGAACAATCTTCGGTCGCACGGTGGCGTCCATTCGTTTTCCGCGGCCCATGCCCGGCTTTTATTCGTCGCCGCTTGTGCTAGCGGCTTCAGTTTACTTGCTCTGCGAGCTCTGAGACTAGCGATATCGTCGCGCCATGGGACAGGGCGAATAGGGTGGCCAAGCTCAGGATAACCGTCGAGTAGAGAGGAAGCGCACCACATGCTGACCACGCCAGTCCAACGGATC
>CAYTMD010000468.1:0-5259 GCA_964438685.1 uncultured Acidobacteriota bacterium
GCGACGCTGAGGCGGTTTCACTTTTGCCTTTTACCTTGCTTTTGCGGCTCTCCCAAACGAATTCCATTTTGGTAAAGACCCCCTCACCCCCCGCCTTGCGGGCCCCCCTCTCCCCCACGGGGGCGAGGGGAAATGAATCATTAGTTTGGTGTCGTATTCGGGATCGTGCACAAGCAGAACCGTGTCCGCCACACGGCGCGTCTGCTAATTTGGACAGTAGTGTTGTTGTCTCTCCCCCTGGGCGAACTGGCTTGGGGAGGGTCTCCATTTGATTCGATTGCGACGGGATGACTTGAATCGCCGAACTGCGCTCTGGGCCAGCCGGCCCTTTTGGCAGACTTCCCACTTGATTCCCTTATCAGCACTGCACCTTAGACCCTGTTTCAGCACCACCCCGTCTCTCAGCGCGTCACCCCCCTCATCTGAGGCGGGCAGGCCGAAAGCAAACTGCGGGCGCCTCCGCGCTTTGTTCCTCTCGCCGCTGAATCTCGCTGTTGAAAACTGCGCTCACGTGTGCGCTCGAATGGGGTTGGATGTACAATCGTCGCTGGCCAGGATGGCAAAATGGAAATTCTGGATGAATCACTTCGACCACAATTAGTCTTGTATTAAGCACTGACTTCAGACCCCCCGCGTGGGAGGGCAAAATGAAGGCCGCGCTGGTACTGATGTGCGTGATGCTGGTGTTCGGCGCACAAGGTTGCTCGCCAAAGGGTCAGCCCACGGGCTCTTCCCAACCGAAGACCCGTATGGCGGATGACTCCACGGGCCAGCCAGCGGGCTCTCCGCAGTGGAACGTCATAATTGCCGACGACTTCAAGGATGGAATATCGGCCTCCCTATTCAATCTTGAGGGGAAATATGTCAAGCCTCCAGTTGGCGGCGGATCGCTGACGCCACGTTTAATTATCAGTTGCTCTGGCAAGGAGCTTGGGGGAGCGAATATCAAGCTGGGGATGGCCATCCCGTATGGGCAGGGCCCGGCCGGGGATGCCTCCAAGCCCCCGCCCCGAATTCGCGTCGGGATGCAGTGGGACGACAAGAAAGCGCCAGACGAGGATTGGGCGGAAGTAATTAATGATGGGCGTTCCGTTTACCTCGACAAAAATCAAACGCTAAAACTCCTGACCGGCCATCCGGTGGCCCCTGATGGCCCCCACGGTTTTGTTCATCGGCAATCCATCAGCCTCGTGGACGCATTGGGAAATCGCATCGTGATGCAATTCGACCTTCCGGTGGATTCCGCCGGCATGGAAAGCGACTGTGGGTTGGAGACGGGGAAAAAGAGCCACAAAACACATCCGGATTACAACCTATGGGGTGATTACCACTCCAAGCGTGGCGAGTATGATGACGCCATCGCCTCCTATGAAGAAGGCTTGAAACTGGATCCTTCCAACACCGAACTCCGTCAGAAACTTGTCGAGACCATTAAAACCTGCAAGACGGAAAATGCCGTTATGGGCGAAAGCCTAAGGTGTGGGGCGCACTAACACAAGCTCCTTCAGGTGGCCGCGCTACCGCTTCAAGCCAAGGGACCCCTCATCCGCTTCGTACCTCAGCGCCTTCTCCCCTGGACGAAGGTGGAAGATTAAAGCGCCCTTCCCGATGGGGCCCATCGGACCCCAGAAATCGGGACGGGTGAGGGGTCACTGGGGGCTGGCGCACCTTGTACTACAGGTCCGCGCTACTTGCCACTTGCCTTATTTACGACCTGGGCACTTGACACGTTGCGACGGAAAACATAGTCTCCGCCTCACATACCATGTCAGAGAGTGTCCGAGACCGCCGACGCAGCAAGCGTGTGGTGTTCACGATACGCGCGCCAGTGGCAACGGGCTCCGGCAGTGAGGGGCTCATCGACAATTCGTGGACGATCGATATTTCGGGGTCAGGAGTACGACTCCGATTGCGCGGCCAAATTGTGCCCGGCCAGATTGTGGATGTTTACTTGAACAAGCGCCCCGAGCAATGCCGGGTAGTGTGGACCCGCCCCGGCGCTGTCCCTAATGAATTGGTCGCAGGGCTTGAATTTATCCATCCATTGCCTGATCCGTGACATCGCAAGAGTCCGCATTGCAGCCGATTCGAGCCCCTGGCTAGCCCAGGTTTCTTAATCCGTCGTTTCACTTTCTGCCAAACTTCCACCAAGGTTTCCTGGCAACCTGCTGCGTCTTGTTTCTCCATTTCAAAAAGGAAGCTTGCCTGCTTCGGAGTTCATCGAGACGCTCGTTGCAGAGAGCGCCGGGCCCCCAGGAGGCGATCGCTGCCATCCGATCGAGGGCGCGCTCTCCATTGGGATCAGGATCCCGTCCTGCGGCGGTGGCGATTCCCGCATGGGTCAGCGCATTGGCGACAAAGGCTGGCGCGCTGAGGCCTGCCGCCGGACTTTGTGCGAGCGTCTGTTGGATGATGCCGAAGAACGTCTCGCGTTCCGCCCCTGAGTCCGAGACCAAGCCTTGCACGACCAGGAAGGCCCAAGCGGAGTGGGGTTTCGTCAAATCACAAATCGCCAGGCTCGCGGTAAGCAGATTCCAAGTTGAAGGCGGTTCCATTTTTACCTCCGTATGCAAAGCGCGGGAAGGCCTGCCCTGAATAAAGCCAGCGGGCCGCCGGGCTGCGCTACCAACTCCCAGGCGCGATATCCCAAGGGCAAGCTTCCATCGTCAATCCAAATGGGACATGCCGCCGGCGTTTTAGACGGGATCCTTCTCGGGGCCGGCGTCGGTGCTGCAAGACTTGATAAAGTCGTCGATTTCGGTGATGGAAGCAACGTGCCGGGGATAGTTGATGGTATGCACGGTAAACGCGAAGCGATTGTTGGCGCCGGTAGCATCCAGCAACCGTTCGCGCAGACGCTCGGCCACGTGCGCGGCGTCTTCCTCCAGAATGCCGGGCAGCAGGATCGCGAACAATACCTCCGAAAGCAGATAGACCATGTCCTCGCGACGAAGCATTCGGTACGCGGCCTTGACGGCGTCCGCAATCACCACTGAAGTCTCGCCGGACTCGATCACCTGGGGTGAAGGTTTGACCAGGGTCAGCACCAGCGAGAGCGGACGCTGAAAGGTCTGTGCACTGGAAAACTCAACGTTCAATCGGGCCCGAAACCGATCGTGGTCCGGCAGGGTTTCAAGCAGGTCAGCGCTTGCCTGGCCGAGCAGCCTTGTCGTCCGCGTCCGTTCTTCCCGCAGTTGCCGGCGCAGGCGGCGCACCGTCAACTGCCTCTCCACAAGATAGGCAACAAGGAGCAGGCAGAGAAGGCAGAAGCTGAAGATGATTTCCCGCAGCGATACGCCCCGGGGGAGCGCGGGATTCCAGTGGGAAGAGAAGTACATGAGCAAGGCCATCCCCACGGCAAGAACGGCGATCATGGTGATCGCCACTGTCCACAACTCCGCATCGCGCCGCTCGAGCTTTCCGGGGTCAATGTGATCGAAGACTTGCACAGTTCCTCCCCTGGTGATAACCGGCCGTAGCGTTCCCCTCGCGGCCCTGTCAAACGTACCCAGGGTATTCTAGCGGAAATCTTGACCCGAATCTTCAGGATTGCGAAGGGCGGCCGGCGCGATGATTCCCCGGTCGTGGGAGTGCTCCCGGTGAAGCACGGCGCCGCGACACGTAATGGCGGAGGGCGCGCAGGTACGATGCGTGGGCCAGACGGCCCAGATTGAATCGCTCAATCTGCACGGCTTCTATCCGGACTCCTTAGAGGGCTCCAACTTTCCGTTGTTCCACCCTGGCGGGCTCCCGGACCTGCAAGATGCCTATTTTGGCTGGGGAACGATCCGCGGATAAGGCGGGGTCCCTTCCAGCCGGCCGGATAGAGCTTCTTGGCTTCTTCGTCCGGAAATACCGGCTCCAACTTCCCTCCTCGTCCAATAGCAGGTAGCACGAAGCGGTTCTCAAAGCTCTCAAGATAGTTGATTTCGACCCTGAAAAGGCGTAGATTCAGCTTAGGGATCGACCGCGCTGCCCCTCAAGGAAGGGTGTCATGAGAATTTGTGTCAAAGTATTTATCTTGGGATTCGTACTCGTCTGTCTGGCCGCGGCAAGTGGTTACGCACAAGAGAAGACAGATACGAGCAATACTTCATTGGGTGACATTGCCCGCAAGCTCAAGGCGCAGAAAGCCAAAGAGTCCAAGCCCACCATGGTTATCACCAATGACAACATTTCGGTTCCCAAAGAGGGTGTGTCCGAAGTCGGTTCCACTCCCCCCGCAAAGACGCCTCCGGATGCGGCAGCGGAGAAACCCGAGAAAGGCCATGACGAGGCCTATTTCCGCTCACACCTCAGCAAGCTGCAAGACCAACTCGACACCGACAAGCGCGAACTCAACGTTCTGCAGCAAAAACTCGGGCAAAATCAGACCCAATATTACCCTGACCCCAACAAGACCCTGCAGCAGGAGTACTCGCGCAGCGATATCGATAAACTCACAGCGCAAATCGATTCCAAGAAACAGCGGATTGCCGATGACGAGAAGGCCATTGACGATCTGCACGACCAACTCCGCCATGAGGGCGGTGATCCCGGTTGGCTCCGCTAAGCGAGGGGAAAATGTATAGGACGACGCTGCTCGTGACCACATTTCTGCTGAGCGCGGCGCTGCCACTCGTCGCCCGCCCCCAGCAACAGGAATCGCTTGGGGACGTGGCGCGGCAGCTCCAGGCGCAGCACGAACGCGATTCCAGGAAGGCCACCAAGGTTTTTACCAACGACAACCTGCCAGCGGCTAAACCTGGAGAGGCCATATCTTACCAACCCGTTTCGCCCGGCAAGCCTTCCACCACTGACAAAGCACCGGCTAAACCCGAAACTCCTCCCACCGAAACCGCCACCACCAAGCCCGAAACCACGGAAGGCAAGGAGCGGACGCGTGACGACTGGCAAGCGAAGTTCAGAGCAGCGCGGCAGGATTTGGCAAAAGCCAAAGAGCAGGCACAACTCACGGAAGATGAACTGAATCTCTTGGAGATACAGCAGGCGAGAGAGATGGATCCCACTGCCAAAGCCGATCTAGCCACCAAGGTTCAGGCCAAGCAATCCGAGGCTGACTTGAATCGTAAAACCATGGAAGATGCACAGAAGGCTCTGGACGATTTGCAAGCGAAGTTTAAGGAAAGCGGCGCTCCGGATGATTGGAGCCAGACGGAGTAAGGGAAAAAGAAGCTGATAGCCGGTTGGGAGTCCCACGGGCTTGACCCCCTCACCCGGCCTACCCCGGCTGATGAAAACGCCGGTTGTGGTCCACCC
>CAYTMD010000469.1:0-5248 GCA_964438685.1 uncultured Acidobacteriota bacterium
ATCTTTCGCCCGCTACGCGGGCTGTTCGCCAACGGTGCTTTATTCTAGCGCCTATGGGGGCCGGGGGTGAGGGGGTTAGTACCAACATAGGGTCATGGGGCAAAGTTCGGACTAGTCCGTACGGTTTTGACCCCCTCACCCCCACAACAAGCAGAACGTGGGGCCCCTTTCTCGCCCCGGCTGATGAAAACGCCGGTTGCGAGCCACCCTCTCCCCCAAGGGGGCGAGGGCAGTAAATCCAAAATACCGTCCCCTCTTCCAACTTCTAACTCCTGTCTCCTGGCTCCTGGCTCCTGACTCCTATTTTTATTTCCGGCGCTAAATTCATGGGCCCGTCATACCGCACCTTTCCGCCTTCCATTGCCACCAACCGCCGGGCGATGGCTCTGCCCTGCTCATAGTCGTGGGTGGAGAAAATCAGTGCCTTGCCTTGACTTCGCAATCCCTCCATCAGCACTTGCAAAGATTCGGTGGATGCCGCATCAAGCCCGGTGAAGGGCTCATCCAACAGCAGAAACCGCGGATCGTGCAAAAACGCCCGTGCCAATGAAACTCGTTGTTGGTAGCCCCTGGATAGCTCGCGCACCGGAGTCTCAGCCCGCTGGCGGAGGTGGAAAGTTTCAAGCACGCTGACGATCCGCTGCGGGAGGTCGCTTAGGCCAAAGAGCTTCCCGGCGAATTCCAGATTTTCACGAGCAGTCAGTTCACCGTATAGAAATGTGGTATGGGACACAAACCCGATGGCGGCCTTCGCGGCAGCGGGGTTGGCGTGAACGTCGGCGCCGTCATATAGAACCTTGCCCTCGCTCGGGCGGGCCAGGGTTGAGAGGACTCGCAGCAGGGTGGTTTTGCCCGCGCCATTGGGACCATAGAGGAGAACGGAATCTCCGGGCTCGACGCGCAGGCAGACGCCATTCAAAGCCTGGAAGGCCCCGAATTGTTTGGAAACATCGCGCAGTTCCAGCGCGGGCTTACCGTGGGGTGTGTCGGATGACATAGGACTCGAGCAGGGCAGGCGGAGCTTTCTTCAGCGCCGCCACCAGGCGCGCTTTCAATTCCATGCGCTCTTTCCAATAAGGTTTCTCCGCAATCTTATGGGTTGCGAAGAGATCATCCAGGTCGGCGAGAGAATTAAACAACGAATCCACTTCGGCTTCCAGCGCCTTCTGACGTTGACTGGCGGTCTGCTGGGCTTTCCATTTGGGCCATTCCTTCGCCACGCGCACGCCCAACCCCCACAGCAGGACCAGCAGGAAGCAGGCAAGCAAAAGCCCGCCCATCCGTTCCATCGAATTGGGAAGGGACTTCACTTCTTCTTCACCCTGGCTGGCAGCCTCGCTGGACGTACTTGCTCCCTCCGCTGCTTCCCCGCTGAGGCTGGCTGCGAGTTGGGCATTAGGCGGCAGGTTTTCCGCCACGTATTTCTGGCTTCCTGATTCTGCATCAGAGCCCGCAGCCTTGAACAGCGAGGAGTCCACGGAAAGGCTGGGGGGCGAGACCAGCAACTCTGCGCTGTCGATGGGGTAGCCGACGGAGTCCGCAAGGTCCAGCTTGTTCGAACCGTAATCAGTATCGTACGCAAACATCACCACGGTCAGGCCCGGCTTAAGGGGATACTGAATAAAATAGTCACCCGGTCCTTTGCCGGGGTTCACGGGCTGCGGCAGGGGCATGTTCATCAAACCGGCGACTGTGGCAGTGGGTTCGGCAGCGGTTTTGCCCAAGTGCAGGAGAAATGTGCCGTCAACATTAAGGTAACTGTGCGGCGGATCGGCGGAGTTGCGAATCGCGAACATTTCCTGCACGTGAACCTTGCCGCCCTCGGCATGTAAGATGATGCGGGCGGACTGAATCCGCAGGGGGGGCGCGGTGCGGGTGGATTCGTAAACCGTGATATCAACTTGAGCCTGGCCACGGTCATTGAACCTGACCGGGGCGTGGTAATTCACATCCTCATATGTTGCCTGGAGAAGATAAAAAGAATCGGTGGCAAGGTCGCTTGAGGCGATCGTGAAATGGCCGCTGGCATCCGTGACCGCAGTGGCGACTTGCTGCATCCCCCCACGCGGCATCAGGAGCTGAAGCTTTTGATTAGCCACCGGGCTGCCGTTGGTGCCGTTTGACACCTGACCCGAAATCTTTCCTCCGGCAGCGAGCAAGGAAGTGCCTGAACCCAGCAGCAATATGCACGCTGCCGAAACCGTGAGAAATTTGGATGGAAACAGTTTCACGTTCATGGGAACTGAAGCCGCCGCGCCGCCCGATTGTGCCAGCTACTCAGCGGAAATTCGATTGCTTAGCTCTTCTTCCTCAGGCCCGCAATTCGCGCCCCGCACTCGCCACAGAATTTCACCGGCAAGGGATTCTCATACCCGCAGGCTGCGCAAGTGTACTCGATTTTGGGCGGAGTTTTGCGCTGTGCCCGGCGCGCGGCGATTTCACGTTCAACCACCGCATCGTCCTGCTTGAGCAATTCGGCATCCTGTGTTGCGGCCATCAACCCCGCCGCCTCACCCAGGTAGTTTGTGCGCATCCCTTCATAATCTTCCCGCGCGATCTTGCCGGATTGAAATTCAAATTCCAGGTCCTTCAAGTTATCGTAAACCACCAACCGCCGGCGCTTAAGATCGCTGAGAACGGTCACGTCCATGGGCAGCGGGCCGCCTGCCGTTTCCGCGCTGAGCAGCGGGAAGACAATATAAATTGCCATTCCCACCGCTATCAAGGCTGCCATTGTTAGCAACATAAGAAACCGCTCTCTGAACAGGAGTCAGAAGTCAGGAGTCAGAATAAAACCGCATTTATCGACGAGCGTCGGTGCATATAATTTCAAATCCGCCCGCCCGATGCGAGGCCCCGTATTCCATTCTTCCCTAACATCAACCATCTGGCCTGTGACTACTTCCGCAACACTTGGGTTTTGACCCCCTCACCCGTCCCGCCCCGGCTGATGACGGCGCCGGTTGCGGTCCACCCTCTCCCCCAAGGGGGCGAGGGAGGTAAATTTAAGCTACCTCTCCCCTCGCCCCTTTGGGGGAGAGGGGCCGGGGGTATAGGCGCTAGAATAAAGCACCGTTGGCGAACAGCCCGCGTAGCGGGCGAAAGATCGTAGCCCATGGCGCAAGCCGTGGGTAAACTGGTACCTCACTGCGCCCGAGCCCCGTAAGGGGCGAAAGAAATCGCGATTCGAATTAGCGGCGGAGTCGTTTTCTTCATCGGTTGATGCCATGGTGTGGGAATGTTCGATCACCGCGCCGATGGCTTCTTTCGCCCCTCTGGGGCTGAGGGAATTATAGGGCGACCTCTCCACCCATAGCTCACGCTATGGGCTACGATCTTTCGCCCGCTACACGGGCTCGGTGCCCCATGGTGCTTATTCTAGCGCCTATGGGGGCCGGGGGTGAGGGGGTCGCATGACTTGCCCACCGGCCGGTGAGTAACAAAAGTCACAGGCTATTCAATCCGGCCCCCGCCGGTGGCGGGGCTGCCTGCTAGCGTCTAACTCCTGACTTCCAAATTCTGGCTCCTGACTCCTGGCCTTTGACTACTTCCGCAACGCTTGGGTTTTGACCCCCTCACCCGTCCCGCCCCGGCTGATGACGGCGCCGGTTGCGGTCCACCCTCTCCCCCAAGGGGGCGAGGGAGGTAAATTTAAGCTACCTCTCCCCTCACCCCTTTGGGGGAGAGGGGCCGGGGGTGAGGGGGTCGCATGACTTGCCCACCGGCCGGTGAGTAACAAAAGTCACAGGCTATTCAATCCGGCCCCCGCCGGTGGCTGGGCTGACTCCTGACTGCTAGTTCATCCCCGTCGACTTCATTTCCTCTTCCATTGCGGTGAGCACCTTGGGGTCGTTGGAGGCGGAAGTCGGAGCCGGCACATCGGCAGGCTTGCGCCTCCAACGCCGCACAATGACCACAACCATGCCCAACCCCGCCAGCAAGCCCACTCCCGGAAGAATCCAAACCGTCAAATTAAAGCCATGGGCGGGAGGAGCCGTCAGCACCTGAACGCCGTAGCGCACCGATAAATCCTGGAGAATCGCCGTCTCATCCTTGCCCTCCGCGATTTCCTTCTTGATGAAACCCTGCATCTCGGCTTTTTCCGCGCAATCTATGTGCGGACATTGATTCAGCGGGGCAACACACCCGCACTTGCATTGCACTTCATTGCCGAGAGCTTCCAACGTCGGCTTGCGGGAGGAATCCCCGAAAGTCAGCGACGCCGCAATTAGAAAAACTGCCACCGCGCCCAGGCAGAAGATATAGTGACGAGTGACGAGTGACGAGTGACGAGCAGCACGGCCGCCCATGGCCCGCAATTTGAGACCCAAAGCCAAATCTTCCGCGCGGCCGACTTTGGACATCGAACTGCGGACACCGGGCTCCGGATTTTTCTGCTTGTCACTCGTCACTGGTCACTCGTCACTGCACTTTAATACGCATCGCCCGCCTGCACTGCCAATTCCTGGGCTTGCCGGATTTCCGCCATTTCGCGTTCCACACGGCTGGGAACCATGGAGAGCAATGTGCCCAGCATAAACACGAGACCGCCAATCCACACCCACATTACCAGCGGATTCACAAACACCTGAATGATGGCCTTGCCGGTATCGGGATCCATTCCTGCCAGCACGACGTAAAGATCTTCTGACAGCGAGGGATGGATGGCCACGTGACTGGTGGGCTGCTGGCTGGCCTTGTAAAAGCGCTTTTCCGGATGCATGGAGGTGAAGGCCTGGCCATTCTTGGTAACGGTGAAAAGTGCGCGTGTGTACTCGTAGTTGGGGTTGTCACCGTTGATGAGGCCGTCACACCGCAGCATGTAATTGCCGACATGCAGAAGATCGCCTTCCTGCATCAATGCCTTTGCATCCGTTTTAAAGGCCTGTCCAGCAAACCCGACGAAGAGCAGGACAATGCTGATGTGCACAATATACCCGCCGTAGCGCCGCGTGTTGCGCATGGTCAGATTGTAAATAGCCTGGGCAAAGTTTTCTTTCGCAGTCCTCATGCGGGTGCGGGCGCCCTTCCAGAATTCTCCCAGGATGCAGACCGTGACGAACACGGAGAGGACGAGGGTCATCCACGCATACAAATGCCGCATACCCCCCGCAAAAAGAGCCACACCCGCCACCAATGCCACGATGAGCGGCAGGGTAAAGTTGCCCTTCAGGCTTTGAAATGAGGTTTTGCGCCACGCCAGTAAGGGCCCGGCGCCGGTCAGCAGCAGGAGCAGCAAGCCCATGGG
>CAYTMD010000470.1:0-5243 GCA_964438685.1 uncultured Acidobacteriota bacterium
TGGAGGGCTCGGAGTGCCGCATCCCGGTGGATACCGTGGTCATGGCGATTGGACAGAGCGCCAACCCCACGGTGCAGCGCTCAACGCCGCAGTTGGCGACGAATCGCGGCAAGATTGTGGTGAACCCGGAAGGACTGACCAGCATGGCGAAAGTGTTCGCCGGCGGAGATGTGGTGCGCGGCGGCTCCACCGTGATTCTGGCCATGCGTGATGGGCGTGCAGCGGCAGCGGCGATTCACGAGGCGTTGAAGGCAAATGGAAAGGTGGGTGAAAGCCCGGCGGCGCCCAATTTCTCCGTCTCACCATCTGCCCATCTCACCATCTGCCCACCTGCCCGGGCCGAAAACCTCATTCTGGCGAAGCGGCTGATCACCCCGGAAATTGCCTGGTTTGAGGTGCAAGCCACCGGCATCGCGCGGCACTGGAAGGCAGGGCAATTCATTATTTTGCGCCCCCGCGCCGACAGCGAACGTATCCCGCTAACCCTTGTCGATGGCGATCCCGAAAAAGGGAGCATCACACTGGTGGTCCAGGGAATCGGCAAGACGAGCCGCGTCATGGTGGCAATGGAGCCCGGCGAGGTCCTGGCCGACTTGCTCGGTCCATTGGGGCAGGCGGCGGCAATTGAAAATGTCGGACACGTGGTTTGCATTGCGGGAGGCGTGGGCGTGGCGGAATTACTGCCCGTGGCCCGTGCTTTCCGCAAGGCCGGCAATCGCGTTACAGCTTTGTGCGGAGCGCGCTCGACCGCGCAGATTATTCTCGACGCGGAATTGCGCACGGCATGCGATGAAGTCCAGTGGGCCACTGACGATGGCTCGGCGGGAATGAAGGGCACGGTGGTGGACCTGATGAAGGCATGGAAAGCAGCGCAGACTGAACCTGTGGGCGCCGCACACGTGATCGGACCCATTCCCATGATGCGCTACGCCTCGGCGCTCACCCGCGAATGGGGCGTGCCCACCATGGCCAGCCTGAATCCCATCATGGTGGACGGCACTGGCATGTGCGGCGGCTGCCGCGTCACGGTAGGTGACAAAGTAAAATTCGCCTGCGTAGACGGCCCGGAATTCGACGCGCACCAAGTAGATTTTGATGAATTAACCCGCCGCACTCGCGCCTACCTAGACCAGGAACGCCAGTCGCGCGAAGCGCATGCTTGCCAGATTGGGCTGGGACAGTAACCCATCCGCAGATTTCTCAGATTACCCAGATACGATCTGCGAAATCTGCGTAATCTGGGGACAAACACTTCGTTTTCGCCCCCTGACTTCATGGTATTAGAAATGTAGTGCCGTAGCGCGACCCCTCGGTTTTGGGGTCCGCGGCTCTTCTCTTGCAGAAACCGCAAATCCTAAAGATAGACGGCTCCTTTCGGCTTGGGGACGCGAGTCCATCACCTCACAATCGCACCTGGCCCACGGAGTTCCGTCAGCTTCGTCTTGATGAGAGCTTTTAGATGTGCGCGCCCCATAATGAAATCGTTCAATTCGTACCGCTTGCCACTCTTCACAAAAATGTAGAGCCCCAAGCCGTAGCCTGAACCCTCGTCCATCGGACTCTGGGCGTGGGCAGTATATGCGGCCTCGATCTGGTCCCACGGTATGAATCGGCGGATAAGCAGGCGGTGCCAGAGCAAGCCTTTGGGGGTGACGAGCACGGTGGGCGGCCAAGTCACCACGCAAATCAGAGCCAGCGTCAGTAGTCCAGCCAGAGCAAGCCAGTCATTCAAAGCGGGGGGCAGCTTCGATTCCAATATGTATTTGGCGTAATAGATCTCTGCCACCATGCTGGCGACCAACGTTCCCGGGTACAACACGCGGAGTAGAGGGACCGGTCGAAACGTCTTTCCGTCCTTGCTATTCTGAATTCCAAGAGCTGGAAACCAGCGGTTCATCAGCGGAACCGCCAGCAGGTTGTTAGGCGTTTTGAACGTCCGGTATGGACGCATTTTTGATAGTTCCTCTTCCCAGCAGACTTCGTGCGGAAAGCCGCGTGTCCACACAAGAGGTCCGCGCTTTACATGCTGTTCGCCGCGTGCAACGCTTTCAGAGGTATTAGCGGGTGGACGACTCCTGAAGCCGTTGGCGTATCCATTGTCTTAAAACGGTGGTTTCCCTGACACCCTTGGAGCGCGCAATCTTCGTGAGGTGCTGAGCCTCGGCAGGTCGTAGTTGAATGCACACAGACGCCCCTTTAGCGTGCACAAACACAGGTTCAGGCGCCTCTTCCAGGCAGTTCTCAAAATCTGTTAGGTCGTGGTGGTCCCAGAAGGCGGCCAGCTCTTCGACTGAATCCGTATCCGGCAGCCTTCGCCTCTTTATTGTTTTTTCCATTGGTTGTATCGTCCCTTCTCTTTGCGAGTCATTGGCCGCGCCGTAACCCAGAATTATAATGCCACTTTCACGGGTGGCGAATACATTGCTTATGATGTACGCGCCCCATCCAACGACACGACATTACAGCATCTGAGCCAATCCCCGGCTGCAACTTTGGTTGAGTGCTATACCAAAGGAAGTGTCTGCCCCAGCCATGGTGGGCCAGGGAACCCACGGACGTTTTGCCTTTTCCACGCATCTCGACATATGATGTGCTAAGAATTAGGGCATAGGGCAAATAGCATCTCGCAACCAAAAGAGGGAAATATGAGCGTTCGCATCAGCGTCGATTTGCGGCTTGATCAATCCGCAGCCTTCGAGGCCTTGGTCGAGGAATTGACGTCGGCGCTCTCGCGGCTGGGCATGGAGTTCCAGCCCGGCGCTGACGGTCGCGTGATGGAAGGTGGTTTCGAAGTTGGGCGGGTCGTCCACTGGCAACCGCCAGAAGCGATCATCTTTGAGTGGCATGCGGCGGATTGGGAGCCCGTGGATGTAACTTCGTTAGAGGTGCATTTCGAACCTGTAGAGGATGGCACGCGGGTAGTCTTGGAGAACCGTGGATGGGGGAATCCGTTGGGAGACGAACGGAATGAGCTGGCCGGTTGGTTCGCGAGTGAGGTCGCTGCCCCTATATTGAGCGCGATGGGACCCCGCCGTCTGGGCGATTGGATTACCGATCGCAGGGCACGGCGTCCGTCGGGACCTCAGGGACGAGCAACCTATCGCGATCCCATTTACCATCGCCCCAACTTCAAGGCCATCCTGGCGGTCCTGGGACTACAACCTGACGACTACCTACTGGAGGTCGGTTGTGGCGGCGGTGCATTCTTGCAGGACGCTCTGAAAAGTGGCTGCAAAGCGGCGGCCATCGATCACAGTTCCGACATGGTAAAAGTGGCTCGCGAGGTTAATCACGAGGCCAGCCAACAGAACAGGCTGAAGATTTGCGAGGGTGACGCCGGTTCCCTACCCTACCCGGATGGGATTTTCACCTGTGCTGTGATGACCGGGGTATTTGGTTTTATTTCGAATCCTCTGCAAGCGCTGTCCGAGATTCGACGCGTTCTCGCCCCCGGGGGCCGATTTGTACTCTTTACCGGCTCCAAGGAACTGCGCGGCACACCCGCCGCGCCTGAGCCTATAGCGTCGCGCCTATACTTTTATGAACCCGACGAACTGGAAGAGCTCGCGCGAAAAGCGGGATTTGGTAAGGTGCACCTGGAGTGGCCCGACTTTGAGCCTCTCGCGCGCGCCGCGGGAATTCCCGAGGAACATTTGGAACTTTTCAAGGGCCGCGGCGGCGGTCATCTTCTGGTTGCACGTCTGGTGTAAAATCCCTTGCGCTTATGAAGAGACCCTACACCACGAAGCAGGGCCAGTATCTGGCGTTCATTTATTACTACGGCAAAATCCACGGGTGCGCGCCGGCGGAAGCCGATCTGCAGCGGCACTTCCGGGTCTCCCCACCCTCTGTTCACCAGATGATCTTGACGCTGGAAGCGCGCGGACTGATCGAACGGACACCCTGGCAAGCCAGGTCCATTCGCCTTGTCATCCCCCGTGAGGAGTTGCCTGACTTGGAGTAAACGATCAAGCGTAGCGCCCCGATCTGTCGGGGCATTCTCCGGTGCCGGCAAGATGCCGGCGCTACGATTGACTCTATCCTTTTCCCGGACGTACCATCGTGGTGTGAGATCCCCACGAAAGCTTTGCTGGTTGGGCGCGGCGCTCTTCCTATGCGTGCTGTGTATGGGCGCGGCGGGGTTGTTGCGGGCGCAGGATTCCGAAGACTCGCTTGCCGATCAGATCACGGCGGAGCTTGAGGCTGGCCGTCTGGATGCGGCGCTCGACAAGGCTCATAGCGCCGTGGAGCAGTACCCGAAGGCTTCCCACTTCCAACAATTGTTGGGCGTCGTTCTGTTCAAAAAGGGATTGAACGAGGACGCTCGCACGGCGTTCCGGCTTGCTCTCGAGCTTGACCCGAGTGTGCCGCAGAACTATTTTGACCTGGGGCTCGTGGATCTCGCCGAGAAGCGCTACCCTGACGCCGCCCAGAGGCTTGGAACCTACCTGCGGCTCGATCCCATGAATGCCCAGGCGCACTTGCTGCTGGGCCGCGCCTACCACAACCAGAACCAGACTGCCCCCGCCATTGAGCAATTCAAGAAGGCTCTGGCCCTCAATTCCAACTTGCCGCTGGCGCATTATCATTTGGGATTCGCTTATCAGAGCACCGGCAATCTGCCCTCGGCTTTGGAACAGTACGAGTTGGAGATGCGAATCAACCCCGCGTTCCCCAATACCCATTGGCTGGCGGGAAACATTGAGCTGGAGCAGGGGAAATTGCCGCTGGCGGAGAAGCTGTTTCAAGAGGCGGTGGGCTTGAATCCGCGGGCCTATCAACCGCATTACGGATTGGCGCGGACGTATGCCGAACAAAAACAATTCCCCCATGCGGAGGCGGAGTTCACTGCCGCGCTGGCGGCTGCCCCCGACAACGTGGAGATTCATTACGCCCTGGCACGCCTTTACCAGCAGATGGGGAATAAGGATGCGGCGGCACGTGAATTTGCCGTATGCGCCAAACTGCATTCAAGCCAGGAGAAGCCGCTGTCCGGCATCGCCGGAGCGAGCTTGCAGCCGTAGTATGAGTACCCCTCGTGGGTACTTGCGGCTGCGAACCACCTTGTTCCGCGTGGAGGTCAATTGGAATTTAAATCCCTCGCCCCCTTGGGGGAGAGGGTGGCCCGCAGCCGGTGTATTAATCCGCCGGGGCGGGTCCGATTTCGGGACTCCGGCAATCGGAGATGGGTGAGGGGGTCAAAAACCGTCGGGCTAAGCGGCAAACTGATGTTTATGAAAACA
>CAYTMD010000471.1:0-5236 GCA_964438685.1 uncultured Acidobacteriota bacterium
ACTGCGTGGTGCTGGCTTCCGTGTATTCCGCTGCGGCCACGCCCGTCAGCCGGTATTGGAAGTACTCGGGAAGATTCAGCCAGAACGCCGCGCGGTTCCAGTCTTCCGGGAATTCCTCCACATGCGCCACCAACTGGTGGACGGTATTGAAGGGGAGCATCTGAATTCCGGTGATTTCGTACAATCGCTGCCGGGAAATTTTGGTAAACGTCTTCTCCATGGCGGGAACGTTGCGGGCATCGCGATAGCAAAACGATTGGCCAATGCGATTTCCGGCTCCGTCAAGCAAAGCGTAATCCACTCCCCATCCGTCCACACCCACGCTATCAATTTGACCGCCGGTTTTGGTGGCGGCCTTCGACAGCCCCTGCTGGATTTCATTCCACAATCGGTCAACGTCCCACACCAGGTGTTTATCCACCTGCTTCGGGCCGTTGGGAAAGCGATGGATCTCCTCCAGAGACCCATCGCTGCCATTCCAACGGCAAAGAACCAGGCGGCCGCTTTCCGCCCCCAAATCAACCGCCACCACATTTCGAGCTATACTCATCGTAGAAATGCCTCCACCAAGCCGCCATCAACGGGGATCAAGTGACCGGTCGTTCTCGCGGCACGGTCGCTTGCCAGCCAGCATATGGCTTCCGCGCAATCCTGCGGGGTCACGCTCTGTTTGGTGAGCGTGCGATGCGCGTAGAAGTTTGCCAGTTTGCTGCGCAGGTCCTCTGTGGACTCCTCTTCGCTGAAGGCGACATGAAATTTTTTCAAAGATATCAAGACGCGCTCGCGGGGGAACATGGTTGAACCCTCCACGACCGTCGCCGGCGAAACTCCATTCACCCGCACCAGCGGAGCCAGTCCGACTGCCATCTCCCGCACCAGATGGCTGACTGCGCTTTTGCTGATGTCATACGCTTCACTCCCCCACTTGGGCACAACCGCATTGGCGGAACTGGTCAGCACGATCACTGCCGGCAACCCCTGCGCCAGCAAGTGGGGGCGTCCCTCATCCACCAGCATGTAGTTTCCGGAAATATTGATGTCAAATGTCCGTCGCCAATTCTCGTCGGTCAGGCGACCCCGCGTATCGGGGGGAATAAAGATTGCTGCGGTGTTGATAATGCCGTCCAAGCCGCCAAAACGCAATACAGTTTCGTGGACAGCGGTGGCAATGCTGGCGCGATCCCCCAAATCCATCTTGCAGGAGGCCACGGCTTCCTTGGCGCTCTTGCCCGCAGTCGTGGCGGAATCGGCCGCCGCAAGCTCGTCGCGATCGGCCACCATCACGTGCGCGCCGCCCTCCACCAGGCGCTGAACGGTCACACGCCCAATGCCGCTTCCACCACCCACCACCAGGAAAATTTTGCGGCTATATTCTTTTTCCGGCGGCTGGCGGCGGATCTTGGCTTCTTCCAGCGCCCAGTATTCAATTCGGAAAGCCTCGGCCAGCGGCAGGGCAACGTAGTTGTCGTGGCTGGAGAATTCCTTTGAGTCTTCAGGTTTGGGAGCCTGAGGCAGCAGCGTGGGGGGAGCCTGACCTTCGCCCAGCGCGGTCGCCCCGGCCATCACGTGAATGGCATTCACATAGAACTCGCTGGTAATGCGGGCTTCCGTCTTGTTCTTGCCGAAGGTGAACATGCCAAGGCCCGGGATCAGCACCACGCTGGGATTGGCATCGCGCAAGGAGGGTGAATCCTTGGTGGCAAAGCGATGGTAGTACCCGGCATATTCCTGCCGGTACTTTTCCGCTTCCTCGGTAATACGATCCTTAAGCTTGGGCAGGGTTTCGCTGTCTGGATTCCAATGGATGTAGAGCGGCCGGATGCGCGTGCGCACAAAGTGGTCGGGGCAACTGGTGCCGAGATGCGCGAGGGCGGTGGCATCCTTGGAGTTTACAAATTGGAGGACTTCATCTGAATTGTTGAAGTGGGCAATTGCCCGGCGGGTGGTGACCAGCCTGCCGCGCAAATAGGGAAAGAGCTCAATCGAAACCTCCTGGGAGTCTTTGCGCCGGCGGAACTGCCCTCCCCCAAAGAGGCCTGCACCGCGCCTCTCCAGGTGCTCACCAACGAATACGCCAAGGTCATCAATCATCGTCACGCTGTTCAGGTAACACTGGCGCGCGGTATCACCCCAGGTAAAGAGGCCGTGTCCACCCAGGACAATGCCGTCGCAAGCGGGATTCCCGTCCACCGCTTCGCGCAGCCGCAGCGCCAAATCGAAGCCGGGCCGCTGCCACGGCAGCCAGACCAGATGATGGTGGAATCGCTGGTTGAACTCCTCCATCTTCTGTTTGCCATTGGCGGCGGCAGCCAAAGCAATTCCCCAGTCCGGGTGGAGATGGTCCACGTGCGCAAAAGGCAAGAGCGCGTGCAAGGGAGTGTCAATGGAGGGCGCCACGGTGGCGGCGCCGAAAGATGCTTGAGTGTAGTAGGCCACCATTTCGTCTTCGTGATCGCGGCCTTTATACAGGCGCCGCAAATCGTCAAACCGGTCGAGATAGATCAGCGCAAAACCTTTGTTCTTCGCCGTACCCAAATCTCCGCCGCTCCCCTTTACGCCCAAAACGCGTACCGGCTTGCCGGTGAAGGGGTCGGGAAGCTCAAACTTGGCACTGGTGTTGCCTCCGCCAAAATTGGTGATCCGCAAATCCGCGCCCAGAAGGTTTGAGCGGTAACGCAATAAGGTGTGCTGATCGTCCGCCCATGCGTGGGCTTGGGTCTCGTCCCAGAGATCCTGCAAATACTTCATCGTTGGTCCTCTCTTGTGAGTTTATGATTCCACAAGAAATATGATGCCTGGGAAAGAAAATGAATCCAGAAAAGGGACCAGACTGCATGCCTGATAAACCATCGGATGGCGCCAGCACTGCACCTGAAAGCAGACTAACGACCGTCAGGAAAATAGAAAATCGCCGAGCAAAAACCGGAAGCGCGGCAGAGCCGCAACCAGATTTCCGCGGACGGGCGAAAAAAACCCTCACCCGTCGGCGCATTGCCGCGGCCCTCCCCGATTTCTGGGGTCCGATGGTCCGATCCGATCGGACCTGACATCGGACTCCCCTCGGAGAGGGCAGTTTTACAACCTACCTTCTCCCAGGGGAGAAGGTGCTGAGGTACGAAGCGGATGAGGGGTCTCTTCTCGCGACCTTCCACTTTCAACATGAAAACGAGATCACACGGCATTGCAATACAGAGAATCGTCCCCCTCCGCCCCACACTTTTGCACTCATATGATTATTCTTCGCCGGAAGGTCCGAAGGGATGGATAGCAGGGCGGAGAGGCTCGCTAACCTTCTCCCCGCCCTGGTTAATTGTGCTTCGTGTTCGGTGGTTCTGTTAATCCGTGTGGATCCGTGTGAATCCGTGGCCCGCAATGGCCGCTGGCCCTTACGCGTAACTTGCCACCGACCCCTTGTTCTTCGCTCCGCGCTCACGTTCGGCTCGCGCGGTGTAACCGGAGGCACGGAAGGCTTGCAGCGGCTCTTCCGCCAGACCCTTGCTCTTCCGCCATTCTCGAATGGCCGGGCGAACATCGGTGCCGAAGGCCGCCTTCAGGCATTCTTCGCCATCAATCAGTTCACCTTTCATCTGGTGATGGTTCAGCTTCTCGTGATCAACCAGCACAGCCTTGGCGTAAAGTTCCTGCGCCGTCATGGCCGTTTGGATCATCTCCTCAACCTTGTTCTTCAGGTTGTGGCTCTGGTCGATCATGTACCCGATGTCGACGCGCTTGCCGGTTTCCCATTCGAAGCAGATCAACTCATTGAAAATGCGGAAAACCTGGTAGGGGTCAATGGAACCAAGCGTCAGGTCATCGTCGGCGTAACGGCGGTCGTTGAAGTGGAAACCGCCCAGCATATCCTCACTCAGCAACCAGGCCACAATCTGCTCAACATTCTGTGCCTGGTAGTGGTGCCCCGTATCCACCAGCACCTTTGCCTGCGGTCCGGCGTGGCGAGACTGGACCAGCGCCATGCCCCAGTCGCCCAGGTCCGTGTGATAGAAATACGGCTCAAAAGGCTTGTATTCCACCAGCAGGCGCTGCGTGGGGGAAAGGTGGTTGTGCGCCTCATGCAAGCCCTCGGCAAACCATTGCTTCCGCTTGCGAATAGAAGCCGACCCCGGATAACTCGAACCGTCGCCAAACCAGAGCGAAACGTCCCGGCTGCCCGTCTGCTTGCCGATCTCAATGCAATCCAGAATATGGTTCAGCGCTGCTTTGCGAATATCCGCGTCAGGATTGCCCAGCGAACCGTTCTTGTAGATCTGGTCCTGGAAAACGTTGGGGTTGATGGCACCCAGGCGAACGCCCGCCTTCTTCGCCAGGGCGATGACCTCTGCCGTGCTCTTGAGCCCCTCGGGAAAATCCCAAAGGACGTGAGTCGCCACCGATGGGCAGCATGCCGTAAACAGGTTTACCTGTCCGGCATCATTTAACTTTTCCTCTGTGGTGGTGGCCGCAGAGTCTTGAATGAATTTTCCAAATCTCGTGCCGGTATTGGCAAACCCCCATGAGGGGATTTCAATCGCAAATCCGTCGAGTGCCTTATGGATTAGTTCTGTTTGAGCTGAAGTTGTCATAATGTTCCTCCAAAACGTAGAGAGTCTATTGCCTGGCTCGTACATCGTCAAGATAAGATTCCCCTCCCTGAAATCAAGAGGGGTGACGTGCCCCCAGCGGCAAGTCAAGCTACTCCATGTAAAAGACTTCTTTCATCATCGCGAAGCGCTCACCGGGTTCGAGATTGGTGATGGGCTCGAAAAAAGGGGTCATCTCTTTCTGCCACCGCAAATTCGTGGGATCTTTGTCGAGCGTATCCCATGCATGGTCAAAGTCCGCCACATTCATCACCAGAAACAGATCAAGCCCTCGTCGGAAGACGGAATAGTCGGAAATCCCCACTTCCTTCATCCTGGCCAGAAGCTCAGGCCAAACGTGCTGGTGGGCCTTCTCATATTCTTCAATGATGCCCGGTCGCAACCGGAGTTGAAAAGCTACACGCGGCATTTGCTCCTCCTATTTTGCCAAAGTAACCACTGCAACCGCCAAGCCACCCAGGGTTACCTTATCGCTGCCAAGCTGGCTGCCGGCAGGTGGTTGGAAGGCTGTCTGCTGATCGACCACATCCACATGGCCATTGGCCACGCCGGGGATTGACACTACGACGGCGTGATCCCGCTTGTTGATGAGCAGCACCTTATGCTTGCCATCATGAGTAATAAACCCCCGGGCATAG
>CAYTMD010000472.1:0-5224 GCA_964438685.1 uncultured Acidobacteriota bacterium
CGTAGAGCGAATCTGAAGTTGCTGCCAACTATGGACCCGCCAGCGGCGGGCAGACGCTCTGTGCACTCTGTGGTGTGACCTTCTTATCGACGGCATTGAGCCATTTTGATGGCGGACAGCCTACTGCCCCAACTGCTTTCGATACAAATTCATAAGGGCCTGATCCGGGAACGGCCGGGGCTGCATCTGGTCGCCGATTTCGAGGTACTGCGGCTGTTTGCGCGTCCAGGCGGGCCATTGGGGTGAGGATTGCTCCGTGTTAGGGTTAAAGGTCTTCACGAAGGCGGCAAGGCGCTGCATCATTTCGCCGGAGAGCTTTTCATCATCGGTATCGTATTTCCCCTGTCCGATTACATCTCCGGCTTTCACAAAACCTCGAAAATATACGCCATCCGCACCGTGCAGTGTGCCCAGCGCTCCCGGTGGCACGCGAACAAAGCGTTCCACGTACACCGGTTCACCGGCGGCCGACTCAAAATCGGCGGTGCGAATGCTTCCATACAGAAACATGGAGTCGGTGATGGTGCGCGTAATGGAAGCGCGAATCTCGTCCGGTGCGCTTCCGGGGTACATCGCAAACATCTTCATGCTGATGGCGGGATAGTATTTCCGCAGATAATCCTTGTAGCCCTCAACCGTCAGGTCCGGCATCTTGCGGGTAAAGCTTAATCCCTCGTCCTTGCAAGTGGTGATGATGCAGGCGACGTGGTTGAAGCGGCCGGAGGCAAACATCTGATACAACTCTGCCGGCATCACGTAACCATCGGTAAAGGCCCACCACGGGTGATCGTGGGCGATAGGCAGATGGACGTGGCTTTCCGGCTTCAGCCCGATTCTGCCCTGGCCGCCTTCCCCATACAACTCATCGGTGACGTGCAATGCGCGCAGCATGATGTCCGCCGTGCTGAGGGCGCGCAAAGCCTGGATGTGTGGACCAATTTGTAGCCCCACTTGCTCCATCGGAGTCAACCCGTGGAGAGTCTTGGTTAGCCCGGGATCAGGCAGGAAGAGGCGGCTGGCGCTATCGAGCAACGCCCCCTGGAAAAGGCCCTTTGCCAGCGGAGAAGCGATGAGGTATCCAATGCTCGTGCCGCCTGCCGAACCGCCGCCAATTGTGACTTTTTCCGGGTCGCCCCCGAAGGCTGCAATGTTGTTCTGCACCCAGTGTAAGGCTGCGCTCTGATCCATCAGCCCGTAATTTCCAGAGGCATGGTGGGGAGACTCGCGCGTCAGGTCCGGGTGCGCCATGAATCCGAGCATTCCCAGCCGGTAATTGATGGATACGACGACAAGACCCAATTTTGCCAGAGGCTGGCCATCCATGCGGCCCGAGCCGCCCCCAAATCCGCCGCCGTGAATCCAGACGAAAACGGGCCGCTTCTCGCCTTGTTGCGCTCCCGACCAGACGTTGAGGCTCAGGCAATCCTCATTCATATCCGGTTTTAACTGGGCGGGATTGCCCTGGGGGCACATCGGGCCAAATTCCAAAGCATGGCGAATCCCCCGCCACGGTGCGGCCGGCTGGGGAGCCTTCCATCGCAAATCTCCCATGGGAGGCAGAGCATAGGGAATGCCCTTCCAGACGTGAATGTCGCTCCCCGAACCGACAACCAGCCCGGCTTCTGTCTTGACCACCACCTGCACTTGCGCCAGTGCGGCTTGGACGCTAAGTAACGTCACAATCGTGATTGCCTGACAAATTCTGGTTCTCATTTATTCACCTGTGCCAACGCCTGCTCGTAATTCTGCTTGAATTGCCCGATCTTGGGGTCAAGCATATAGGCGGCGCGGTATTCTTCGATGGCTCCCCGCAAATCGCCCTTCTTCTCCAATGCGCAGCCCAAGCCATTGTGGGCATAGCAGTTGTTGGGGTCCAAGCGCAGCGCTTCGCGTTGTTCCGCAATGTCTCCATCCCAGTCACCCTTGTTCCCCAGGGCGATGCCGAGGTCAATGTGGGCATTGACGAGATTCGGGTTCAAGCGCAGAGCCTCGCGATATTCCGCGATTTCACTATCCCAGTAACCATTGATCCCGAGTTCGACGCCGAGGCTGACGTGCGCCGAAGCATTATTGGGGTCTAGGCGCAACACTTCGCGGTACTCCGCTATCGCGCCATCTCTGTTGCCCTTGTTTCCGAGTGCGCGGCCGAGGTTGATGTGCGCCGTTTCATTATTGGGGTTTAGGCGCAAAACTTCGCGGTACTCCGCTATCGCGCCATCTTTGTCGCCCTTGTTTTCGAGTGCGGCGCCGAGGTTGATGTGCGCCGTTTCATCATTGGGGTCTTGGCGCAAAACTTCGTGGTACTCCGCTATCGCGCCATCCCAGTCACCCTTCTTCCCGAGCGCGATAGCCAGGCTTATTTGTCCCCAGTTGTCTTGGGGATTCATCGCCAGAAAAGCGCGGAACAGGGCGACGTCCTCATCGAACTTTCCCTGGGTTTCCAGTGCTTCCGACAACGCGAAGCGCACCACCATATTGTTTGGATCCTTCTTCAGCCGGGCGGAGTAGTCCTCCTCCACAAGCTGGGCATGCCTTTTCAGCGCGTCCGGATCGGCAGGGTAGACCTTGGCCGCGCGTAGCGCACTTAGGACTTTCGGTTGTGCCCCCAACATTTGAAAGTCGTCAAGTAATACGGCGTCCGGCGGGAACGTGATTCCGCGCTGCCGGATGATCATGGCAACGCGAGCAGGCGCCACGTTGCTGATGAGGAGGTCAAAGACCTGAAACTCATCGAGCGGTAGGTTTGCGGCAGCCGCAGGCGCTGCGGCAATTGCCGGCGTCGGCACAGGGGTGCGCGCTTTTGCCTCTTGCAGGGCTTTGATGAAAACCTCACGAGCCCCGGCGTTTTTGAGTGCGTCCAGAAAACCCCCAGTGGGAACGAAGTTGATGCCGCGCTCGCGAATCGCACGCGCACCCGTCTCATCGCCAAGTTGGTTGCGCACCAAGCCTCGCACCTGTTCCTGCGTCAAAGGCTTTTGCTGCGCCCAAAGCGGTACGGCAGAGGCCAACACCAGCGCCAGCAGCGTAAGGCGCAGGACATTTACAGATTTCATTTTCACCTCACGAGGTTTCAGACTAACTCAATCTCCAGCTTGGTAACCGATGCGGGCGGGAAAAACCATAAGAAGTAAGAGCCCGAAGTGGCGGTTGACCCGGTTTTGGGAGCACGGCCTGGGGAAAGTCAAAGTCATTATGCGCGTGAATGTCAGATCCGGCAAGCATGGTGACTTGCGTGAATTTTGCCTCGCCCCGCGCTGGCTCTCATTTGTTCACCTGTGCCAACACGCGCTCGTAATTCTGTTTGAATTGCGCGTTCTTGGGGGCCAGCGTGTAGGCCGCGCGATATTCTTCGATGGCTCCCCGCAGGTCGCCCTTCTTCTCCAGTGCGAAGCCCAAGCCATTGTGGGCATAGCCGTTATTGGGGTTCAGGCGCACCGCCTCGCGTTCTTCCGCAATCTCCCCATCCCAGTCACCCTTGTTCCCCAGCGCGATGCCGAGGTCGGTGTGCGCATCGGCAAGATTCGGGTCCAGGCGCAGCGCCTCGCGATATTCCGCGATAGCGCCGTCCGGATCGGACTTATTAGTAAGCGCGACGCCGATGCTGACGTGTGCCTCCGCAAGACTCGGATTCAGCCGTAGCGCTGTCCGTTCTTCGGTGATCTGGCCATCCCAGTCACCCTTATTCCCGAGCGCGATGCCGAGGTCCTGGTGTGCTTCCGCAGCTTTCGGGTCCAAGCGCACCGCTTCGCGTTGTTCAGCGATTTCTCCATCCCAGTCACCCTTGTTTCCCAGCGCGATGCCGAGGTCAATGTGGGCATTGACGAGATTCGGGTCCAGGCGCAGCGCCTCGCGGTACTCCGCGATCGCGCCATCAATGTCCTGTTTGTTAGCCAGCGCGTCACCAACGTTGAAGTGCGCTAACTCATTGTTGGGGTTCAGGCGTATTGACTCACGTTCTTCCGCAATCTCTCCGTCCCAGTCGTGCTTTTGCCCCAGTGCGACACCAAGGTTCCCGTGCACGATCTCATTATTGGGGTTCAAGCGCAGCGACTCGTGGTATTCCGCGATCGCCGCGTCAGTGTCACCCTTGCCTGCCAGCGCATTGGCGAGGCTGTAATGCCCCAGGTCGCTGGCGGGATTAAGGCGCAGGGCCTCCCGCGCTTCCACCAGTGCTTCGTCCCACTTCCTCTGGCCGTTTAGAGCGCGGGAAAGGACAACATGGAAGTCGGCATTCTGAGGATCCAAACCGACTGCGGCACGATACTCCACCTCGGCGTCGGGGTACTGTTTTTTCTGAAAGAATTCCGCCCCCTTGGCCGCATGTTGACGCACTTCGGCCTGGTTCGCCTGCGCCGCGGGATCAACGGTCATGGGCTTCATCACCTTCGCGGCCTTCAGCGAATCGATTAATTCATCGTTGCCGCCGCCGAGACGGATTTCCTCCAGATAATCCTCCTTTACATCAAAGTCGATGCCGTGCTCCTCCACCAGCATCGCCACACGGTGATTCGGCACCCCGCCCGCCAGCAACCCGAGTATCTGAACCTGATGGAGCGGCTTCTTCGCGCTTGCGGACTCGGGCGGCGCGGTGGCTCGGAGCGCCTTAAGAAATGCCTCGTTCGCGCCTGCGGTCTTGAGGCTTTGAAGAAAATCCTCCGCTGGCGTGAAGTCAATCCCCCGCGCCGCGATCAGCTTGGCGCCCGATTCGTCACCCAGTCCGTTGCGCACCAGACCTTGTACCTGGTCCCGGGTCAAGGGCTTCTGCTGCGCCCGGATGGGCGAGGCAAAAAGCACTCCCATCCCCAATATGAATAACGCCATCGTTTTCCGAAATCTCATATCGACCTCGCGAGGGATGCGCCCCCGATGGGCGAGAAGAGCCGCGGATCCATGGTACAGGTCCGCACTACACTTACTTCAGGCCAATTCGATTTCCAGCTTGGTCACGGACGCAGGCTTGAACGTCCACGAAAAGCGCGAGCCCGATACGGTGGCCGGCGCAGTCCTGGGCACCACCGCATCAGGATGGTCGAAATCATTGTGCGCGTGAATGTCTGCCTCGGCGAGATCGGTAACCCGTGCGGACTTTGCCTCGCCACCGCGCAGTGAAACTTCCACCGTGCGTGGATCGCTCGCATGGGAATTCACCACAGTGACCACCAGTGTTTTCCCGTGCAGCGAGGCCGACCCGGCAAGCCCCCAAAGCGTCTTCCCTGCCGTGTAG
>CAYTMD010000473.1:0-5209 GCA_964438685.1 uncultured Acidobacteriota bacterium
CGTGCCCGTGGTGCGGGCTACCGGCGGCTTGGACGACACGATTGAGCCTTTCGATGGCAAGTCCGGCACGGGTTTCAAATTCCAGGAGTATTCGCCCCAAGCGCTGCTGGCCACGATTCATGCCGCTTTGGAGGCTTACGCCACGCCCAAGACGTGGCAGCGCCTCGTCCAAAATGGCATGAAAAAAGATTTTTCGTGGACCACTTCGGCCAAGGCCTACTCCCGGATTTATGAGACTCTATTGAAGGCCAAAGCTTAAGCTCACGGAAGAATTTACATTCCGGGAATTCCACCACCCTTGGAGGTTTTTGAGAAAATGGCAGGAAGTCATACCTTAGAGTTTAGCGATCAGAGTTTTGAGCAGGACGTGTTGAATTCCCCCCAGCCCGTGCTCGTCGATTTCTGGGCAACTTGGTGTGGGCCTTGCCGCATGATGTCACCTACAGTTGATACCATTGCGGCGGAATACGCCGGCCGCGCCAAGGTCGGCAAAGTGAACGTGGATGAAAATCAAATGGTCGCCAGCAGGTACGGGATTCGCAGCATCCCCACGCTCCTTCTGTTCAAGGCCGGTCAGATTCAGGAGCAGGTGGTGGGGAGTGTGCCCAAGGAGACGATCAACAAGCTGATTGATAAGTATCTCGGATAGGTTCCCTCGGATTGGACGACCGCCGCAGTTTCGGCGTTCGAGGACAGATCGCGGCACGCGTTCCCCGGCACGAGGTATAATAGGTTTCCCCCGGTTCGCGGCAACCCGGTCCGGCCTCCAGCAGGTTGGCCGGAGGTTTTCAGATCCAGGGAAACGCAGGGGTTCCATGCGGGGCGTCGCGTGCCCGTGGAGCCGCTTGAATGCTCGGCAATATCCCTTCATTCTCCTGCCAATTATGGGCCGTTCGGGTTAATATTACAGGACGCAACTGCGTCCAAAGGAAGAAGCAGGCAAGCAATGTCAACTAATGTGGTAGTGGTGGGTGTTCAGTGGGGCGACGAAGGCAAGGGCAAAGTGGTGGACGTCCTGGCGGAACACTTCGATGTCGTTGCCCGGTACCAGGGAGGCGCCAACGCCGGTCATACGGTTTTGGTAGGCACCAAAAAATATGTCCTTCAACTTCTTCCCACCGGGATCATTCGTCCGGATAAGACTGCCGCGATCGGAAACGGCGTGGTGTTGGATCCTGAGGCGTTACAGAAGGAGATCGGTAAGCTGGAGGCTGCCGGCGCAAGCGTCGGACATCGGCTGAAGGTGAGCGACCGCGCGCATTTGATTCTGCCTTACCACCGCGCGCACGAGGTGGCGGCGGAATCGGCACGTGGCGTGGGGAAGATCGGAACCACGGCCAAGGGAATTGGACCGGCCTACGAAGACAAGGCCGGGCGGCGCGGCTTGCGGGTATGCGATTTACGCGATCCCGCCTTTTTTCGCGAAAAGTGTAATGCCATAGTGGCGGAGAAGAACCGCATTGACGCCGCCCTTTACGGCGCGCCTCCGCAGAATGCCGAGGAACTGACGAACCAGTTTCTAAAGGCGAGTGAAGGAATTCTGCCCTATGTGGCTGACGTTTCCGTTTACCTGAATGCGGAGATGGACCGCGGCAAGCGAGTGCTTTTTGAAGGCGCCCAGGGAACCCTGCTGGACCTCGACCACGGCACCTACCCGTTTGTGACCTCATCGAATTCGACGGCGGGCGGAGCCTGCACGGGCACTGGCGTGGGGCCGACGCGAATCAACGCTGTTGTCGGTGTTTCCAAGGCTTACGCCACGCGCGTTGGCGGCGGACCTTTCCCCACTGAAGCTCTTGGTCCGGAAGGGGAAAAGATTCGCGAGCGTGGAAGCGAGTACGGTGCTGTTACCGGCCGCCCCCGCCGCTGCGGATGGTTTGACGTCCCTGTCGCGCGCTACAGCGCTCGCATTAATCATCTGACCGCGCTGATTATTACCAAGCTTGATATTCTCGACCCCCTGCAGGAAATTCCCGTGGGAGTCGAATACGAGTTCAAGGGCAAGCGATTTAAGGATTTTCCACCGGAAATCGAAAGTTTGGAACAAATGAAAGTCTACTATCGCACCATCCCCGGCTGGCAAAAACACACCTATGGTTCCCAGGAAGTGTCGCAACTGCCGGAGCGCGCTCAGGATTACCTGAAATTCCTTGCCGATGAGGTGGGAGTGAAGGTTGCCATGGTATCAACCGGGCCCCAGCGCGACCAGTGCGTCTGGCTGGATAAGTCAGTTGTTTGTGCGTAGCACTTGATTTTAGATTTTGGATCAGCGTTTGGATGAGCCAGCTATGACCTCAATCCAAAATCGGAAATCCAAAATCCAAAATTCAATGCTTTCCTTCGAACAGGCGTTAAACATCGTTAAAGCGAAGTTGGCGGCGGCCGACCTTACGCTGGGGGCGGAAGTGGTGCCCTTGGCCGAGGCGCGTACCCGAGTCCTGGCGGCGGACATTGCGGCGGACCGAGATTATCCGCCATTTCACCGTTCCATTCGTGACGGATTTGCCGTGCGCGCGGAGGATATTGCCGCGCCTCCCGTGGAGTTGCTCTCGCGCGGGGAAATTCGCGCCGGAGGGCACTTTACGGGCTCCATCGGCGCGGGCGAGTGCGTCTCCATCATGACCGGAGCGCCATTGCCGGCGGGTGCGGATGCCGTGGTGATGGTGGAATACACGGAATCGCGCGATGACAGGATAAAGATCCAGCGCGGGGTTCGAGCCGGGGAGAACGTTGTTCAGCAGGGAAGTGAAGTTCGTGCGGGAACGTGCGTCATGCCGCGTGGCTGCCGGTTGGGTGCGGGAGAGTTGGGCCTGCTCGCCACGGTGGGGAAATCGCAGGTGCCCGTTCTTGCGCGGCCGTCGGTAGCCATTCTTCCCACCGGTGATGAGGTGGTGCCGGTTGAGCAGCAGCCTGAGTGGTTCCAGATTCGCAATAGCAACGCCGTTTCTCTATCCGCCCAGGTGACCGCAGCGGGAGGGAATCCCCACTGCCTGGAGATCGCCCCGGACCGGCCCGAAGAATTGCGCGCACTGATTCAGGAAGGGTTGAAGGCGGACTTGCTGCTGCTGACTGGCGGGGTTTCCGTGGGGAAGTATGATTTTGTGGAGCAAGTCCTTGCCGGTTTGGGCGCAGAGTTTTATTTTCAAAGTGTGGCCCTGCGGCCGGGAAAGCCGGTCGTTTTCGGGCGTGTGGCAGGCAAATTCTTTTTTGGTTTGCCGGGTAATCCTGTTTCAACCTTCGTGACTTTTGCCTTGTTCGCTCGGCCCGCCCTCGCGGTCCTGGGAGGCGCGAAATTTGAGCCACCGCTCTTTCTCCGTGCACGCTTGGGCAAGCCCTTTCAGCAACGCAGCGGATTGACCGCGTTTCTGCCGGCGCGCGTGGAAGCCCCACCCGGCGAGCCCGTAGTGAGTTTTGTGGGCTGGCAGGGCTCAGGGGATCTGGTGGGAGTGGCCGCGGCCAATTGCTTTATTGTCATACACCCCGAGCAAACCGAGTTGGCAGCGGGCGATTGGGTGGATGTGATGGCAAGAGAATAGTGACGAGTGACAAGTGACGAGTGACAAGCAAGAAAGGCACGTGTTTGGTGGATTGGCGAATGATGAGTCGAGGGTTCGATAGATTGCTTGCTTGTCACTTGTCACTCGTCACTCGTCACTGCGTATCGAAATGGCAACAAAACTAACTCACTATGACCGCGCTGGCCGCATCAAAATGGTGGACGTGTCCTCGAAGCCCGATACCTTGCGCGAGGCGGTGGCGAGTGTCCGCGTTATCATGAGCGCCGCCGCGTTGCGCGCCGCCCGGCGCAATCCCAAGGGCGATCCCCTGGAGATTGCGCGCGTGGCGGGAATTGCGGCGGCCAAGCGGACCTCCGAACTGATCCCTCTTTGCCACCCTCTGCTATTGAGTCATATTGATGTTCAGGCGAATTTCTGTAAGAATGGCGTTGAGATTTCGTCTTCAGTTCGCACAACAGGCCCCACCGGAGTCGAAATGGAGGCCCTAACCGCGGCGGCTGTGGCGGCGTTGACTGTTTACGATATGTGCAAGGCGGCTGACCACGGTATCGAAATTTCCGCTCTCCGCCTGCTCGAAAAGAGCGGCGGCAGAAGCGGGCACTATCACGCCAAAGCGAAGCGTGCGAGAGAAAGGGTAAAGGATAAAGGGTAAAGGGTACTTCGATTGGTCCTTTAGCTTTTACCCTTTACACTTTACCCTTAAGACTTTCTCCTGGTTTAAGCGCCAAGCACTTAGAACTTGACCCCTGACGCCTAACGGAAAGGTTTCGCGTGTCGTCAACCATCAAAATCCTCGTCGTCGATGATAACCCGACCATCCTCCAGTTGATGTGCCAGACCCTGGAGAAGTGTGGCGAGATCGTTACCGCCACGGACGGCGCCGATGCTTTGATGAAGACGATTGATACCAAGCCGGACTTGATTATTTCCGATTACACCATGCCGGTTATGGACGGCCGCGCGCTTTTTGACAAACTTCGGGCGCGCAAAGAAACCCAGAACATTCCCTTTATCTTCCTCGCCTCACAAAAGGAGATTGACGAACGTCTGCGCATGGTTCTGGAGGGCGTGGAAGATTATTTCGTCAAGCCCTTCTTTGCTCGCGACTTGTTGCAGCAGGCCCGTCGCATCACGGCGCGATTGCTCCAGCAGCGCATGGAAAAACAGGGCGGCGGCGCGGGCATCAAGGGGAAGCTCAGTGAAATCAGTTTGATTGACTGGATGCAGACTCTTGAACAGGGCCGCAAAACCTGCTCCCTGATGCTGCGCGCGGGCGGCGAGGTGTGCACGCTCTATTTCAGCGAAGGCAATGTTACCCACGCCGTTTGCGGCGACTTGAAAGGCGACCCCGCAGTTTTCAAAATCCTGGCCTGGGTGGATGGCGATTGGGAAGTGGATTTCCAGAAAAATTCCCCCGAACATACCACGACCATGTCCACCCAGGGCCTGATGATGGAAGGCCTGCGGATGATGGACGAAGCCAACCGCGACGCGGAGTAAGCATAAAAGGCTAAAGTGTGAAGGGTAAAGTGTAAAGGCTAAAGGCCGGGCGGATAACCCTTTACCCTTTAAACTTTAACCTTTAAACTCCTTTCCCGATGCCTACACCATTGCGCGTAAAGATTCTGGTTCTAAGTGACGCGTCCTCACGAGGCGAACGAGCGGATCTGTCTGGCCCTGCCGTCCGCGCC
>CAYTMD010000474.1:0-5206 GCA_964438685.1 uncultured Acidobacteriota bacterium
TGGTCAAACGCTTCGGTAATTCGATCGATAAAGCACTCCGTGGACTCCGTGTGAAACATTCTTAAAGCCGTCCCTCCGCTTATCCTTTTCATGAATAATCCGGGCGTAGGGGCGCCGTCGGGTCATCCTGAAAACGCCCCTACGGGGCTTAAAGCATTAATGTTCCCGCAAACGTTCCCACGGCTGGCTCGCCGTGGGCTAGATGACCGCGCCACTCCGTGGCTGAATACGCTCCGTGGTCCAGCGCTTCTCATCAAAGACTGTGTCACCGGCTTTCGGGTACCGCGAGCCGTTTTTTTAACGCCTATGGGGGATCCTGGCCAATTACCGACCGCACTCGCTCGGCGAGACGGTCGAGACCTCAACAGAAAATCTGCCCCAAATACAAAGGGGAGGCCGAAGCCTCCCCTCTGTCCGAACTGGCGCAGCACTTGAGATTAGATAACTTTGATGAAGATGATGGCAAAGGTGTAGAGCGCCATCGACTCGATCAAGACCAGGGCAAGGATCAGGGCGAACTGGATTCCGGCCCGGGCTCCCGGATTTCTGGCCAAACCTTCGCACGCCGCCGACGCCGCTTTCCCTTGGGCATAGCCGCAGCCTGCCGAGGCAATCGCCATGGCGAAACCGGAAGTTAACGCCACCCAATTTACCCCGCCGCTGGCGGCCTTCGTCGCTGCTTCCTGTGCGAATGCTGGCGCTGCAAGCAGCATGCCGGCAATCGCAGTCAACCACATGATTACGCTTCGTTTCACTTGTTTCTCCTTTAGCCCCGTCCCCCCCGGAGGGAGGCTGAGGCTCCGATAATTTCCGCCAGGAGGTGGTTTCCCACCCTCCCTCGTACAGGCGGGACTCACACTGGCGGTCTTACAATAATGTCGGCAGACCCGGCGATTCCCGGCCTGCGAAATAGTTTAGTGCTCGGATGTAACTGCCATGCTGATGTAGATCGCAGGCAGCAACATGAAGATATAGGCCTGCAAAGCCGAAACAAACAAGTGCAAGGCCATAAACACGGCCGGAACCCCTATCGGAACCAGGCCCGTGAACACTGCTTCCAAAATGTCTCCCACAAACATGTTGGCATAGAGACGGACGCTAAGGGACAAGAGGCGGCCCACGTTCCCCACAACTTCAATGGGAAACATGATAATGGCCATCATCATGACTGGCCCGCACAAATGCTTAAGATACCCCAGAACCCCCTGTTGCCGGACTCCCTGAAAGTTGTAATAGAGAAACGCCGCGACCGCACAACCCAGCGTCACTTCGATATGGCCGGTGGGTGTCTGCAGGGTGGGAATCAATCCCACGATATTGCAAAGTCCAATGAAGATTCCGAAGGTGCCAATCATGGCGAGATAGCGCAAAGAACCGTGGCCGATGATCTCCTCGTTCATGTCGCGGATGAATTCCACGACCGTCTCCATGACCGCCTGGTATTTGCCGGGTGATTCCACGGAAAGTTGGCGGCGCAATAGAATTGCCCCAACCAGGATAATGAGGGTCACCAGAATCTCCATCGCCATGTAATTGGGGATGGGATGAGCGGCGTTGGCTGCGGGATGACCCAACCTGGCAAGACCTGCAGCTACCGGCCCGCCCAGGATTTTATTCAAGATTGCTGTGAACCAGATTTCATGTTCCATATTTTTATGATCAACCAACCTTTTGTATTACGCAGGATCCTTCCAGCCGTCGCGGAGCAGGACAAGCGCCTCAATCAGAACCCCGCCCACGGGCACGAAGAACCCCGCCAAAATAGCGGTAGAGGGCAACCACCCCGATTTATAGAAGAGATAGACCCCCGCAAACATCAAGGGGTATCGGAGGAAAACCTTGGCAAGGGCCGCTTTCGATGGCCGCACCCTTCCCGCGTTTACCAATGCTTCAACGATATGATGCAACCAAAGATAATTCAGAATTCCAAGTCCGGAACCGACTGCAAACCCCACTCCGAAGCGCACATGAGTGGACAGCAAGATGCCCAGCGTGCCCAACCCAGCAAGGGCGAGCATCCAGCGGGGCATCCGTGAATCAGCTTGCTCCAGATCCATCGTTGGATTTGTCTGCGTCATCTTGTTTTTCTGCTCGCGTCAGAACCCGCAGAATATCTATCACTCCTGCCCCCGCACCCACCAAGCACAGGATTAGGGTGAAGAGCGGTGAGGTGTGCAGCCATCGATCCAAAACCCAGCCCAGCCCGAGCCCGCCCACTGCGCCGGCGGGCAGAATGATGCCAAGACTAGAGTAATATCCAACTTTCTCCCATAGACCCATTCGCTTGCCCGGAGTCATGGGCACAATGCCTCCCGTTTAGGAGAAGAACGGCCGAACCGCCTCACGCGCAATCATTATTATCGGCTGCGGGTAGATTCCGATTAATAAAGTCGCGGCCAAAGCCACCCCTAGTGCTATACGCAGGGCCAAACTGGTGGCAAACGGAACCTCGTCCAAAGATCTCTTCATAAACATGACGACAACGATCCGGAAATAATAATACAGCGCCACAACGGAATAGCCAACTCCCAGCAGCGCTAAATAATAATGGCCCGTTTCGATCAGAGAAAGAAAGATGAAATATTTACCGATAAATCCCGCGGTAGGGGGTATTCCGGCCAGGGAGAGAAGAAAGATGAGCATCATGAGGGCCAATCCCGGCGCACGCGACATTAAGCCCGAAAGGTCGTTAATTTCGTCCCCAATCATATCTTTTCGTCGCATGTTTATAATAACGGCAAACGCCCCGAGATTCATGAATGCGTAAACGATCAGGTAGATCACGATGGCCAGGAGGCCGTCACCGTTTCCATCCGCGGCGGCGATAAGGCCCAGAAGGAGGTACCCTACGTGCGCAATCGTGGAGTAGCCAAAGAATCGTTTGATATTGTCCTGGGTAATCGCCGCGAGATTGCCCAAGGTCATGGTGGCAATGGCGACCCCGATGGTCAGGCCCTGCCATTCCGCCCGCAACGGCCACAATCCCATGAACAGGATTCGAATGATAAAGGCGAACGAGGCAACCTTAGGCGCCACCGAAATAAAGGCGGTAATCGATGTGGGCGCGCCTTCGTAAGCGTCGGGAGTCCATTGATGGAAGGGTACCGCGGCAATCTTAAAGTACATTCCCGCCAGCAGGGTAATAAGAGCAACCCAGGATAAGGGGTCGGACGCCGGCCGGTCGCGGAGGCGTTCCGCAATGACGTTTAATTTCGTTGAGCCGCCGATTCCGTAAAGCAGCGACATGCCGTAAAGCAGCAGACCGGAAGAGAACGCACCGAGCAGGAAGAACTTAACCGAGGCCTCGTTGGATCGCCGGCTGCCTCGCAGGAATCCGGTCAGGATGTACTCGCACAGCGCCATCACTTCCAGGGCGATAAAGAGGACGATCAGGTCGCTGCCCGAGACCATGAACATCATTCCCACGGCAGCGAAGAGCAGCAGGGCGTAATACTCTCCCAGGTTCGCTTCCTCAATCTCCAGGTACTTCACAGAAATGAGAACGACGATGCCCGTGGCCAGCGCGATGATCAATTTGGCGACGATGGCAAACGAATCCAGGGTGAAAGTGCCGCTGAAACCGACCGTCTCCCAGTGGTAATGCCAGAAGAAGCCAAGCTGCAAGCAGGTAAAACCCAAACCGATCAGGGTGAGTACGGCGTTGAGATACTTGTCGCGTTTATCCAGCAGGAAATCAAACAGGAGAACGGACAAGCCGAACATGGTCAGAAGGATCTCCGGCTTGATGGCCGTATAGTCCTTTAGCTGGAAGAATGCGTTCCCCATTAATGGCTCGCTCCTGCCGCAGTCACGGACACCGGGAGATTGGAGCGCTCACTCGCGGGCAAAGCCGGAGCAACGCTTGCTGCTTGCGGCGCCTTGAAGAAATTGGGATTGAGTTGCTCGACAATGGCGTTGACGGGCTTTTCCAGCACATTAAAGAACGGCTTGGGGTATACGCCGATCCAAAACGCCCAGAGGATCAGGGGGACCAGCGTCATGATTTCGCGGAAGCTCAAATCCTTTAAGACCTGATTCTTGGGATTCTCGCAGGCCCCGAACATGGTCCTCTGATAAAGCCAGAGCATGTAGGCAGCGCCCAGGACAATTCCCGACACGGCCACCGCGGCCCAGTGCCAATTCGCTTCGAAAGCGCCCTGCAGAATTGTGAACTCACCGATAAAGCCGTTGAGGAGCGGCAAGCCGATGGAGGAGAGCATCACGATCATAAAGAGCGTCGCATAAATGGGCATGACGTTGGAGAGTCCGCCAAATTCCTTGATTTCGCGCGTATGGCGGCGCTCGTAGATCAGCCCGACGATCAAGAAGAGCGCCCCGGTGGAAATGCCGTGGTTAATCTGCTGAATCACACTTCCCTGCAAGCCGTGTGGGTTCAAGGCAAAAATCCCCAGCGTGCAGAATCCCAAATGGCTCACGGAGGAATAGGCGATCAGCTTCTTCATGTCTTTCTGCATCAACGAGACCAGCGCCCCGTAGACGATGGCAACGAGCGAGAGCCACACCATCACCTTGACGACGGTAGGATTGGAACTGGCATCCGGCAGCAGGGGCAGTGAGAAGCGGATGAACCCGTACGTGCCCATTTTCAACAAGACGCCCGCCAAGATCACCGAGCCCGCTGTGGGCGCCTCGACGTGAGCGTCGGGCAGCCAGGTGTGGAACGGGAACATGGGCACCTTGATGGCGAAACCGATGGCAAACGCGACAAACACCCAAATCTGCAAATGCAGGGGCCAGGCGTGCGAGTGCTTCATGAGCTCGGTAATATCGAAGGTGTGCGCGCCGTCGGGCGTGGTGTAGTTAAGGTAGAGCGTCAGGATTCCCAGCAGCATCAGGACGGAACCGGCCAGCGTATAAAGGAAGAACTTGATGGCGGCATAGAGCTTGCGGGGCCCGCCCCACACTCCGATGATGAAGTACATTGGAACCAACATGACTTCCCAGAAAACATAGAAGAGGAAGAAGTCCAGCGACATGAAAACGCCGAGCATCCCCACCTGGAGCAGGAGGAACATGGCGTAGTATTCAGCGACACGCTCCTGAATGGATGTCCAGGAGGAAAGAACGGCGATGAATCCCAGCACCGTGGTGAGCATGATCAACAGAAAGCTGATGCCATCAATACCCAGGTGGTATTGCGCGCCGATGGAGGGAATCCACGCGTGTTGCTCAATGAATTTGAACT
>CAYTMD010000475.1:0-5204 GCA_964438685.1 uncultured Acidobacteriota bacterium
CAGGTGCTGACGCACGGCTGGGTGCTGGATGCGCAGGGCCGCGCCATGTCGAAATCCATCGGCAATGTGATTGAGCCGCAGGAGGTCATCAAAACTCACGGGGCGGAGATTCTGCGCCTGTGGGCGGCGTCGGTGGAATTTGGCGAGGATGTCTCCATCTCGGCGGACATGCTCACCCGCCTGTCGGAAGCGTATCGCAAGCTGCGCAACACCTTCCGCTATTGCCTGGGCAACCTGTACGATTTCGATCCCGCCAAAGACATGGTGGACCCGAGCCAACTGGAAGAGATCGATAGTTGGGCCTTGGTGCGGACGGCGGAATTGCTGGAACGCGCACAGGCGGCGTACGGTGAATACGCGTTTCACAAGGTTTACCGCGGCGTGTATGACTTTGCCACCGTGGACATGAGTAAGTTTTATTTCGATATTCTGAAGGACCGGTTGTACACCGCGCCGGCGGGTTCGGTGCGGCGAAGGGCGGCGCAAACCACGCTCTACCGCATTGCCGACGCCCTGGTGCGCGTGCTGGCGCCGCTGATGTGCTTTACCTCGGATGAGGTTTGGAAGCACCTTCCCGCACCACAATTGCGGGAAAAGAGCGTTCACCTGGCCAAGTTTGTTTCCCCGGCGGACCTGCGCGCCGGACTTTCCGAAAAGCATCTGCAGCGGATGGAAAACTGGCCGCGGTTGATCAGCCTGCGGGAAGAAGTGCTGAAGGCGCTCGATGTGGCGCGGGAAGATAAGTTTATCGGCGGCGCACTGGAGGCTCGCGTGATCCTGGTGGCCACTGATCCAGCGGAAAACGATTTGATACCAACCCCGTCGACTAGTCTATCGGAACATGTCGTCGGCAACCTTCTGCCGCTGCTGGAACAGTACCGGGAATTTCTGCCGGGATTCTTCATCGTGTCGCAGGTGGAGATTGCTCAACAGGCGGTGGAGGGCGCAACCGCCACGGGGCTGGAGGGCCTGAGCGTGAAGATCGAGAAAGCCCTCGGCCAGAAGTGCGATCGCTGCTGGAATTATTCCGAACAGGTGGGTAAGGACGAACGGTATCCCACCGTGTGCGAACGATGCTCGGCGGCACTGAAGGAGATCGAGAAAATCAGTGGTTAGTGGATAGTGGCTGGCAACAAGCGAAATTAGCTCCACTCATGGGTCGTGGAGGGCAAGACCCGCCCGCACAGGTCTTGTGGCTTCCGCAGCCCAGAAGGGAGTTCACCACAGAGGTCACTGAGGCTCACGGAGAACGGAAGGGTAGCGTGGACCTAGAGAACAGGTCCGCGCTACGCGAGCTCTGTGGTGAATCGTGCCTGGGTTTTCAATGACCCGATGGCCCGATCACCCGATGAACCGATTAAAAGACGGATGGGGGAATCCAAAATCCAAAATCTAAAATCCAAAATCTCGATGGTCGTAGTCGCCGTGCTGGTGTTTGCGGCAGACCAGATGACCAAGATCCTGGTGGAACGCCGCATTCCCGACCGCACGGTCGTCCCCGTCGTGAAGGGGGTCTTTAACCTGACCAGCACCAAGAATTCCGGAGCGGTGTTTGGCCTCTTCGCGGATTCGTCTGTCTGGTGGAAGACGCCCCTGCTGATTGTTGTTTCCGCAGTGCTGCTGATTGCGGTTGTGACCCTTGTGGTCAAGTCCCATCACCTGCATTGGCAAACGGGCGTCGGCCTGTCGCTGGTTTTGGGCGGCGCGCTCTCCAATCTTTTCGACCGCATCCGCTGGGGACAGGTGGAGGACTTTCTCGATTTCTACGTGCGCGGTTATCACTGGGCCACTTTCAATTTGGCCGACAGCGCCATCGTGGTGGGAACGGGATTGATTGTTTTGCAGGTGCTGTTTTCGGAATAGGAGACAGGAGTCAGAAGTCAGGAGTCAGAATGAGTTCCCCCTGCTTCCTGCGATTGACTCAATGAGTCACCGTGCCATCGCCGCATTGAGCGGCTTCAAATGATTCGATGACCCGATGACAAATTGACTCAATCTCCTGGCTCCTGTTTCCTGACTCCTGACTTCTCGAGTTCACATGGCAGAAACGCTACAGTTCGTGGTTCCGGCAGAGGCCGCTGGCGACCGGCTTGACCTTTTCCTGGTGCGGCAAATGCCGGACTGGAGCCGCAGCCAGATTTCTCGCTTGATCCGCGATGGACTGGTGATGCTTGGCACAATCCCGGCGAAGAAGGGCGGGGAAGTGATCGACGCGGGGACGGCAATCTCCGTCCGCGCCGAGCATGAAGAGTTGCACGCCACGCCGGAAGACCTTCCGCTGGACATCATTTACGAAGATTCGGACATTTTGGTGGTTAACAAGGCCGCCGGAATGGTGGTTCACGTCGGCGCGGGCATAAAGTCCGGCACCCTCGTTAACGCTCTGTTATGCCATATGGCCCCCATTGGTGGTTTATCCACAATGGGCGGCGAGCAGCGGCCGGGAATTGTGCACCGGTTGGATAAGATGACCTCCGGTCTGGTGATCGTGGCCAAGAACGACGCCGCACACCGCCGTCTGAGCGAGCAGTTCAAATCGCGCGAAGTGCACAAGACCTACGTGGCGCTGGTCCACGGACGCGTGCGAGCTGACAGTGGAGAAGTCGCCCTCCCCGTGGGTCGGGACCCGCGGCGGCGCACTCGAATGAAGACGGGCGGAATCGCTCCTCGTGAAGCCTTGACGAAATACCGCGTGGCGCGGCGCATCGGCCATTTCACGCTGGTGGAAGCGATGCCGCAAACCGGCCGCACCCATCAGATCCGCGTGCATCTGGCGAGCCTTGGTCATCCGGTGGTAGGTGACAACACCTATGGCGCGCCCGCCAAGCTGCGATTCGGTGCCAGCGAGGAGCCCACCCTGCCGCGCACATTTCTGCACGCCGCAAAGTTGGCTTTCACGCACCCAATAACCGGCGCTCCGGTACAGTTTGAAGCACCGCTCCCGGGCGAACTTGCTGCGTTCCTCGACCATGTGGTGGAGCGGGAGGGGAGCAAATGAATAACGTGGCGGCGAGTTTACCTCGCGAAATGCTGGCGTAGGTCTGCTACAAAGTGCGGGCTAATTAATTATGGCGATACTCGATCGATTTAAATTAGAAGGCAAGGTCGCGGTGGTAACCGGCTGTCGGCGCGGCATTGGCAAGGCACTGGCTGTGGCTTTGGCGGAAGCCGGTGCCGATATCGTGGGCGTCAGCAAATCACTGGAATCGAGCGGCAGTGAAGTGGACCAGGCGGTTGTCCAGGCAGGCCGCAAGTTCACACCCTATCAATGTGATTTTCGCAAACGCAAAGCCGTGCACGAACTCACCGCCCGCGTAATCGCCGACTTTCCCATTATCGATATTCTCGTTGCCAACGCCGGGACGACTCGGCGCATGCCCGCGACAGAGCATTCGGACGAGATTTGGGACGAGGTTATGGAAGTCAATCTCAATTCGCAATTTGTCCTCAGCCGCGAATTTGGCATGAGAATGGTGGAGCGCGGCGCGGGCAAGATCATTTTCATAGCTTCCCTGTTGTCTTTCCAAGGTGGGATTTTGGTGCCCAGTTATGCGGCGAGCAAAGGTGGCGTGGCGCAGCTTACCAAGGCTCTGGCGAATGAGTGGGCAGGGAAGGGCGTGCAGGTGAATGCCATTGCTCCCGGTTACATCGCCACGGACTTGAACGTAGCTTTGCAGACTGACCCGGAACGGAATCCTGCTATCTTGACCCGGATTCCCTTTGGCCGCTGGGGCAAACCGGAGGATTTGCAGGGTGCGGTGGTTTATTTGGCCTCCGCCGCTGCCAATTATGTGAACGGCACGCTCCTCACCGTCGATGGCGGCTGGATGGCGCGGTAGAAGAAATTAGCCTTCACCGATCGGCAATCAGCGTTAAGCTTGAGCGGATTTCTTGCGATCCAGGGGTGCTTCCCAATCATTCAGATAACGGGTTTCAAGCGACCCCCTCACCCGCCCCGCCCCGGCTGGTGAGAGCGCCGGCTGCGGGCCACCCTCTCCCCCAAGGGGGCGAGGGAAGTAGATCCGAATTACACTTTTGGAGTTAGGCTCCAGGAGATTTGGCAATTTATCCCGTCAGTAGAGAAATTACATTTAGGCCGACAGGAGGAAGTTTCACCGTGTCTAAGAAACTCTCTGCATTTTTGTTCGCTCTGATATTGTCCGGTGTGGTCGCTTATCCGGCCAGCTTGCCTCTTACTCCCTACCCGAATCAGCTCGAGCTTGGTCAGGGAGTATTCACCGTGGGGACGCACGTCAGTATCGATGTCACCAGTAACAATGAAGAGGATCGCTTTGCCGCGTCGCTTCTTTCCGCCGACTTGAGCACGCTTGATGGTGTGACGGCAGCCAAGGGGAAGGGTTCCTCGCGCATTGTGCTGGCGCGTGCTGATAGCGCTGCCGGCAAACAGATTCTGGAGAAGTCCGGGTTGCAGCTTCCTCCTCAAGCCGACGAGGAAGGCTACGTCCTGGTCGTTACATCCCATGAAGCCGCCATTGTGAGCAAAACGGCGGCGGGCATTTTCTATGGGGTGCAAACATTGCGGCAGTTGCTCCATCCGGTAAAAGGCGGTGGAGCGGAGTCGCCCGAAGTTAAGATCGTTGATTGGCCGGCGATTCGCTGGCGCGGAGTGAGTCTTGATATCAGCCGTGGTCCCATTCCCACGCTGGCTTCTCTCAAGCGGGAGATCACGCTGCTGGCGGAATACAAGATCAACGTAGACTCTCCTTACATGGAGAACACTTACGCGTACCCGAGCTTGCCGAACGTCGCGGCTCCGGGGGGCGCCATCACTCCGGAAGAAGCGAAGGAACTGGTGAAGTTCGCCGCGCAGTATCACGTGACCATGCTCCCGGAACAGGAGTCCTTTGGGCACCTGCACCTGGCGCTCGAGAATGAGCGATTCCAGGATTTGGTTGAAGTGCCTTACGGCACCGTGCTCACGCCGACCTCGCCGGAATCCTTGACTTTTATTGGCAAGATGTTCGGCGACCTGGCGGCGGTTTTCCCCAGCCCCTACTTCCATATCGGTGCCGATGAAACGCAGGAATTGGGTGAGGGCCGGACCAAGGCGGAAGTCCAGGCAGAGAGCTACGGCAAGGTTTATATCGATTACCTTCGCAAGATCGATGAAACCCTGAGTCCCTTTCACCGCAAGATTCTGTTCTGGGGAGACATGGGCGTTGAGCACCCCGAGCATCTCAAAG
>CAYTMD010000476.1:0-5186 GCA_964438685.1 uncultured Acidobacteriota bacterium
TCGCCACTCCCACCGCATGTCCCGTGGTGCCGCCGGGCAAGGGCAGGTTGAACATCATGATGACAAAGGAGAGGGCCGCCATGACCGACAGCAGCGGGACCAGCCGCGTGGTCAAAATTGCCTTCACGCGTTGCAATGCGATGTACCAGAACGGCGCGGAAGCGCCATACAGAACCGCGCAGGTCGACGGACTGAGATAGCCATCAGGAATGTGCATGTGGGCTTTCGGTGTTTCCCCATTTCAGCGCCGGCTTTCTGCCGGTCTTGAATCGCCAGGATGGCGGCATTACGTTCAAACTTCGCCAGGCTCGGCTATGGCGGTGCCAACGGAATCTCTCATTGTAACTTATCCGCCGCAACGGACACTGGGCTGATTACCGTGAAACTCAAGTGTATTGGGGGGGACGGGTAGGTGCACAATTCGTACGCCTTCGTCGTGGATGTCATGTGATCCCGTTCTCCAAAGCAGTGAGCTGCTTCCTTTCTTACGCTTCCCTCCATTTTCAATAACTGCCTTTATTATCATAAACATCATGGAAGAGACGGCTTAAGTGCTTTATTTTCAATAATATCCCGGAAAGGCCGAAACCAGACATTTTTTCTACATGTGTTTTCAACAACATCGCGAAACATCCCTTCATATTTTCCCCCCGCATTTTCTTTCTGCCTTTCCTGCCTTGATTTAATAACTCGTTTATTTTCAATCGCATGGGAATTTGCAAAGATTGGTCTGTTTTCAGATAACTCTTTTTGTTTCATAGACATCATGGAAAGAGTGGGTGTTCGCAGCGCTGCATTACCGTATGTCCCCCCCCCTTTTTTCTCGCAACTCCTGCTGCTTTCCCGACCATCCATCTGTCACGTCCACTGGTCTGCACCACGCGCCTTCTGCGATTTCCCCCCTGGGCTTCCACATGGGTTGATAGCATTTTCCCTTCGCCTGCGGATACCCGTCCCCTGTTCAAGTATATCCTGAGGGCTAGCCTTGTCAAGCAACAAAAGAGGCTACCTGTGACCTTCGGCGGGCGTCCAGATAGATCATCCCGTCGGACCTTATGGGAAGCGGTTCTCCAGTTATTTAAGACGAGCATAATTTTAGCCTGCGCTTCGCGCCCTAAGCTTCCACTAGGGGTCGATCTCCCCCACCCTTGCGCCAGCGATTCGCGCCGCGTTGCCCTCAGGCAATCTAATCGTGCCGGCGGGCGCCGAAGGTGCAGAATATGCGGTTCGATAAATCTACTGGGGAGTTGGAATCATGCCAAAGACTATTTTAATGAGTGGAAGCCCTAAACCTGATGGCAACACCGCGCAGCTCATGGGTGAATGCGCCAAGGTGATCCAGGAGCAAGGCGTGGAAGCCGAAGTGATTTCCTTCGCTGGGATGAGCATAGGATCGTGCACCGCCTGCGGAAAATGTTCGGAAACCGGCGAGTGCGACATCCATGACGATTTGAGCGGAATCATCGAAAAAATTCGCGGCGCGCAGGGCCTCATTGTGGGTTCTCCTGTTTACTTCGGCACGGCGCGGGGAGACGTGATGTCCGCACTGCAACGCATCGGTTATGTTTCCATGCACTCCAACAAATTTCTTGCGGGAATGGTCGGCGGACCTGTGGCCGTGGCGCGCCGTGGCGGCCAGACGCTAACTCTCCAGGAAATGCTGATGTTCTTCCTTATTAACGACATGATTGTACCGGGATCAACTTACTGGAATATGGTGTTCGGACGTCTTCCCGGTGACGTGTGGAAAGACCAGGAGGGAATCGACACCATCCGGCACTTTGCCGGCAATGTTGCGAAGTTGGTGAAGAAACTCAATCCGCCTGAGGGCAAGGCGAGTTAACACCGCCAACTTGCGCGGCCAGGTCGCAATCCTGCACTTTCAGATAGAGGATGGAAGCCATGTTAACCGCGGTCTTATACGATGTTAATAAGCTGGTGCTGGAAGATCGGCCTGTTCCGCAGCCGGGGCCCGATGAAGCCCTGGTGCGAATAAAGTCCTGCGGAATTTGTGCCACGGATTACAAAGCCATCAAAGGCGTCCGTACCAATGTGCGATTCCCGCTTGTTCCCGGGCACGAACCCGCCGGCGTGGTGGCCGGGGTTGGAGCGCACGTGCGCGGCTTGAAGGAGGGCGACGAGGTCATTGTTTGCCCCAGCGGCTACTGCGGACATTGCCATTACTGCCGGATGGGCCAGTCGCACTATTGCGAGCACATGTATACAACAGGTGGCGACGGTCCGGAAGACGTACGGCCGGGTAGTTTCGCGGAGTACATGGTGACTGGCGCCAACACCCTTTTTGCCAAGCCGCACGGTGTGAGCTTCGACGCCGCGTGCCAGACAGAACCCCTGAGCGGCGCATGGAAGGGCATCATCCAATATTCCGAAATGCGGGTTGGCGATGATGTGGTCATCATCGGCACCGGCGGAATCGGCATGTACTGTTTAATGGTTGCCAAGGCAGCGGGTGCGGGACGGCTGGTCGCCGTGGACGTCAGCGATCACGCCCTGGAAACCGCCCGTAGCTTGGGAGCGACACATACCCTGAACCCGAAGCGCGGTGATGTGAAATCCGCGCTGTATGAGATTCTTCCCCGTGGGCCCGACCTGGTGCTGGAAGCCGCGGGACCCATTGAGGCCGTTAATCTGATGGTCAGCCTTTTGCGCCGCGGCACGCGCTGGAACATTTTCGGAATTACCACTCATGAAAAGTTCACTTTGGATGGCGGCTTGATGCATTTTCTGGAAGCCCGGATGGACTCCAGCTTTTCCACGAATCCGCTGGCGATGGAGAATGCCATCCGGTTGATCGAGAGGGGAGTGGTGAATCCCGAGAAGGTCATCTCGCACCGCTTCCCCTTGGCCGAAATTGCCAGGGCCATCGAGGTGATGGGTACTCCCGGCCGGAACAAGGTTGTGATCAATCCGTAAAAGGAACATGACGTATGGGCACAGCGTCGATCGAAAAGAAAGCGTTCCCCATGTTGATCGGAGGCGAGTGGGTGCGCACGTCCTCGCGACGCACCATCACCCTGCCTTATGACGGCACGCCCGTAGGGGAAGTTTATGACGCGGATGCGGCGACAGCGGAACGTGCAGTGTCCGCGGCGCAAGCGGGAGCAGCGGCCGTGGCGAAACTCAGCCAGTACGAACGCGCCGAATTGCTCGACCGCATGCGGCAATTGCTACAGCGTGATGCTGCCGAGTTTGCGCTGCTGATTTCATGTGAATGCGGCAAGCCCATTCGCGAGGCGCGGACGGAGGTGGACCGCTCTGTGCAAACGTTGATCGCATCCGCCAGTGCCGCCCGCAATCTGCGGGGCGACGTGATCCCCATGGAGGCCGCCCCCATAGGCAAGGGGCGCTGGGCCATGACGGTGCGAGAGCCGCTGGGAGTCATCGGCGCCATCACCCCGTTCAATTTTCCGCTGAATCTTGCCATGCACAAGATTGGTCCGGCTTTGGCGGCGGGCAACAGTGTGGTGCACAAGCCCGCTGGAAACACTCCTCTCAGCGCATTGCGGCTGGCGCGGTTGATTCAGGAAGCGGGTGCTCCCCCCGGCGCTTACAATGTGGTATCGGGGCCGGGAGGAACGTTGGGGCCGCTGCTGATCAACGATCCACGTGTTGCCATGATCACCTTTACGGGCAGCGTCCCCGTGGGGGAACAGATTCGGGCTCAGGTCGGGCTCCGCCGCGCCACGCTAGAATTGGGCTCGAATTCTTCCGTCATACTCGAACCGGATTGCGACCTCGAGATGCTGATCCCGCGCTGCGTCACCGGGAGCTTCGCTCATTCCGGGCAGGTTTGCATTTCCGTGCAGAACATCTACGTTCAGGAATCCATCCAGAATGAATTTGTCGATCGATTTGTCGCCGCCACCCAGAAGCTTAAAATTGGGAATCCCCTCGACGACAGCACAGAGATCTCGTCACTTATCAATGAGCGCGAGGCCGAGCGTGTGGAGCAGTGGATCGGGCGGGCGCGCTCATCGGGAGCCAAACTTATCGCCGGGGGCAAACGTCAGAACGCTACCATCGAGCCGGCGATTCTTATCAATGTCGCGCCTGACATGGAACTGTGTTGTAAGGAAGCGTTCGGACCTGTGGTGGCGATTCACAGTTATGGAAAGCTCGATGAGGCTGTCAATGCTGTGAATGCCAGTGAATATGGACTGCAGGCCGGGCTGTGTACCCGGGACATTGCCAAGGCGTTTACAGTTGCCCGCCAGTTGCGCGTGGGGGGCGTAATTATCAACGACGTGCCAGCCTACCGTGCAGACCACATGCCCTATGGCGGCGTTAAGAAGAGCGGCGTTGGACGCGAAGGCCCGGAATTTGCCGTGGAAGAGATGACGGAATTGAAACTGATTTGCTGGCGTTGAAGGGCGGCTCCACAATCTTCCAAGGTGTAGCGTCGAGGACCGTGGGTCCTGTGGTAGACTTTTGCGATGATCAACGGCGCCCACTTTCTTATCTACAGCAAGGATGCGGAAGCCGATCGGAATTTGGGCATCAACATTCGCTGGTTTGTTCTGTGCCTTTTAAGAATTCGAATCTGAGATGAGTTAAATGATCATGCCATCACCCATTGCTTTAGTCACAGGTGCGTCGCGGGGAATCGGAAGAGGCATTGCCCTTGCTCTTGCCCGCGCCGGCCACAGCGTCGCCATCAATTACGCATCGAACCGCGATGCCGCGGAGGAATGCCAACATTTGTGCCAGGCAGTCGCGCCGCCCGGTTCCGGTGCCACCTTTGGTACGTTTCCCGGCGATATTTCCACCACTAGCGGCCGCGAACAACTCCTGAAGTCGGTGACTGAACGATTCGGCTGGATTGACTTGCTGGTGAACAACGCCGGCGTTGCGCCGTCCGAACGTAAAGATCTGCTGGAAGCCACCGAAGAAAGTTTTGACCGCCTGATCCGGATTAACCTGCGGGGGCCCTATTTCCTGACGCAGGCAGTGGCAAATTTCTGGCTTTCGGGACTGGCGGAACATGCGTCGCGCCCACGGCCCAAGGTCATCACCATTTCGTCGATGTCGGCTTATACCGCAAGCATCAATCGGGGCGACTACTGTGTAAGCAAAGCAGGGCTCTCCATGATGACGCTGCTCTTTGCGGCGCGTCTGGCGGGGGAGGGAATTGGTCCGGTGGGTGTGGTTGTGACCCGGAAGGTAGA
>CAYTMD010000477.1:0-5179 GCA_964438685.1 uncultured Acidobacteriota bacterium
CCGGCACCACCCAGAACGATATCCTGAAAGAATACATCGCGCAGAAGGAGTACATTTACCCGCCCGCACCGTCCATGCGGCTGGTGGTTGATACCATTACCTTTGGCGCGCGCGAGGTCCCACGCTGGAATCCGATTTCCATCAGCGGTTACCATATTCGCGAAGCGGGCTCAACGGCCGTGCAAGAGTTGGCCTTTACCCTGCGCGACGGAATCGAGTACGTGGAGTGGGTCAAGCGGGCGGGAATGCCGGTGGATGAATTCGCCCCACGCCTGAGTTTCTTTTTCAATGCCCATAGCGATCTGTTCGAGGAAGTGGCGAAATACCGCGCGGCGCGCAAGATTTGGGCCCGTGTGATGCGCGAGCGTTTTGGCGCCACCAACCCGCGTTCGTGGCTCTGCCGCTTTCATACGCAGACGGCCGGTTGCTCGCTGACCGCGCAACAGCCCTACAACAATGTTGTTCGCACCACGCTGCAGGCGCTTGCCGCGGTGCTGGGCGGGACGCAGTCTCTCCACACCAATTCGCTCGATGAGGCGTGGGCGCTGCCGACAGAAGAGGCAGTTACCATCGCCCTGCGCACCCAGCAGGTTATTGCGCACGAAAGCGGCGTACCCAATACCGTCGATCCCCTGGCCGGTTCCTACTTCATTGAGAAGTTAACCCTGGAGACGGAGCGTGCCTGCTACGATTATTTCCAGAAGATCGACGCCATGGGCGGTATGGTCCCCGCCATCGAGCGCGGCTATCCCCAAAAAGAAATTCATGATGCTGCCTATGCCTTCCAAAAAGAGGTGGAGCGCAAGGAAAAGATCATTGTGGGAGTCAACGATTTCGTGTCGCAGGAAGAGCGCCCCATCAAACTGCTGGTAATTGACGACCGTGTGGCGCGGCACCAGGTCAAAAAGCTGGAGGAAGTTCGCCAAAAGCGGGATAATGCCCGTGTGCAGCGAACGCTCGATTCACTGGCAAGCACTGCGGCGACGGACGCAAACCTGATGCCCTACATCCTGGAATGCGTGCGAGCATATGCCACCGTGGGGGAAATGTGCGACGTGCTGCGCAAAGTTTTCGGGACGTATGAAGAGCCGGCGTTTCGATAGAACTTGCGCCGAGGGTCAACAAATGGCAGCAAGGAAAAGCCGCGGGCCTACAAAACAGGTCCGCGCTACACCAACCATGAACTAGGAGTAGAACTAAAGGGAGAGTGTCACATGGCAACCAAGACCCTGTTAACGGTCGAGCAGTTCGATCAGCTCCCTATTCGAGAAGGAATCCTCTATGAACTCAACGAGGGGGAAGTTGTCACCATGACCGAGCCAATGCCAAGACATAATTGGGTAAGAGACAACATTGCGGCTGCGCTAAGGGATTTCATTCACCCGCGACACCTCGGAAGAGTTTTCTTGGAGACCGGCTACCAACTCAGTCCCGAAATCGTGCGGATTCCGGATGTTTCTTTCGTCCCGGCAAGCCGGATGCAAGAGATTGATTTGGACAGACGCATCCAGGGTGCTCCGGCACTAGCCATTGAGGTTGTGTCGCCTAACGATCTCGCCGAAGAACTGACGCAGAAGGTCAAGCAGTATCTCGCCGCTGGGGCCAAGGCGGTATGGGTGTTCTATCCCAAGACACGTGAAGTGCAAGCTTTTCGTGCCGACGGCGCAGGCTTTGTTCGCCGTGAAAATGAGACGCTCGAAGATTCTGACCTACTCCCGGGTTTCTTGCTCGATTTGAAGTCGCTGTTTGGATAGATTATGACTGAACATCCCATTCGCGTTTTAGTTGCCAAGCCCGGGCTGGACGGACACGATCGCGGCGCCAAGATTGTGGCACGCGCCCTTCGCGATGCCGGCATGGAGGTCATCTACACGGGTTTGCGGCAGACTGCCGAACAGATTGCCAATGCCGCCGTGCAGGAGGATGTGGACGCCATCGGGATCTCGATCCTGTCAGGCGCCCACAACACCATTATTCCGCGCATCTGTGACTTGCTGCACGCCGAGGGCATGGATGACGTGCTGCTGGTTGTCGGCGGCATCATCCCCGACGAGGATATCGCGGGATTGAAGCAAGCCGGCGTTGCGGAAGTTTTTCAGCCCGGCGCGTCAACGCAGACCATCGTTGATTTCATCAGAAACAAAGTGGCTAGTGGTTAGTGGATAGTGGTTAGTCGCGCGTCGTAAATTTCCCCGAAATACCATGACAGTTGCGCTAACTTCGGCACTCAATCAAATCACTGCGACCCTGCTTGCCACTTACCACTAGCCACTAACCACTGCTTTTCCCATGGAACTCTCAAGCCATAATTCCGTTGCCATCCTCGAGTTTCCGCTCTCCGCAGGATATCCGCGCCTCACTGCCACGGTTTTGGAGGAGATCGATATTCTTCTGGAAGATGTTAAAGCGGCGGGAATCTTCAGCGGCGCGGTGATTGCGGCGAACGCGAAATCCTTTGCCACTGGTGCCGAAATTGAGGAAGTTGCCGCGGTGGAAGGGCTCCCTGCGCGCGAATTCGCCGAACGCGGGCAGAGCGTTTTCCGCCGCATTTCAACATTCCCCTTACCCGTGGTCGCCGCCATTCGGGGGTACTGCTTGGGCGGAGCACTCGACCTGGCGTTGGCTTGTCATGGGCGGGTAGCCAGCTACGATGCGTCATTTGGGCACCCAGGGGCGGCTTTAGGGTTGGTGACGGGCTGGGGTGGCACGCAGCGATTGCCCTATTTGCTCGGCAAAGCCGCAGCGCTACAGATGTTCCTGACCGCGGACCGAATTCCCGCTACTCAAGCCTTGACGATGGGATTGGTCGACGCCCTTGCCCCCTCCCGTGATCTGATCGCCACGGGCGTCCAGCGTGTACACGCACTGCGCAGCGCACCGTTGGCGCGAAACGTCGCGGGCCGTTGAAATTCCACTCAACCGTTCTTTTGCCATCTGATTGCCAGATAAGTGGTACAGTTTTAAACCTTATGCTCAATAAACCAGTGCCGGAAGAACCGCAACCCCTGCAAGACCCCGCAACGGAGCTTTCCAAGCGCGCCGCGCGGCGAATTATCCAACGCGCATTTATTCTGACCGGTCGGGATAAGCCCTTGCGGCAGCAGATCCGTGAATCCGAAATCATTACGCTGTGGATTATCGAGGATTGGGAACTGGAGTGGTCAGTGTACATCCGCCGCGGGAAGTTCGAAGTGGAGCGGCGACCCTCCAAGCATCCCGACGTTACGTTAACGTGGCCCACTGCCGAGGAATTCTTCCAACAAGTTGACCGGTCCGGCGACGCCAATGTGAAGGTTCAGATTCTTCCCGTCCAGGAGCAACGCCGCTTTTTCGAAACCCTCCTCCGGGGGTTCTTCGCCTGCCTTCGCCAGGTTCTCGCCAACCCCGTGGATGGCGGCGGCGAGAGCCTGCTGTAATTTTGGATTTTAGATTTCCGATTTTGGATTAGAACACGCCTGCGAGAGGCGAAGCTTGGCCGCTGTTAAGCATTCTTCAAGATGGGCCGCGATTTGCGAACTCGCGGAATTGTTATACACTGCGAGGGAAAGACTTGGATTCGCGAATTAACCGCCGCAGACAAGGAGCTAGGGACGGAAGCAAATCATCGTAGCTCAATCCAAAATCCAAAATCCAAAATATATGGACTCTTTAACCCAGTGGACCTCCAAAACCCTACAAGTCCGTTACGCTGAGACCGACCAGATGGGAGTGGTTTACCACGCCAATTACCTGGTTTGGTTTGAAATCGGGCGGACCGATTTTTGCCGGCAACATGGCTTTGCCTATCGCGAGATGGAGCAGCAGGACGGTTTGTATATCATGGTGGCGGAAGTTCGCTGCCGCTATAAGGCTCCGGCCTGTTATGACGATGACATCCTGGTGCGGACTTGTCTGAAGGCAATCCGTAAACGCGTTCTGATCTTTGGCTATGAGGTCTATCGCCAAGCCGCGGATGAACTCCTGGCAGAGGGCGAAACGGTCCACGTGATCACTGACCGCGAAGGTCACCCGCGTTCCCTGCCCGACAAGTATCGCGACTTGTTCGCCGCCGGGCCCAACGGACAGGGCTAGGAGCTAAGGGCCAGGGGCTGGACAGAGCGGCCATGGCAGCGGATGCTGGTCAGGACCATTTTACCAGCCGACCGTAAATCCCAAACGGGAATTCAGGAGCAAGGGTCCAGGAGCGAGCCGCAGTGAGGCAACTTCACTCCTTGACGGGGGCAGTCCATGAAAAGAACCAGGGAATCAAGCGAAGCAGTCAAGCCGGGGATCAGCCGCCGGGCGTTTATCGGGAGTGTGGGAGCGGCGGGCATGGGAGTGGCCAGCATGAGCGTGGCGAACGCCGAGACCTCCTTGAGCGGAGCTCCCGCGGGTCGGGAGGCGCCGCATCAAGGCGCAACCGCAACCCCTTCGCCGTCGGGAAATGCCAGTCGCATCAGCCTGGACGGCAAATGGAAACTCTTTTACTTCCCCCAGGGTAAGTACCCAATCACCGGCCCCGACCAGCTCAATACTTCCGGATTGCCGCCCATCGAAGCCTTGGTCCCGGGTGAGGCCGCCTTGGATCTTTCCCGGAAAGGGGAGCTGCCGGCCGATCTCTATTTCGGCGAGAACATCCTGAAGTTAAGACCTTACGAACTGTACGAATGGTGGTACCAGCGCGAATTTCCCACGCCGGGCAGCGCGGCTGGGCAGCGGCTGGAGTTGCATTTCCGCGGCGTGGATTGTCTGGCGACCTATTGGTTAAACGGAAAGAAACTGGGGGAGACGGCGAACGCCCTCATTGAGCATCAGTTTGACGTGACGGGAAAGTTGAACGCACACGGGCCCAACGTGCTTACCGTCCGCCTCCGGTCGCCCGTCCTCGAGGCCGCCGACAAACAATACGATCCCGGATGGGCTACCGCCCAGCCCACCAACATGGAGCAAATCTGGATTCGGAAGGCGCCCCACTCTTTCGGGTGGAATATTATGCCCCGCGCGGTGACGGCCGGTCTGTGGCGTCCGGTGGAACTGATCGTTCATCCCCGGCATGAGATCAATGACATGTATTTCGCCACCGTGTCTCTGGAGTCCGGGTACGCCAGGCTCGCGGTCTGCTTCCAAATCACCACCGACCCCGCACTGCTTCCACATCTCCGCCTGCGAATCCAGGGCCACTCGGGAGATTCGACCTTCA
>CAYTMD010000478.1:0-5173 GCA_964438685.1 uncultured Acidobacteriota bacterium
GCCTCCGCCAAGAACCTCAAGGTAGGGGTGGGATTGATGTCGCGTCACAGCCGGGCGCTCCAGGAGCTGGCCAAGCGTGTCCATGACGGCGCGATCGGGCAGGTCATTCTGCAAAGGGGTTACCGGATGCATGGGCCCGGCGGATATTTCTCCTCGCTTCCCAAACCTGCCGGGATCAGCGATTTGCTTTACCAGGTGCAGCGCTTCCACAGCTTCATTTGGGCCAGCGGCGGCTGCTTCAATGACTTCTACATCCACATCGTCGATCATCTCGGATGGATGAAGAACGAATGGCCGGTCAAGGCGCAGGCGCTGGGGGGCCGCCATTACAAGCTAAGCCCCGAAGGCGTCGCCTACGTGGACCAGAATTTCGACACTTATTCGGTGGAATACACCTATTCCGACGGCACCAAGTTCTTTTTCGACGGGCGGACCATTGCGGGATGCGAGCAGATCTATACCAGCACCCTGCAGGGCACGAGAGGATCAGGGATCGCTTCCAAGCACGGTGATTGCGGACAACCTTCCAGCTTATACAAAGGTCAAATGATGACCGATCACATGCTTTGGGAATCTCAGGTGAGCCCCGAAGAAAAGGATCCCTATCAAAACGAATGGAACGACTTGGTGGAGGCCATTCGCGACGACAAGCCGTACAACGAAGTCAAACGCGGGGTGGAAGCCAGCCTGGTTGCAAGCATGGGCCGTATGGCAGCCCACACCGGGCGGGAAATCACGTTTGACCAATTGCTGAATTGCGAGCACGAAATGGCGCCCGGCGTGGACAAGTTCACCATGGATTCCCCTGCGCCACTCATTGCCGATGCCAACGGCAGATATCCCGTGCCGCAACCGGGCATTGTGACCACGCGGGAATATTGAGCGGCGTAGCGCAGCGCGGCGCGGGCCGCAACCAAATCTTCGTGGGCGGACGAAGAGACCCCTCTCCCCTTGGAGAGGGCAGTTTAACAACCGACCTTCTCCCAGGGGAGAAGGTGCTGAGGTACGAAGCGGATGAGGGGTCTCTTCCCTCTACCTCCCACCTTCAACCAGCACGCAAAAATGTTTGCCAAGAAAACAAGATTATACGGTATTGCAATGCAGAGTTATTTGTCGCCGAAACAAATTACTCTGCGGTACGTTCCAGAGGATTCACGAGGCTCGCCAATGATGCGACCTCAAATGACGTGCTGCCCGGGCGGGTTCAAGGCGTATACTGTGCGGCATGTCGCGACTCCGGCGCCTTGTGGCTGGCGCAGAGCCCGTATTTTAGGCTCTGCGTCTTGCCCATTACTAAATCATGAAAGGCACAAACAGGGATTCAAAGACGAACGGCAACGGGAGGCATGAGTCGCATGGCTGTGCTCGCCATGCGCCAGTCGGCCTTCCACGTTGCCTCTATATACTTGTTTCTATATAGAGGAAATTTGGAAGGTTTGCGAGTTTCCAGGTAGCCGATTTCAAACTGTGTGAGCACCGCTCAGCTTCGGACGCAGGCTGCTACTTGTTCTATGCTGGGGCGTGACTTCTGCAAATTCTGGTTGGGTGATTTGTGACCGTGACCTACTAAGGGCCTGCGCGTGAATAAGCTGCACAAGCGAGGTGTTATTGAGGCAGAGAGAGTAGTCCCAATCGTCATGACGGCTGTGCGATTTAATAATGCGCAGTCCCTAAGTTTGCCCCTTTTCCCGAGGCATCTACCCGCCGATAACCCCGTCTTACAGCAACTCTCGGAAGGCAATTCCCAGTACGATTCTCGCTGCCCGAAAACAAACATCACCCCGCCTTTCCTTCGAACCCCGATTACCCGCTTGGCGGCCAATTAGTAATAAGCATACTCGGCGTTAGTGTTATTGAGGTCTACCCTTACGGTTTGTCCGGCGTCTACCTGAACCTGGACAGACCAGCCGATGTAGTTCACGGCCACCGTTGTATCAAGGTTGACGTAGTAGATGCCGGGCGGAATACCATCGAACCTGAAATTGCCACTCCCATCCGTGGTGGTTGTACCCCATGTGGGAATGGCAGTCTTTTGGGGCAAACCTGCCCTGAAGGCGTTCATTGCATCCGACTTCGCTTGCGTTTTCCTTTCGAATTCATCCAATGTCATCAAGCCCAATCGTTCCGCCTTGATTCCCTCATCCACGTCAAAGGCAATTGCTTCCTTATCTGAAGACGTTAGCAACTGAAATTTCTGCTGGACGAGTTGCACAGAAACGAAGGCGAGATTTTTTACGTCGCCGCTCTTCATTGCTAACTGGGCAGTGCCGACGATATTGCCCATCGACGGCTTCGGCGTTGTCTTTGCCGGGACTGTGGCCCTTCCGCCGTTTGCGTCTTCAGTCTCTTTTTGCTTTGAACCAGAACAACCTGTTAGCGCGAGCGCACTCAACAAGAGCAATAGCCATCTGCGCGAGGTTCTCACGGATTTTCGCCCCTCTCAAGTGGGACAGCCGACTGGCGACTGAATCCTGCCAAGCCGCGAATCTCACTTTACTTTGAATACAATGGATTTGCCATCGCGCTGCTTCAGTTTTCTCGCCCGTCTCAGCACAGACATTACATAGAGAGAATTGAGCGCCCGCAGCGAACTGTCAAACAAGTCAGGTCTGCGACCTTTAGCTCTAACTAGCCGGCTTGTTACCTTCTGTCCTCGGAAGGCTTTAGCAATAACGTCGATGGATTCTGAGCTCACCAGGTTAACGTAGTAACCCCCACTCCGTGCCGGACTAACAATCAAATACTGGTTCTCACCTCTGAACACGTCGTAGGTATTCCTGTCTCCTTCAGTCTGGCCTACATGGTGAATGTCCTGGAACATTACGGCAACTTTCATGACTCTCATTCCTCTCAATCCGAATCGGCCCGACCGCTATGGGCTGCTTTTGGTACGAATAGTACGCTTAGTTCCGCTTTGACACATTGCATGGGGGTTGCCGTTCGCAGCAAGTCGTAAGGCTTTCTTGCATCGCGAGTGGATTGAAGAGGTTAGGGTGAATCAGTGTAACCAATTTTCCGAAACCCAACCCCAATGGAGGTGTCCATGACCGTGGAAGTGTCACGATTCAATACAAAGGCTTGGCCAAACCAAGATTTCCGTCGTCAAGGCAGGTGCACCCCCTACCTTACTTGCTTATCGAGCAAATCAGCAAAGGCTTTCCATGTTTTTCGCAGCACGTTAACCGAGGCACCCCTGGGCCACCATTCTACGCTGCCTCGGCCCATGATTAAGGTGCCCAGAAGTTCTTCGTTAATCCTCACTTGGAACTGAAGGTTGTTTCCCGCCTTTAGCTTGGTTAAGTCCATTGAATATGGCAGGACGGCTGTGACGCTGGTAACGCTGGCTCGGCGTTTCTTTGCCATGACGGAATCTCCTTTTCTGTGGTTGAATGAATTTGTTTTAGCAATTGTTTCAGGGCGCCGCTCTGCGGGCGAGGAAAGCGATCCTAAGCCGCCGCTCTAAACAACTCTGTGAGCCACTGATATGCTTTGGGGTAACAGTCGGCGTCGAGGACGAATTCCTGCCCAATATCGACGGTCGTGAGCAGCACTTTCCTGCCGGACTTTTTCCACCGTTTCTTGTCGGGGTGACACGTCAAGGGGGGCTTATTGGGAAACGGGTACATCCACGCTGGCAGACGCCAAACCCGGCGGCTTTTCCCTGGTTCGGTCAATTGCAGCTTTGGGTGATACCATTTAAAGACGCCCCCGCCGGGGAAATGTCCCGGCAAGCCCGGGAGGTGGAGGCCTTTTCTCGCCACATATAGCGTGTCGTTATACTCTCCTGCCTGCTCTGCACGCCACTCGTCATCCTCGTTAACGTGGGGGTGGTAATAGGCCCATAGTGGAAGCTTCGTCCAATTCGACATTTCATGATATATCTTGTCTACCTGAAGCCAGCCCCACAGCAGGTGAATATCGGGCTCTCCCCTTACAAATTGCCAATGACCTTCCTCCATTGTTACCCGCCGAAACCATCCGAAGAATAGGAAAACATCACCTATGCCGACTCCATTATTCGCCAAGTGTGATTGTGCACGCCAGCCGGGGCCGTAAGCGGGCAACCACCCGTTCCTCCTGACGAGGGCTTCCGCCCGAAGGTCGGGGTCAAGATGCCCATGACTGTTGCCCGTGTATCGCTTCGCATGTCTCCGGGTGAGGTCGGTTACAACCTTCCCGACGTTGATTTTAGGGAACTCAATTTCCCCGTATCTCGGGTCCCAGCCAATACGGCCATTGATTGGTATCGGCAGTGAACAGATTCGGTCATCGGGGAATATGGGGCTCGCGGCACCTCCGTTTGCCTTGTCAAACCCTTTACGGCTGAAGATGATTTTCATGGTTCATCCTCTGAACGGCTGGTAGCATCCGGGTTGATATGTCTTTAGCGGCTGTCAGTCATTTGGCGCCCAGCGTTTGATTAGACTACATCATACCGCTATACTAATCAATATATATACAGTCTAATGGCTGGTTTCTATAGGGGTGTCTTCCCGCTAACGTCATGGCGGGCTGGCGCAGGGCGAGCGCAGCCCTGCGTTTCGAAAAATGATTAAGGCAGCGGGGGCTTGAAGTGCCGTCCGTCGATGAGCACACAGAAAGTATCCGCGCACGCGGCGAGGATCACGAGTCGCATGGCTGTGCTCGCCATGCGCCAGCCCGCCGGATGGAGTAATTCCGGATGAAAAGCCGCGGACCTTGGAAAGCAGGTCCGCGCTACGACTTCAATGTGCGCGGACTTAAACCTGATTGTGTCATTCCGGATGCAAGGCCGCGGACCTTGAACCCCAGGTCCGCACTTGCTTCCACCTTCGCCGGCGAGCCGCGCCGCCGGTTTCCAACCGGTAGTAAATCGGAAGGGCATTTTGTAGAATTTTTTCCTACGGGTAGGAAAAAGGATAAGAAATCTGTTGACAAAGCAGGTGGGCTCGGCGTTAGGCTAGTATCGAAGGGACGGGTGCGGAACGCAGCACCTCCACCGGGTGGCCGGGGGAAAGGACGAAGGCCCAGACCGATGCGGAAAACACCAGACAAATCATCCGACGCAGGGGGAGGTTCCATGGTCGCGGCGGAGGGAGAATCGTGGCGTTGGGAGCGGGTACGAAAAAAAGATGTTAATAAATGACGAACGAAGCCGGAATGTGTATGAAAACAAACAAAAAGATGACGCTTT
>CAYTMD010000479.1:0-5173 GCA_964438685.1 uncultured Acidobacteriota bacterium
CAAGATGCCGGAGGACCTGGCCCACGAAGTTGACGTCTTCGAAGCGGAATTGGGCTTAAGAAAACTTGGGAAGCTTGACGAACGGGTTATCGCGGAAACGCGGCTACGCCGGGGCGTCTACGGTCAGCGTTACGACAATGGCCAACGGCACGACGGCAAAAAGGTGCAAGCGTTCGCCTATCCCTCCGGGCAACTAACCAAAGGGCCGCATACGCTCTGGGATGCTCCGGGCATGCAACGCATCAAGATTCCCGCCGGGGGGCTGGACGCCGCACAACTTGAAACCCTGGCGGAACTTGCGGAAGAGTACTCTGACGGAATCGCCCACATCACAACTCGGCAGGACGTACAGCTTCATTACGTCCACATTGACGATACGCCTACGATTATGCGCCGCCTGGCCGCTGCGAAAATTACCACCCGCGAAGCCTGCGGGAACACAGTCAGGAATGTTACCGCTTGCCCCTTTGCCGGCATATGCCAAGATGAAGTTTTCGACGTCACTCCGTACGCCCGCGCGCTTTCACGATTTCTGCTCGGCCACCCGGATTGCCAGAGCTTTGGCCGGAAATTCAAACCATCGTTCAGCGGGTGTGTGCAGCATGCGTGCGGACTTGCGAACATGCATGACCTTGGTGTGGTGGGCGTTACGCGCACCGAAAACGGAAAGGAAGTTCACGGTTTTGCGGTGTACGTGGGTGGAGGATTGGGCACAGTTCCCTACCAGGCGAAGCTGTTCGACCCCTTCCTGCCCGCCGAGGAACTGGGGCCGCTCGCCCGATCGATCGCCAGGGTTTTCGCCCGGTTGGGAGAAAAAAAGAATCGCAATCGCGCCCGCATAAAGTTTCTAATTCATGATTTGGGAATTGAAAAATTCAAGGAACTGGTTTGGGAGGAGCGCAAGACCCTGCCTCCCGACTCGAAATGGCTGGAGTATCTGGAAAGCGCCCGTGATTCAAAGGAGGAGCCGCTCCACACGCCGGGCGAGACTCCAGCTTCACCCTCAGAGGCATTCACGCGATGGCACAGTACCAACGTGAGGCCCCAACGCCAGGAAGGGTATTCCACGGTTACGGCCACGCTTCCTCTGGGTGACATCACCGCGAACCAACTTCGCTCTCTCGCCGACATCGCCCGCCGCTTCACGCGCGAGACCATCCGCACGACCGTCGAACAGAACTTCGTTATTCGTTGGGTCAGCAATCGCGACCTGGTGGACATCCACGCGGCTTTGGATGCTGTGGGACTGGGACAGCCGGGAGCTGGAACCATAGTGGATATTGTCTCCTGCCCCGGCACCGACACCTGCAAACTGGGAATCTCATCCTCGCGAGGCCTGGCAGCGGAACTTCGCAACCGGCTCGTGGAGCAAAGTATAGTTCTGGACGCTGCGGTGCAGAACCTCCACATCAAAATCAGTGGATGCTTCAACAGTTGCGGCCAGCATCACGTGGCGGACATCGGCTTTTATGGCGTCAGCCGCAAAATGGCTGGCTTCGCCGTCCCCCACTTCCAAGTGGTTTTGGGCGGTGAATGGGAGAATAACGCCGGTTCATACGGCATGCCCGTTGTCGCAGTGCCGTCCAAAAATATTCCACAGGTGGTGACCCGCTTGACCGAACGATATGTGGCCAACCGCAAAAGCGGTGAAGGCTTTCAGGCTTTTATCAAGCGCATCGGGAAGGTGGAAATCAAATCCTTGCTGGAAGACCTCACGCGGCTGCCTGCGGATGGCGCCAACCGGTCGTTCTTCAGTGACTGGGGAGACCCGCGCGAGTATAGCTTGGGCGACCTCGGCGTGGGCGAGTGCGCGGGAGAAGTCATTTCGGCAATCGATTTCGATCTCGCCGCTGCCGAGCGCGAAGTTTTTGAGGCACAATTGAGTCTGGAGAAAGGCAACTTCCAGCAATCGGCCCGGACGGCCTACCTGGCGATAATCCATGCGGCCAAGGCACTGGTGAAGCTGGAACTACCGGACGTCCCCGACGACCCGGACCTAATCGTTCGTGAGTTCACCACTCGGTTCTACGACACCCAGAAATTCTTCGATTCTTTCGCGGGCGGAAAGTTCGCCCAATACTTATTCGATGCCCACGAAGCTTCGAACCGGCCGGCCACGCCTGACTCGGCTCGCTACCTTATTGATGAAGCACAATTGTTTATTGACGCGTCCCATGCCTGCTACAACCGCTTGGGAACGGTCAGCGTCGCTTAGAGGAGAGACATCCCCCCATGGAATTCCAGCACGTGAACGTAAAGCTGTTGGTTAAGAACGCGGGAGAAGTTGACCTTGAGGCCTTGGTTCCGGTCTTTCATAGCTGGATCCAAGATCAGGCCGGCGATGAACTCCTGCTGGACGTCGCGGATTACCGGCACGTCAGCGCGGGCCCGGGCGTGGCGCTGGTCGGACACCAGGGGAACTATAGTCTCGATAACACCAGCGGCCGGCTGGGCGTTCTTTACAACCGAAAAGCGCCATTGAAGGGCACCAACCAGGATCGCTTGATTCAGGCAACACAAGCTGCGTTGACTGCCTGCCGGCGTCTGGAATCCGAGCCGCGCCTGGACGGAAGAGTCCAGTTCAATGGTCACGAGGTGGAAATAGTCATCAATGATCGCCTTCTGGCTCCCAACACCTCGCAAACTCGCGCGGCGGCGGATCGAGAATTCCGCGCCTTCTTTTCAACCCTGTTTGGGGACGCGGAATACACTGTTTCATATCCACAAGACCCCCGCAGCCTGTTTGGCGTTCAGGTGCGAACATCACAGGCGTTTGACATTTTGGATTTGCTGGACAACTTGAATGCGAAGGTGCTGGCATCCCATCCGAAATGAGAGAAACCCTTTACGCTTCCCATGTCCGCCTTCAAGGCGGTTTTCGCTAATCAGACTTGTCCCCCAGCCCGACATGCCAGGGATGTTATAATCTTCAAGATTGCCTCTAACCTTTTGGAGCCCTTATGCACGATGCCTGCCTGTGGACAGCGCTCGCGTTTTACGCCTTGGGAATCTCGCTCATCGTCCCCTCAGTGGTACAGCGCCGGCCGTCGCTTTCCCCTGCTTCCCTGGGGGCACTGGGGATTGGCTTGGCAGCACATGCCGCGGCATTGGCAATCGAAGCCGCACGCATCCACCGCCTGCCGGTTACAGACGTTCGGAGCGCTCTATCGTTTTATGCCTTCATGGTGACGCTCGCATTCTTCTTCGTTTACCTTCGCTATCGCATAGTTTCCCTGGGTCTCTTCATGCTGCCGCTCGTTTTCCTGCTCACACTGATTTCCGTGCTTCGTCCGGTGGGTTCTTTTGATTCCTCGGCATTCCGCGGCGGCTGGTTGCTGGTTCACATCAGTTCCATTTTCCTCGGCTACACCGCACTGTTCCTTACGTTTGTCGCCGCCGTGATGTACCTGATTCAGGAACGCGAGCTGAAATCCAAAGCACCGAGAGGCTTCTATTACCGGCTGCCATCACTAAAGGTCTGCGAGGAGATCTACTACCGCTCGCTGGTATTGGGACTTCCCTTTCTGAGCGTCGGCATCCTTACGGGATTTGTCTGGGCAAGCCGCACGTGGAAAGGTCCCTGGGAATTCGACCCGAAAATCCTGGCCTCGATGGTGACGTGGGTGATCTACCTCGTGCTCTTTGCCACACGGGTCAGTGGTGGTTGGCATGGGCGGCGCGCTGCCTACTTCGCGATCTTTGGGTTCGTAGCCATTCTGGTAACATTTGTTGGCATCAGCCTGCTAAGCGGGCAGCACGGGTACATTCCGAAATTGCGGGAAATGCCGTAAAACCCGGGATTAGGGATTCGGGATTCGGGACTCGGAAAAACAATTCCGCAGGGCATCCCGAACCCCAAGGCCCTAACCCCGAGTCCCGGTTTCTAAAATGAACCTTACCCTTTTGGGAATCAATCATCGCACGGCGCCGGTGGAAGTCCGGGAGAAGATGAACATCCCGGCAGACCATCTCACTGAAGCCGTATCCGATCTCGTGCATCGCGCGGGCATCCGCGAAGGGATGATTCTTTCCACCTGCAATCGGGTAGAAGTAACAACCTCCGCTGAAGACGAAGTTGATGCGGAGTCCATCATTCGCCGTTTTCTGGCGGATCATCATCATTGTGACCTGGGGCAGTTTGCGCATTTCTTCTACCGCCTGCGGCAGCAGGACGTGGTGAAGCACCTGTTCCGCGTGGCTTCCAGCCTCGACTCCATGATTCTCGGCGAGCCGCAAATCCTGGGGCAATTGAAACAGGCGTATGCCACGGCGCGTTCCGCCGGGGCGATGAACGGCACCCTGAACGACGTGGTGAACCAAACGCTGGCGGTGGCCAAGCGTGTGCGGCGTGAAACTGCACTGGGAACGGCGGCTGTGTCCGTCTCCTATGCGGCCGTGGAGTTGGCAAAAAAAATCTTCGGCGGTCTCCAGGGCAAGACCATTTTCGTGGTGGGCGCCGGCAAGATGAGCGAACTCGCAGCCAAACATCTGCTGAGCAGCGGCGCCAGCAATATCCTGGTCAGCAACCGCACCTACGAGCGGGCGGCGGAACTGGCGAAGGCGTTTCATGGAACAGCCGTACCCTTTGAGAATCTTTACGAACACCTCTCCCATGCGGACATCGTCATCAGCTCCACCGGATCTCCTCAGCCCATCATTAACAAGAATCAGGTGGAAAAACTCCTGAGTGTACGTAAGAACCGCCCCATTTTCTTTGTGGATATCGCGGTACCGCGCGATGTGGACCCTGCCGTAAATGAATTGGATAATGTCTTTGTGTATGATATCGACGATCTGGGCCACGTCGTTGAGGCCAATAAGAAACAACGCGAGCACGAAGCTGTTTGGGCCGAGCAGATCATCCAGGAGGAAGTCCAAAAGACGCTGAAGCGCCTGGCCTCACGGGAGGTCGTGCCCACCATCGTGGCCCTGGAGGACCGTCTGAATGCGATCCGCGCGACGGAAATGGAACGCTACCAGGGCCGGCTGGCAGGCATGACTCCCGAGCAGCGCCAAGCGGTGGACGCTCTGACCCGCGGCATCATGAATAAAATTCTCCACGGGCCCATCACGGAGCTTAAGAGTGGGGCAGGAGAACCGGAAAACGCGGCGCTGGTAAGGCTGATCCACAAGATTTTCGGGTTGGGAAGTTGAGAATCGAAGAAAGTGGCGA